>JBEPUZ010000172.1:0-10541 GCA_041691275.1 Actinomycetota bacterium | reverse complement strand
GGGTGCGTCAGGGGGCGTTGAGCCAGCGGTGGACGGGGTCTTCGTGCATCGCGAGGGCGCGGGGCTCTCCGACCAGCGCCCACAGGTAGTAGAGGCGGTAGCCGGGGGCGGCGCAGACGGGGTGGTAGCCGCGCGGGATGCCGACGATGCTCCCGTGCTTGAGGAACACGGCTTCGGCCTGGCCGTCCGCCTCGTACAGACCCTGGAACCCGAAGCCACCCTCGCGGTCGAAGCGGTAGTAGTACACCTCTTCCAACGCCGGTTCGTCGTCGCCGCCGTCGTGTTTGTGCGGCGGGAACGACGACCATTGCCCGGGCTCGTTGAACGTCTCCCCGACGAGCAGATGACGAGCGGGCACGGCATCGTCGATGACGTCGTGCACGTCGCGCTGCCATCCTGGCTTTCCGCGCGGCTGCACGACGACACCGTCGGGATGCACGACGGTCGGTTCCTCGCCGGAAGCCGGGAGCGCGTAGCCGAGCGTGGTCGTGAACGCGAGCTCGGCGTCGCTCGTCGCGTCGACTTCGATCGCTGCGCCCGGCGGCAGGTACACCGCGGTCGCGCGCTGGTCGAATACCGACGTGCGCTTGGCGGGCTCACCTTCGAACGTGACCGCGCCTTCGAGCAGCACCAGCGCGGCTTCCTGACCGTCCGGGGGCGCGACCACGTAGGAGTCGCCCGCAGAGAGCGTGACGATCTCGAGGTGGACGTGCTCGCCGCGATACGTGTTCTCGTTCACCTTCTCGGTCACCGTCGCGCCGTGGTCACGGCGCGGTCTCCAGGTAACGCGTGAGCAGCGTTGTCGCGAGGTCGTGATGACCGGCCAGCTCGAGCTGCGCGAACGCGCTGATCGTCTGCTCGTGCGCGACGAGAGCCGTGAACGCGGGGTCATGTGGGTCGGCTGCGAGCTCGCGCAGACGTACGAAGCTCGCGAGGAACGGCGGGAGCGCATCGAAGAGCGCCTTGACGAAACCGTCCCAGCTGCCACCGATGGCGCCGAGCTCGCGGCCCTCGCGACGAGGTTGCTCGACGTCGCCGACGTCGACCCCCGCCGCGTCGACGAACGGGCGGAGCGTGTCCGCCGTGCGTTGTTCGATCGCTGCGAGCGCCTCCAACGCGGGCCGGTGCTCGCGCCACTCGTCGCGGCCCGCCATCTCCCCGAAGATCGCGTTGCCGAACAGCTCGCCCTTGTAGGCCTCGAGGAGTAGCTCGTCGTACGTGGTGCTCATCGTCGGACTCCGATCGCGTGGGGGTCGCCCGGAGGCGGCAACGGGTGGCGGAAAAGCTTCGCCGCGTTCTCGTGGCTGATCATCGCGATCTCGTCGGGCGGGAGATCACCGAAGACGTCGGCGAACACCTGCTGGGTGTCGGGCCAGGTGCCATCGCCGTGCGGGTAGTCGGACTCGAAGGTGATGTTCTCGACGCCGATCGTGTATCTCGTGCTGAGCGTCGACGGGTCGTCGATCGTCGAGAACCAGAAGTTCCGGCGCAAGACCTCGGCCGGGCGCAGCTCGCCCGGGAAGTAGTCGCCGTAGCCCGAGCGATTGACGATGTTCTCGAGCCGGTCGATCAGCATCGCGACCCAACCGATGCCGCCCTCGCTCATGACGATCCGGAGGTCCGGATACTTGGCCGGGTACGGCGACCAGAGCCATTCCGCGCAGGCGCCGAGAGAGAGCTGACCGAACAACGTCGCGCCGAGCGGCACCATCGGGGAGCCCGGCGGCATGTCGGCCACGCCGGTCGACCCCACGTGCAGGCATACCGCGGTCTCGGTCTGCGCGCACGCGGCGAGGATGGGGTCCCACCAGGCCGAGAAGATGGGCTCCATGCCGATGCGGTGCGGTGATTCCGGGAGCGTGACCGCGGTGAAACCGCGCGCCGCGTTGCGCCGGATCTCGGCGGCCGCCTCGTCGGGATCGGCGAGGAACGTGATGCCCATGGGGACGATGCGGTCGGGATACTTCACGTACCACTCGTCGTAGAACCAGTCGTTCCACGCGCGCGTCACCGCGAGCCCGAGCTCGGGATCGCTGCAGCGCGAGAACACCCGTCCGCAGAAGCCGGTGATCTGCGACGGGAAGTTCACCGAGGCCCACACACCGTTGATGTCCATGTCGCGGATGCGGGCGTCGACGTCGAAGCATCCGGGACGCATCTCGTCGAAGCGGGTCGGTTCGACCTTCCAGTCCTCGCGCTTGCGCCCGACGACCGCGTTCAGGCCCACCTGGAAGAACGTCTGACCGTCGAAGCACCACACCTCGTGGCCTTCTTCGGTCTCGACGACCTTGGGGGCGAGGTCTTGGAAGCGGGCCGTGAGCCGGCCGTCGAACATGCCCGGCGGCTCGACGAGATGATCGTCGGTGGAGAAGAGCGTGTAGCGGATCGGGCGCGGTTCCGGGTCGGCTTCGAGGCCGTGCGTCTCGCTCTTGCGCCAGTTGAGCCGGACGGTATCCGTCATGCGGGCAAGCGTACGCGCACCGCGCGAGACCCGCCCACTGCCGGCACGCTCCCGCGCTGTGGCCTCGCAGCCAACATGTGCGTGAGCGTGCCTACAGTTCGGATTGCGCCCCGCCCCGATCTACGCCCGGATCCATTCGGCGTCGATCGTGAGCTTGACCTTGTCGCTCACGAGTACGCCGCCGGCCTCGAGCGCAACGTTCCACTCGAGTCCCCAGTCCTTGCGGCTGACCTCGGTTTCGGCGGTGAAGCCGATGCGGGTGTCGCCCCACGGCGACGCCTGCGATCCGAGGTACTCACCCTGCAGCGTGACCGCGTGGGTGTTGCCGGTGACGGTCAGCTCGCCCTCGAGCGTGAACTCGCCGTCACCCTTGTCGGTGACCTTGGTGGAGCGGAACTGGATCGTCGGGTACTGGCTCGCGTCGAAGAAGTCGGCCGAGCGCAGGTGCTCGTCACGCTTCGGGTCGCCACTGTCGAGCGCGCCTACGTCGATCGTTGCCTCGACCGACGACTCGGTCGGCTCCTCGGCGATCACGAGCCGGCCGTCGGTGACGGGGAACCGGCCCCGGACCTTGGTGACCATGAGGTGCCGAGCGCTGAACGATACGTGCGAGTGGCTCGGGTCGAGCGTGTAGGTACCGGCGGTGGGAACGCTCGTGGTTGTCTGCGTGGTGCTCGCCATGGTGTACTCCCCTAATCTTTGTCGGGCGCAATGGTTGCTGACGCAACGGTAAAGACAATGCTTGCGGGCGCAAAAACATTCCCGATCTCCAAAGTAGGATCCAGTCCATGAGCGAGCCCGAGGTCCGGTGGCTCACCGAGCCGGAGATGGATGCCTGGCGGAGCCTGATCCAGGCATCGACGGGCATCCTCGCAATGCTCGACAACGAGCTCCAGGCCGAGCACGGCATGAGCATGGGCGACTACGAGGTTCTGCACTTCCTCTCGCAGGGTCCCGACCACGCAGTGCGCATGAGTGAGCTCGCCGCCACTCTGCACCTCTCTCCGAGCGGTATCACCCGCCGGATCGACGGTTTGGTGAAGAGCGGCCTCGTCGAGCGGCGACCCTGCCCGAGCGACCGGCGGGGATCGAACGCGGTCCTGACCCCGCTCGGCCTGAAGGCGCTGACCACGGCCGCGCCCACGCATGTGCGGGGCGTGCGCGAGCACTTCATCGACCGGCTTGACGCGACCCGGCTCGCCGAGCTCGCGCGCGTGTTGTCGGCGATCGATGTCGACGAACAGCTCGCAGCCGGCGGCTGCGACGAAGCCCAGGGCCCCGCGGCCGACTGACGGCGCGAGTCTCGGCTCCGGTCGCTCAGATTGCGGCGCGTCGGCGCCAGTGCGCGTCCAACGCGGCGCGGGCCAGGAGCTCGTGGTTGTGGTGCCAGTCGGCGGTGGGCACGTCGTCGATCGCACGGAACGCGACCTCGGTGACCTCGTGGAGCTGCGGTCGAAGCACGCCGCCCGTCATCGAGCACAGGTAGACCACAGCGACCGTGCCGTGCGGATGCTCACCCGCGCGTCCTTCCCGGAAGAACACGCCGACGAGCTGGTCGACCCGCGCCCCGATTCCGGCCTCCTCTGCGAGCTCGCGCACCACAGTGCGCGCGGGAGACTCGTTCGGATCGACCCAGCCCGCGACCAGGCCCCACTTCTGATCGTCGGCGCGGTGCACGAGAAGAATGCGGTCGTGTTCGTCGAAGACCGCCGCGTCGGCACCGACCTTGGCGGTGATGTACCCGATCTCGGCCGCGAAGCGTTCCCGCACCGCGTCCTCGTCGAGCGCGGTACGCGCCGAATACTCGCGGGCCGCGGCTTCGAGCAGCTTCGTGTAGCGCTCGCGGTCGAACGGATTGTCGCTGTAGTGCAGACCCGAACGCGCGATGGCCTGGACCTCGTCCAGCAACGCGAAGACGTCGAGGCGCTCGGCGTCCCTGCTTTTCGGGCTCACGACAACCAGTCGACGATCACCTGCGCGAGCACCTCGCCCTTGTCCTCTTGGAGGAAGTGGCCGCCGCCTTCGATGGTCGTGTGCGGCTGACCCTCGCAACCTGGAACGTCGGTCCGGAACGACTTGTCGGCGCCCCGTGTGATCGCGTCTTGGTCGGAGAACGCCGTCAGGAACGGCTTCGTCCACCCGCGTAGCGTCTCCCAGGCCCGGCGGTTCGCCGCCGAGGCGGGATCGTCGGGCGAGGTCGGAACGAGCATCGGGAACTGGCGCGCGCCGGCCTTGTACGTGTCGTCCGGGAACGGCGCGTCGTACGCGGCGGTCACGGACGGCTCCGGAGGCGTGTGGCACCCGGCACTGACGATGAACCCGACCCCGAAGTCCTCGACGGTCTGGGAGAAGCGCTGCCACCCGAGGAACGCGTCGCCGGGGGAGGTGTCGCCCGTGGGGAGGTACGTGTTCGCGACGGCGACGCGCGCGAACCGGTCGGGATGCTCGCCCACGAGCCGCAGGCCGATCAGGCCGCCCCAGTCCTGGCAGACCAACGTGATGTCGTGCAGGTCGAGCGCGTCGAAGAGTGTGGCGCGCATCCACTCGACGTGCCGTGCGTACGTGTAGTCGTCGCGCTCGCTCGGTTTGTCGGACCGGCCGAACCCGACGAGATCGGGCGCGATGCAGCGCAAGCCCGCCGCCGTGAGCACCGGGATCATCTTGCGGTAAAGAAAGCTCCATGACGGCTCGCCGTGCATGAGCAACACGACCGGCCCTTGGGCCGGGCCCTCGTCGAGATAGTGGATGCGAAGGTTCCCGCTCCCGTCGTATCCCTCGATCCCGCCCGCGTCGACCTCGACGTAGTTCGGTGCGAACGGATAGTCGGGGAGCCCCGCGAAGCGGTCGTCGGGCGTGCGCAGTGCCGCCATGGTGCTCTCCTCGGGAGTCAACGTACGATCGAAGGCGCATGAACGTACTTCTGATCACGACCGACCAGCAACGCGCCGACACGTTGGGCGTTGCCGGGAGCCCGCTCGAGGCCACGCCTCGTCTCGACGCGTTCGCGGCCCAGGGCACTCGCTATTCGGGCGCCCGGACCCAGAACCCGCTGTGCCAGCCCGCGCGCGCCACCATCCTCACCGGCACGTACCCGTCGACGCACGGCGTGACCTGCAACGGTGTCGACCTCCCGGCCGACGCGGAGGCGCGGTCGGTCGCCACGCTCCTCGGTCAGGCCGGGTACCGCACCGCAATCATCGGGAAGGCGCACTTCGCGACCGCGTTCCCGTTCCTGCCGACCGGCCGCGCCGAGTCGGTCGACGGTTCCGCGCTGGTCGACGCGGAGTGGAACGGTCCCTATTTCGGCTTTGAACACGCCGAGCTCATGATCTTCGGACACAACCTCCGCATCGCCGACCTGATGGGTCGGTGGAACTGGGTGTTCGGACCGCCTCCGTTCGGATTGCACTACGCGCGCTACTTGTTCCGCGACGGCTTCGAGCGGGGCGTCGAACGACTGCGGCTCATGCAGCCCGAAGCCGCCGGCGCGAGGTGGGACCACACGCAGACGTGGAAGAACGCGCTGCCCGAAGAGGATCACCCCACCACCTGGATCGCGGATCGTGCGGTCGACTGGATCCAGCACGTCGATGGTCCGTTCTTCGGCTGGGTGAGCTTCGCCGACCCGCATCACCCGATGGACCCGCCCGCGCCCTGGAGCGACCGGTACACACCCGAGGACGCGCTCGAGGTACTTCCCGAGATCCACGTCGACGAGTTCGACGGGAAGCCCGCGTTTCAAAAGGCGCTGTCGGAAGGTCTACGCGGGCGTCCGCTCGAATGGGCGAACCCCGGCGGCGCGACGCTCTCGCGCGAGGAGCTCGCGCGCATGACCGCGGGCTACTACGGGATGGTCGCACAGCTCGACCACGCGATCGGGCGCGTGCTCGACGCGCTCGAAGCCCGCGGGCTCGCCGACGACACGTTGGTGATCGTGACGAGCGACCACGGTGAGTTCCTCGGTGAGCACCAACTCATCTTCAAGGGCCCCTTCGGTTACGACTCGCTGCTGCGCGTGCCGATGCTCGTGCGTGGCCCTGGGGTCGCGGCGGGCAAGGTCGTCGCCCATCCGGTCGGGACGATCGATCTCGCGCCGACGATGCTGAACGCCGCGGGCATCGAGCCGCCCGCGTGGATGGAAGGACGTTCCCTGACCGAGCCGGCCCGGGAGTACGTGCTGACCGAAAACGACTTCAACATCGTGGCGTCGATACCGATGCGGACGATCACGACCGCCGACTACAAGCTGCATGCGTATCTGGAAGCGCCGTTCGGTGAGCTCTACGACCTGCGCGACGACCCCGGCGAGATCGTGAACCGTTACGACGATCCCGCGTATGCGGCCACGCGCGCCGACCTCGCCGCGCTGCTCGACGAAGTGATGAACCACGACGTCCGCAAGGAACCGACCGTCGGCCTCGTCGCTTGACCGCGGGCGCCTGGCGGCGCGAGTGACGACTACGGGCGCCGGTACCCGGTGACGTACCCGGGAACGTCGTGCGGGCTCCCGGTGTCGGTGATCGGCGCGCCGAACGCGGTCGCCACCGGTAGCTGACCGGCCCAGATCGGGAGACCGAGATCCTCCTCGTCGTCGATCGGTCCGCCGGTGCGCACCTTTGCCGACGCTTCGTCGATCGTGAGGCGCAGCACTGACGTCGACCGCAGCTCCGACTCCGACGGAGGCCGCGCGTGCACGGTCCGGCCGGGAACGACGTGCTCGACCAGCGCGTGCAGCGCGGCCTGCTTTTCGTCGGCTTCGTCGACCAGCGTGGCGAGGCCGAAGATCATCGCCGACCTGTAGTTCATCGAGTGGTGGAACTGGGACCTCGCGAGCACGAGACCGTCGATCAGCGTGATCGTCACGCACGTCTCGATACCACCCGCGAGCGAACGAAGCATGTGGTTCGCGACTGCGCCGTGGAGGTAGAGCCGATCCCCGATCCGGGCATGAATGGTCGGAATCACCCACGGTCGACCGTCGATTGCGAAGCCGACGTGACACGACAGTGCCTCGTCGACGATCGCCTCGACGAGCTCGCGCTCGTAGTGCGCGCGATTGGGCAGGCGACGAACCTTCGTGCGGTCGGTCGGAGCGATCGGCATCCGGTAACGGTAGGTGGGCGCGCGTCTCCGGCGAGCGCATTTTCCTCCGACTATGCGAGAGTGACGCGATGGCAATGGATCGCGTACGTATGGGAATCGTCGGTACCGGCAACATCGCGACGTTGAACGTCCCCGGGTATCTGGAACATGGGCAGTGCGATGTCGTGGCGGTATGCGACCCCCGCCCCGAGGTGCTCGAGCGCCGTATGGCGGAGTGGGGGGTCGAGCGCGGCTACACCGAGCTCGAACAGCTGCTCGCCGACGACGACATCGACGCGGTCGAGATCCTGAGCCCGACCCCGCTGCACGCCGAGCACACGATCGCCGCGCTGCGGGCCGGGAAGCACGTCTCGTGTCAGAAGCCGATTGCGAACGACGTGGGTGATGCGCGGCGCATGATGGCGGCGGCCGCGGAGTCGGACCGTGTCTTTCGGGTTACCGAGAACTGCTGTCACTATCCGCCGCTCGTCAAAGCGCGCGACCTGATCCGCGACGGTGCGATCGGCACGCCTACCGTCGTGCGCATCAAAACGGTCGTCGGCCGGACCGAGTCACGCTTCCAGGCGAGCCTCGATCCGCACGGCTACACATGGCGCTTCAACGAGGAGAGCCCGGGCGGTCACCTCTTCGACGACGTGATGCACAAGTACGCGATGGCGCTCTGGCTCGTCGACTCCGACATCCGCCGCGTGCAGTCGATCGTGCGCCAGGGACCGCTGTTCTTCGAAGCACCGACCGTCGCGCTGTTCGAGTACGACCGCGAAGATCTGCTCGGGATGATGGAGGTGTCGTATGCGCCTGACATGTTCATCCGCAGCGACTACTACGGCGCCGACGAGTTCTTCGAGATCCAGGGCACGCGCGGCTTCATCTGGGTGACCCGCCTCTGCGGCAATCTCCACCTGAGCCTCCCGCCCGTCGTCCTCTACGAGGAAGATGGTCGCCAGACGTCGTTCGCGGAGCTCGATGCGTCGTACGACGGATCGTTCCGCCGGTCCGCGACGGCGTTCGTCGACGGCCTGCTCTCGGGCGAGGCGCCCGACCTCGATCCTGCGGTCGCGACGCGGGCATTGCAGCTCTGTTTCGCGGTGTACCAGGCTTCGAACGAGCGCCGACCGGTCGAGCTCTCGAGCATCGACGGGCGGGTGAGTCCGAACGGCTGGCCGCCCACCGACGCCAAGATGCGTGACGACGTGGAAGAGCTCTTCCGTCGGGAGGCCGCCCGGGTCGAGCGTTTGGGCCCCGGACATCCTTAGGTCCGACATCCTTAGGTCCCGGGCGTAGGTCGCGGCCGTAGGACCCGTGCCCGTCCGGCCACGGGGCGAACGTAGAATTCCACGATCGACTCCCACGAGCACGCCCGCGGTCGCGCGTTGGTGTTCGCGCTCTGCGCGAACGCCTCGTTCCTCGCGGTCGAAGTCGTCGGGGGCTTCGCGTTCGGCTCGCTCGCGCTGCTCGCAGACGCCGCGCACATGGCCACCGATGTGGTCGCGCTCGCAGTTGCCTACGGTGCGCTGAGGCTTACTCAGCGGCCGCCTACCGATCGGCACACGTTCGGGTTCGGTCGCAGCGAGGTGCTTGTCGCCCAGGGCAACGGCCTGCTGTTGTTCGCGGGCGCGATCGTCGTGATGGTCGAAGCCGTGCGGCGCTTCGGCAGCGCACACGAAGTCAGCGCATCCGGGGTGCTCGTCGTCGGCTCGATCGGCCTGATCGTCAACCTCGCCAGCGCGGGCGCGCTCTTCCGGTACGCGCACGGCAACCTGAACATGCGGGCGGCGTTCTGGCATCTGTTCACCGACGCGATTGGTTCGGTCGGCGTGATCGTCGCCGGCGTGGGCGTGGCTCTGTTCGGCGTCGATTGGCTCGACCCGTTGGTGTCGATCCTGATCTCGGTGCTCGTGATCGGCGCGGCCTGGGCACTCCTGCGCGATGCGGGCCGCGTGCTCCTCGAGGCGGCGCCGAAGGATCTCGACGTCGCCGAAGTGCGCACCGCGCTGTCGTCGGAGCCGGGTGTGGAGGCGGTCCACCACCTGCACGTATGGACGATGGGGAGCGAGCAGGCCGCGCTGTCGGCGCACGTGGTGCTCGGTGGGCCACTGAGCTTGCACGACGCGCAGCTGCGCGCGGGCGAGCTCAAGCGCATGCTCGGATCGCGTTTCGGTATCGAGCATGCGACCATTGAGGTCGAGTGCCACGCGTGCCTCGACGACGAAGGCCACGAGCACGTCGCATCCTCGTCGACCACCGCGGCACACAAGCACTAGTGCCACCAGCTGCTCGAGCAGCTGCGTCGGGTCGAGGCCGCTCCGCGCTGCTCGACCTTGCGTACCGAATTCCCGGCGAAATTCCCGGCGAAATTCCCGGCGAGGATGTCGAGAAGTCGGGGCCGGGTCCGTCCCAGGAGCGGATCCGGCCGCCAGGGCCGGCGTCACACGAGGGCATACCCAAGGAGAACATCATGGCCAAGTACCTGTTGCTCAAGCACTACCGAGGCGCGCCTGCGGCCGTCAACAACGTCCCGATGGGCCAGTGGAAGCCGGACGAGGTCGACGCGCACATCCAGTTCATGAACGACTTCGCCGCTCGGCTCGAGAGCAACGGCGAGTTCGTCGACTCGCAGGCGCTCTCGCCCGACGGCGAGTGGGTCCGGTCTGACGGCGAGGGACGCCCGCCGGTGACCGATGGGCCGTTCGCGGAGACGAAGGACTTGATCGCGGGATGGATGGTGATCGACGTCGACACCCACGAACGCGCCATCGAGCTCGCGGGTGAGCTGTCGGCGGCACCCGGGGCCAACGGCGAACCGATCCACGAATGGCTGGAGGTCCGACCCTTCCTGACCGCTTCGCCCACCGTCACCCAATAGCGGTGGACGAAACGGACGATGTCGAGCTGCGCCGGCTCGTCCCGTACGTGTTGAGCGTCCTCGTCCGTCGCGGAGCCGACTTCGCGACGGCCGAGGACGCCGTGCAAGACG
>JBEPUZ010000171.1:0-10580 GCA_041691275.1 Actinomycetota bacterium | reverse complement strand
GCGCGTGTTCCCACCGGGGGGCCTGGTGCTGGGCCCGCGGGGGCCCCTCGGGGGGGGGGGTTCTTTGGCCCGGGGGCGGGCGCGGGGGGGGCGGGGGGGCCCCCCCCCCCCCCCACGCACCGGTGACGGGAGGGTCGGTCGTCACGTGGTCAAGACGACTTCGCGGCGCGCAACCCGGCTTCGAGGTCGGCGAGAAGGTCGTCGAGGGTCTCGATGCCGACCGAGAGCCGCACGAGCCCGGGCGTGACGCCGGCCGACGTCAACTCGGCGACGTCGAGCTGACTATGAGTCGTGCTCGCGGGATGGATCGCCAGGCTGCGCACGTCGCCGACGTTCGCGAGATGACTGAACAGCTCCAGACCGTCGATGAAGTTCCGTCCCGCATCGACGCCGCCCTTGAGCTCGAACGCGACGATCGCGCCCTTGCCGTTGGGCAGATACCTGTCGGCGCGCGCCTTCCACGGGCTCGACTTCAGCCCGGGATACGCGACCCGCTCCACCTCGTCGCGCCCTTCGAGCCATTCCGCGACCGCGAGCGCGTTCCGGGAGTGCCGTTCCATGCGCAGGCTCAACGTCTGCAGCCCCTGCAGGAACAAGAACGAGTTGAACGGTGCGATCGCAGCACCGAGATCGCGCAGATATTGCAGCCGGCACTTGAGCACGAACATCGCGGGCCGCAGCTCGGGCGGGAGCTCGGCGAACACAAGGCCGTGGTAGCTCGGATCGGGTTCGGTGAAGCCCGGGAAGCGACCGCTGCCGGGGTAGTCGAAGGAGCCGCCGTCGATGATGACACCGCCAATCGACGTGCCGTGCCCGCCGATGAACTTGGTGGCGCTGTGCAGCACCACGTCGGCGCCGTGCTTCAGCGGGTTCAACAACGCCGGGCTCGCGAGGGTGTTGTCGATGACGAGCGGGATCTTGTTGTCGTGCGCGATCTTCGAGATGCCTTCGAAGTCGAAGATGTCGCCCTTCGGGTTACCGATGCTCTCGCCGTAGAACGCCTTCGTGTTCGGGCGGATCGCCCGCTCCCACGCGGCGAGGTCGTCGGGATCGTCGACGAACGTGACCTCGATCCCCATCTTCGGGAACGTGTAGTGCAGCTGGTTGTACGTGCCGCCGTACAGCGACGCGCTCGAGACGATGTGTCCGCCGTTCTCGGCGAGGTTGAGGAGCGCGATCGTCTGCGCGGCCTGCCCGCTCGCGGTCGCGAGCGCGCCCACGCCACCTTCGAGTGCCACCATGCGCTGCTCGAAAGCGTCCTGGGTCGGGTTCATGATCCGCGTGTAGATCATCCCGAGCTCCTGCAGCCCGAACAGGGCCGCCGCGTGCTCGGTGTCGCGGAACACGAACGACGAGGTCTGGTAGATCGGCGTCACCCGGGCGCCGGTGGCGTCAGGTACCTCGGCGCCGGCGTGCACGAGTCGGGTCTCGAGACCCCATGCTTCGTTGGTCATATCGCCCGTCCTTCTCTTCGGCTTGGCTCTTCGGCTTGGCTCTTCGGCTTGGCTCTTCGGCTTGGCTACCGGCTTGGCTACCGGCTTGGCTACCGGCTTGGCTACCGGCTTGGCTTGGGATCGGCGTTCGAAATGGGCTGATCAGCGCGCATCCACGCTACGGCCGGATTCCCGACAAGTCCAGTAGGGATTAGGGCACGCGCCAATCGCACGCGGTCCTCGCCGAAGTACGCCCGGCTCGGCCGATCGGTTCTCGGCTCGCGGACCTATTCATATATCTCGAAAGGAATTCCGGTCTTCGTGGTTTGTGCTCCGGGGACCGTGGGTACCGACCACAACGAATCCGGATCTTGCCGCCCCCCGCACGGTGATCCGGGTTCCCTGCAGCACCGGTTCGGGAACGTCGAGGATCGCCGCCCGGCCTCGACGTTCCCCCGGAGCTCGCCCGGTCCCTCCGTTCCGACTCCGGATACCGTCTGGCCCATGGCGCGCAAGCGTGAGCTCGCCGAGTACGCATCGAAGCGCGATTTCGAGTCGACCTCGGAGCCCGCCCCCGGAGCCGATGCCACGTCGCCCGAACGCGCCGACGCCGACCCTGCGCGCTTCGTCGTCCAGGAGCATCACGCCCGGGCCCTGCACTGGGACCTGCGCCTGGAGCGCGACGGTGTGCTGGCATCGTGGGCAGTGCCCAAAGGCATCCCGGTCGACCCGAAGCGCAATCATCTCGCGGTCCGGACCGAGGACCACCCCCTCGAGTACCTGACCTTCAAGGGCGACATCCCGGCCGGTGAGTACGGCGGCGGATCGATGGGCGTATGGGATAGCGGCACCTTCGAGACGCACAAGTGGAGCGAGAAGGAAGTGATGATCACCCTGCACGGATCGCGCGTGCGCGGGAAGCACGTGCTGTTCCGCACCGGCGGGAAGAACTGGATGATCCATCGCATGGACCCGCCCGACGACCCCGACCGCGCCGCACCTCCAAACGATCTCAAGCCGATGCTCGCGACTCTCGCGGCGACCCCGCCCACCGGCGACGGCTGGGCCTTCGAGCTGAAGTGGGACGGGATCCGGGCCATCGGATACGTCGATGGCGGCCGGATCCGGCTTCTGAGCCGTAACGGGAACGACGTCAGCAAGCGTTACCCGGAGCTGCGCCGCCTCGGCGAGGAGCTCGGGACGCGCGAGATCGTGCTCGACGGCGAGATCGTCGCGTTCGACGGCTCGGGCCGGCCGAGCTTCGAGCTGTTACAACGACGCATGCACGTCGAGAGCGACGCGACGATCCGGAAGCTCGCGGTCGAGATCCCGGTCACGTACGTGCTCTTCGACATCCTCTGGCTCGACGGCCATTCGACGATGGGCCGGCCCTACTCCGAGCGGCGGGACCTCCTCCGCGAGCTCGAGCTGAGCGGCGACTCCTGGCAGACGCCGCCGAACGAGGTCGGCGACGGGGCCACGATCATCGAGGTGAGCAAACAGTTCGGGCTCGAAGGCGTCGTCGCCAAGCGGCTCGACGGTCGCTACGAGCCCGGGCGCCGCGCCGCGGGTTGGCGCAAGGTCAAGAACCAGTTGCGGCAGGAGTTCGTCGTCGGGGGTTGGCAACCCGGCGAGAAGGGGCGGACCGGCAGCATCGGATCGTTGCTGCTCGGCTACTACGACGGCGAGACGTTGCACTTCGCGGGCAAGGCGGGAAGCGGACTGTCGGGTCCCGTGATCGCCCAACTCGAAGAGCTGTTCGCGAAGCACGCGCTCGGCGAGAGCCCCTTCGGCGTCGGCCGGGTCCCCAAAGGAGTGCGCTTCGTCGAACCGACGCTCGTCGTCGAGGTGCGATTCACGGAATGGACGGGCGCGGGCAACATCCGACACCCCACATTCATGGGTATCCGCGCCGACAAGAACCCGCGGGACGTCGTCCGCGAAACCCCCGAGCCCGCCTGACGTCCGGACTGTCCGACGGGCTGGTGCCCTAGGCGTCGGACTCGTCGAAGCCGACCTCCGCCCAGACCGTCTTCCCGCCGTCGTTCGCAGTGACGCCCCAGTCCCGAGCGAGAGAGTTCACGATCTGCAGGCCTCGGCCACCGGCTAGGTCTGCTGAGCGGCGCAACTGCGGCGCGATGTGAGCCGTATGGGTGTCACCGTCGGACACCTCGATGAGAAGGGCGTCCGGACGCCGGCTCACACACACGTCTATTGGTTCGCGTCCGTGCAGCACCGCGTTCGTCACCAGCTCGCTCAGCACGAGCAGCGCCACGCTCGCCTGTCCGAGTACGTCGTGATCCTCCGCGAACCGGGTGACGTGGCGGCGCGCCTGCGCCGGACTGGCCGACGTCTGCGGTAGCGAGATGCGAAGGGTGGGCACGCTCAACTCTTTCAATCCGTGTCAGCGAAACGAGCGACACGGGTGGACGGCACAGTCCTTGTTCGGCACCAAGCTGTCCTCCCGAGGTAAAAGCGCGCCACGGCTCAGATACCCGGTCGCGGGCGGAAACAACCGACCGCGCTCGAGGAATCGCGCCCGCGACGACGGCGCGTCCGGTCGATGGCCACTCAGATGGCATCCGCGACGGTGAACTCCGACCAGAGCCCGCTCAGCTGGAGCACCCTCCGGCATGCGTCCGACGGTGCGCGCAAAACGAGGTCGGCGCCCCGCTCCTCGGCGATGCGTTGGGCCTTCAGCAACTCGCGTACACCGGCCGAGTCGATGAATCCGACCCCACCGAGATCGACCACGGGAGTCGGCGCGCTCCCGTCGACCAGGCTCCCGAGCGCACCGGCGAAGCGGGTCGCGACCGAGAGGTCGATCTCACCCTTCACGACGAGCACCGGACCGGCGTCGGTCTCGGTCCGGTCGAACACCGCTTCCCAGTCGTTCACGAGCTCTCCCCGTTCATGCGCAACACGATGACGGCCACGTCGTCGCGCGGATCACTCGGACCGTACGCGCAGACCGCGGCGAGAATCGCGTCGGCGACGCCGTCGACATCGGCCGGCGCGGTGCGGACCGTTTCCAACAAGCGTTCCTCGCCGAACAACTCCTGCGAGTGGTGGTGTGCTTCGGTGACACCGTCCGTGTACATCACGACCGTGTCGCCGGCCTCGAGCTCGAGCACCTGCTGACAGAAGTTCATGGTGCGCATCGGCAGCCCGAGAATCGGGCCTGACGTGTCAGCGAGCTCGACGATGCCACCGGCGCGTCGGATCACGGGCGGTGGATGACCCGCGCACGCCACGGTGAGCCGGGCCGAGCCCGGCTGGTGCCGAGCCGGCTGGAGAAGCGCGCAGCACACCGTGCAGAACTCTCCCTGGCCTTCGCCGTGCGCGAGGGTGTCGTGCAACGCGGAGAGGAGCCGGCGCGGGGTCCGGCGTTGCATCGCAACGGCTCGCATCGTGTGCCGCGCGAGCCCCGCGATCGCGGCGGCCTCGGGCCCCTTGCCACTGACGTCGCCGAGCACGAGCGTCCACGCGCTCCGGCCGACCTGGAAGACGTCGTAAAAGTCGCCGCCGACCTCGTTGCCCTCGCCCGCGGCGCGGTACCTCGCCGCCAGGGCCACCCCGGGAATCGACGGCAGCGACGGCGGTAACAGGCTCGACTGCAGCGCACGTGCGACGTGGTCACGTTCGGCGAAGAGCCGCGCGTTGTCGAGCGCGAGCCCGGCGCGCCGCGCCAGCTCTTCGGCGAGAGCGAGATCGGCGGCGTCGAAATGGCGATCCGACCCCGCCGACACCAGCGTGAGCGCGCCGAGGTTGCGCCCGCGCGCGGTCAACGGCACGCACATGTACGACGCGAAGCCGAGCGACTTCACGACGCGGTAGTGCTCTTCGGAACGCGTCGTCGAGCGAAGGAACTCGTCACTCATGTCCGGGGCCATCTCCGAGCGTCCGCCCCGCACGACACTCGCCGCAGGGTGGGCGCCGATCGGGTCGGGCGCGAACTGCGTCTCCAACTGCGAGACGAGGTCGTCGCGGTCGGGGTCGGCGTGGACGGCCGCACGACGGCGGATACCGTCGTCCTCGGCGACGTCGATCAGGCAGAGGTCGGCGAGGTACGGGACGCACAGCTGGGCCAGACGTTCGTAGCTCTCGGGATAATCGAGCGACCACGAGAGCAACGCGCTCGTCTCCGCGAGGAATCGCTGATCGGCCTCGGCGCGCCGGCGCTGCGCGATCTCGCGCTCCGCGGCCCGAAACACCCGCGCGATGTCGAGCACGATGCCGGCCTGCGCCGCGATGTCACCGAGCATCTGCTCGTCGACGCCGCCGAAACGACCGGGTTCGGTGTCGGCGAGCAACATGCCGCCGATCAACGCGCCCGATCGGGAACGCACCGGCGCGATCACGCAACTCCGAAGCAGCCCGCCCGACGCGGTGACGATCTCGTCGAGTGCGCCGTCGTGTCCGGCTTCGGAGAAGTCGTCGAACGTCGTCGGCTTCGGCTCGCCCAGCGCCTGGTGCAGCGCGACGAGCGTGGCCGGTATGCGCCGACCGAGCGTCTCCGTGCTCGTGCGACCCGACACCGCCACGACCGTCATCTCGGTGTCGCGCCCCTCCTCGTCGGTCGAGCGCATGAAGATGCCGACCGACGCGCCCGTCAGCCGGCGCGCCGCGTCGGTGACGGTTTGCATCACCCGCTCTGCGTCGAGCTCCGAGACGAGCGCGCGGCCGACGTCGCGCAAGATCTGCGCGAGCGAGAGCATCTGACGGAGCTGCTCTTGCGTGGCGCGCTCGGCGGTGACGTCGAACGCGACACTGATGACGCCCGCCACTCCGCCGGTCTCGTCGAAGACCGGAGAGTTGACGGCGTGCACCTCGACGACGCGGTCGTCGGCGCGCAGGAGGCGAAGTCGCCCTCCCAGCTCTGCCCGTTCATGATCTGCGCACCGATCTCGGCGGTGAGCTCGGGCTCCACCGGATCGATCGTGAACCGCGACGACTGCTCGCCGATCAGTTCTTCGGGGGTGCGACCGTACAGGTGCGCGCAGAATGGGTTCGCGTACAGCACGACGCCCTCGAGATCGACGACGAGAATCGCCGCGTCGACCCGATCGAGGATCCCCGTGCCGAGATCAACGAGCCGCCCACGCGGCGCTCGCTCCAACGCCGACATGAATCCAGTAAACCACGCCTACGCGACGCGTCCTTACGGTAAGGCGCGAACCGGTCGAGATCGTCCTCGCGTGCTGCGGAACGACTACGCCGGTTCGGTACGAGCCGCGGGCCGACCCAACCGCCCGTCAGGCTGGCGGCAGGTCCGCAGCCCGCCCCCGGGCGAGCTGACCGGCAGGCCACCCCCCGAAGCCGAAAGCGGGAACTGGAACGCGGGGATGACGTCGTCCGCAGCGGTGCGGCGACCGGCCCTGCGGACCACGCGGTAGGCGTCGAGAGAGACGACGTTTTCGGCGTTATGGACGGCGGGCCGCGTCTTGCGTGCGGCGAGCGCGACCGTGACCAACAGAACCGTGAGGGTGACGACGGCGACGATCATTGACTCACCTCCGAATCCGTACGGCGAGGTACGGGTGCTTTACCCATGACACGACTGTTCGAACCGCTATCTGTGGCTTCCACCGCCGTGCCGGTCGGGTATCGCGGGGCTGGACCGGAACGCATGAGGCATCATGCCGCGCGGTTCGCCAACAATGCGAGAGCGCCACTTTAAGCGCGGACGCGCAACTGTGCGAGACATCCGGTCCCCCCGACCAGATCGGCGTCACTCCCGGGCGATAGTGCTGGTCAGAGCATTTTCTTTTCACCCGAACGGGTGGCCTACCGACCAGGATTCGCGCTCCCGCACCGGTACGATCACGGGCCGGGCCGCTGGCGGATTGCACCTACCGGCCAGGGGGAATGAGAACCGTGGTCGTACCGAATGGGAGCGCGGTCGCCGAGCCCCGGTGGTCACACCGTTGGTCCCTCGGCGTGGCGCTCCCCGACACCGCGATCCTGGGGCTCCGATGGCGGAACTAGGAGACGGCCGCGACGACCTCGATCCGCTCGGCGCAGTCGACCACACGCTCGACTCGGGCGCGCTCGTGGTGCGCCTGCGCGGTGAGATCGACATCTCGAACGCCGACGCGATCGGGACCCAGCTCGAACGGCTGCTCGACGCGGCTGCGGGATCGGCCGAAGGCGCGACGAGCTCCTTCGTGGTCGACTTGTCGGAGCTCGGTTTCATGGACAGCTCCGGAATCGCGATGCTCCTGCACGTGGCGGCCCGCGTCGGGTCCGTCGTCGTGCGCAACCCGTCGGACATCGTCCGCCGGATGATCGCGGCGACCGGACTGTCGGCGGTCCTGCCCCTCGAGGAGTGAGCACGCGCTGGTATGGGTAGTTGCAGCAGTCGTCACATCCAAGGAGACGAACATGGGCATGATTCGTAAGACGCTCTCGGTCGGGACGCTCGGCACGGTGTCGTTCCGGTCCAAGAAGGAGAAGTTGCGTCGCGCCGAGCGCTCCCGCCATCAGGCCGAGGAGCTGCTCCAGTCCGAGCACGACGCGCGCAAGAACGCCGAGCACCGGATCGCGGCCGCCGAACGGCGCGTGAAAGCCGCGAGCGCGGCCGCCGCGGTCGCAGGCTGGCAGCTCGACCGCTCGAAGAAGAAGCGGCGCGCCAAGCGCGCCAAGCGCGACAAGCTCGCGTCGGAGACGATCGGAGAGCTCCGCTCCGGGGTCGAGCCGTTGGTGCGCAGTGGCGTCGAGAGCGCTCGCAGTGGGGTCGAGAGCGCACGGCGGGCGAGCGCCGACGTCACGACACGCGGTCGCAAAGCGGGACGCAAGGCCCGCAAGCAGGCGAAGAAGTCGCTGGGACGGGCACGCGCGACGGCGACCGCGAGCGCATCCGCGGCCAAGGAGGCGGCGCTGGACGCCGCCCGGGAAGTCGCTTCAGGACGCCTGATTCAGGACGCCTGATTCGGGGCGGCAACCGGTTTGACCACCAGGCCTTTGCGGTACGTTGCGGCAGACGCGCGCACCAGGTTGGTGCTGGTGGGAGGGCTCCCGTGGAAGAGCAGGCAACGCAACCCGACCTGAACCTGTCGACCGATCGCAACGGCGCCCGCGCCATCGTGTCCGTCGTCGGCGAGCTCGACGCGCACTCGGCGCCGACGCTCGACGAGGAGATCGCCCGGCTCAGTGCCGACGGCGTCACCGACCTCGTGCTGAACCTCTCGGGGACGTCGTTCCTCGACTCGTTCGGATTGCGCGCGCTGCTCTCGGCTCAACGCTCCGTCGCCGACCACGGCGGCCGCCTCTCGCTGCGCACCCCGAGCAAGTCGGTCGCACGGCTCCTCGACATCGCCGGCCTCAGTGAGCAGTTCGTCGTGGAGCAGTAGTCGGTGGCCTCTAACACCACTGGAGAAGACGCGGTCAAGCTGACCGTTCCCGCCTCGCTCGAGTACGTACGCATCGTGCGCCTGACCGGGTCGGGCGTCGCGAGCCGGCTCGGCTTCGACATCGAGGAGATAGAGAACTTCCGGGTCGCGCTCGACGAGCTTGCGAGCATGGCGATCGACGTCGCCTCGGGCGGAGAGCTGGAGATGACGTTCTTCACCACCGACTCCGAGCTTCGGGTCGAGGGTCGGGCCCCGATCGCCGACGGTGTCGAGGTTGCCGTTGAATCGTTGACCGCGCAGATCTTGAAAGCCGTCATCGACGACTACGAGCTCAAAGCGGACGACGGCCACGTCTGCTTCTCCTGCGTCACGCGCCGGCCGTTGGGCTGACATGGCGCTGTCCCCGCAGGAGCGGGCCGAGTCGCGCGCGAAGTTCGTCGAGTTCAAAAAGACGGGCGACCGCAAGCTGCGCAACGAGCTGATCGAGGCGCACAAGTCGTTGGCGTCGCATCTTGCGCGCCGCTACGCCAACCGCGGCGAACCGTTCGACGATCTCCTGCAGGTCGCGTACCTCGGGATGTTGAAGGCGGTCGAACGCTTCGACCCCGATCGCAACCTCGAATTCTCGACGTACGCCACCGTCACCGTCGAGGGCGAGCTCAAGCGCCACTTCCGCGACAAGACGTGGTCGGTCCGTGTCCCCCGCCGCCCCCAGGAGCTGCATCTCCGGCTCGGCAATGTCATCAACGACCTCTCCCAGCGGCTCGCCCGCGCGCCTCGGGTTCCCGAGGTCGCCGCCGAGCTGGGCGTCTCCGAAGAAGAGGTGCTGGAGGCGATGGAGGTCGGCGGCGCCTACCGCTCGTCGTCGCTCGACACCCGTCCCGGCGAGGGTTCGGAGCCCACGGCCATCGAGCGTAGGCTCGGCACCGAGGACGTCAACTTCGACATCGCCGAGCACCGCGTGTTGTTGGACGCCGTGCTGTCCGACCTCTCGGAGCGAGAGCGCACGATCGTCGAGCTGCGGTTCTTCCACGACAAGACCCAGACCGAGATCGCCGAGGAAGTCGGCATCAGCCAGATGCACGTCTCGCGCCTGCTCGCCCGCACGCTCATCCAACTGCGAGAACGGCTCGAGACGCTCGACGCCTGAGCTCAGCCGCGGGATTGCAGGTACCGGTTGAGTCGGGCGGCTTGGAGCGTCTGATGATCGCGTTCGGCGAGGTTCGGTGCGTTACGCGCGGCGTCGGCATACAGGCGGGCCGCGAGCTCGAGATCGCCGTTCTTCTCGTGAAGGTACGCGGCGACCGCATGGCGCCGAGGGACGTGGCCGTCGACCTCGGAAAGTGCCGCCAGCCCGGCGGGCGCGCCGTCGGCCTCGCCGACCGCGACGGCACGGTTGAGCCGGACGATCTGCGTGTCGGCGAACACGAGTAGCTCGTCGTACCACTCCACGATCTGGACCCAGTCCGTCTCCTCGACACGCGCCGCGTCGGCATGGAGCGCGGCGATCGCCGCTTGCGCCTGGTACTCGCCGAGGCGATCAAGCGCGAGCGCCGAGCGCGCGATGTCGATTCCCTCGGCAATGAGCCCGGTGTCCCAAAGGCTGCGGTCCTGGTCGGCGAGAGGCACGATGCGACCGTTCGATCGGGTGCGGCTGCGGCGGCGGGCATGGTGCAGGAGCATCAGGGCGAGCAATCCGTGAACCTCGGGATCGTCCGCCAGCGCCGCGAGCTGGCGGGTCAGCCGGATCGCCTCGGCCGCGAGATCGACGTCGCCGGAATAGCCCTCGTTGAAG
>JBEPUZ010000170.1:0-10601 GCA_041691275.1 Actinomycetota bacterium | reverse complement strand
AGATCGTTGATCTCGGCGAACTCCTTGCCCCGCACGACCATCTTCTCGTAGATCGACCAGTAGTGCTTCGGCCGGCCGGTCACCTCCGCGTTGATGTGGAGCTGCTCGAGGCGGGCGCGCACCGCGTTCACGACCTCTTCGAGGTAGCGCTCCCGCTCCCCCGCGTGCTGCAGCACCATCGCCTCTATCTCGGCGTAGCGCTTCGGGTGCAGCACGGCGAACGCGAGGTCCTCGAGCTGCCACTTGACGTCCTGCACACCCAGGCGGTGCGCGAGCGGCGCGTAGATGTCGAGCGTCTCTTGGGCGATGCGCTTCTGCTTCGCCTCCGGGAGCGACGCGATGGTGCGCATGTTGTGGAGACGGTCCGCGAGCTTGATGAGCAGGACGCGGACGTCTTTCGCCATCGCGACGAGCATCTTGCGCATCGTCGCGGCCTGTTGCTCTTCGCGAGAATCGAACTCGAGCCGGTCGAGCTTGGTGACACCGTCGACGATGGCGGCGACGTCGGGACCGAAGCGACCGACGAGGTCGTCGAGGGTGACCGACGTGTCCTCGACCGCGTCGTGCAGCAGCGCGCCTGCGAGCGTGATGTCGTCGAGGCCGAGATCGGAAAGGATCATCGCCACGCCGAGCGGATGCGCGATGTAGGGGTCGCCGGATCGGCGGACCTGGTCGCGGTGCGCGTCGCGCGCGACCTCGTACGCCTCTTCGATCAGATCGGTCTCGCGCTGGTCGTCACCGCTGCGCACCGATTCCAGGAGCGGCCGGAGGGCACTGTCGATGTGGCGGTGCGGTTCGCGCCGGGTCGGGGTACTCGTCATCGGTCACCCGTAGCTCTACTCATAGGTCACCAGCGCATGGATCTCGTAGCCGTCGAGCTTGTCGCGCCCGTGGAGGAAGCCGAGCTCGAGCACGAACGCGAGACCGATGACGACCCCGCCGAGCCGCTCCACCAAGTGCGCCGCCGCGACCGCTGTGCCGCCGGTGGCGATCACGTCGTCGACGATCAGCACCCGCTCACCTGGCGCGATCGCGTCGCGGTGGATCTCGAGCAGGTCGGTGCCGTACTCGAGCTCGTACTCCTCGCGCTCGATCTCCCAGGGAAGCTTGCCGGGCTTGCGGACGGGGACGAACCCGGCGTTCAACCCGTAGGTCACGGGCGCGGCGAAGACGAAGCCGCGGGCCTCGATCCCGATCACCTTGTCGACGCGCGTTGCTGTGAACGGCTCCGCGAGTGCGTCGACGGTCGCCCGGAACGCGTCGGCCGACGCGAGTAGCGGCGTGATGTCCTTGAAGACGATGCCCGCCTTCGGGTAATCGACGACATCGCGCACGTGCGCTCGCACAAAGCCCGGATCCATCAATCCAGGCTACTCACCGCTCGGGCGTTACTTGCGCTTGCGTCCGCGCTGCTGGCGGGGCCGAGCCTGGATCGGCGTACGCGGCACGGCCGGCGGGCCGGGGACGCCCAGCGGCTTGCGCTCGGTGCGACCGGCGGGCTCGTCGGGAGCGACCGCCGGCACCCTGACCGAGGCCGAAGCCGCGGCCGCGGGGACGCGCCGGCGCCGCTCGGCGAGCGATCGGTACTGGGGCTCGCGCTCTTTCCACCACGCGAGGAGCGGAGCGGCGACGAAGATCGAGGAGTACGACCCGATGAAGAGGCCGGCCGCGAGGGCGAGGGCGAAGTCCTCCAGCGCGGTCGCACCGAGGATGCCGCTGCCGACGATCAGCAGCGAGACGACCGGCAACAGGGCCACGAGCGACGTCGAGATCGAGCGCATCAACACCGCGTTGAGGGAGCGGTTGACCATTTCCGAGTAGGTCGACCGACCCGTGGCCGTGAGCGTGCGTTGGAACTCGACGACCTTGTCGAACACGACGACGGTGTCGTACAGCGAGAACCCGAGGATCGTCAGGAACGCGGTGACCGTCGCGGGCGAGACCTGGAAATGGAACAACGCGTAGACGCCGACGGTGAAGATGATGTCGTGGATGACGGCCACGATCGCCGCGGCCGACATCTTCCACTCGAACCGGAGCGCGAGATAGGCGGCGAGCACGAAGAAGAAGATGACGAGCGCCTTGAGCGCCTTCTGGCTCACCTCGTGGCCCCAGGTGGGTCCGACGGTGGTGATGCTCACATCCTGCACGTTGTTCGTGCCCGCGTACTTCTCGAGCCCGGCCGCGACGGTCTGCACCTGACTCGCCGGCAGCTTCGCGACCGTCACCGTCACCGCGTTTGCCTTGACGGTGACCTTCGGGTTCTCGAGCCGGGTGCCCTTGAGCGCAGCCGTCACACCGGTGACCGTCGGCTTCGCCCCGGCCTTGGCTGTGAACGTGAACGATCCGCCGGTTCCGGTGGGCGTGGTCACGTCGGCGTTCTGGATCTGCCCGTACTTGGCGAGCGCCGACCGAACGACGTCGACGGGGTCGTTGATGACCCGCGCCTCGACCCGGATCGTGTCAGTGCCGCCGCCCGGAGGCGTCAGCACGCTTACCTTGGCATCACCGAAACCGAGATCGGAGAGAATCGTGCGCACGTCGGCGACCTTCGCGGTCGTTCCCGCTTTCATCTGCACCGACCAGGCGGTGCCGCCCTCGAAGTCGATGCCGAGGTTCAACCCGCGCACGCCGAAGAGCACGAGGCTCAGGATCACCAGTGTCGACGAGATGATCAGCCAGCGCCGGCTGTGCTTGATGAACTGGAAGTTGGTGCGTTCGTGGTAGAGATCGGCGGGACGGTGCCGGCGGGTGACGCCGGGAATGTCCTCGACCTCCGGCGTGGGCGGAGGCGGGGGCGCTACGACGGTCATGCCTGCGCCTCCGGGACGTCGAGACCGGCGCCGATCCCCACCCCGGGCATGCGCACGAGCGCGGGCCGGCGGGCGAGCACCGAGACGAACGGCCACATGAAGCAGTACGCGAGGATCAGGTCGAGCGCGGTCGAGAGCCCGAGGAAGTACGCGAAGCCCTTCACCGACGACGTCGCGAACAGATAGAGCACCACTGCGCCGATCATCGACACGAGGTCAGCGGCGATGATGGTGCGAAACGCCCGCCGGAAGCCCGAGTCGAGCGAGGAGCGCACCGTCTTCCCGGTGCGGACCTCGTCTTTGAGGCGCTCGAAATAGACGACATAGCTATCGACGGTGACACCCACCGAGACGATGATCCCCGTCACCCCTGCGAGCGTGAGCGTGAGGCCCTGATGGGACGACAGCCACGAGACGAGCGCGAAGAACGTGAGCGCGGTGAGCCCGATACCCGTCCACACGACGAGACCGAGCAACCGGTAGAAGAAGACCATGTAGAGCGCGACGAAGATCAGCCCGATCAGGCCCGAGAGGATGCCGGCCCGCAACTGGTCCTTGCCGAGCGTCGGCGAAACCGACTGCGCGGTCTGGGAGACGAGCTGTACCGGCAGCGAGCCGTAGCGCAGCACGAGCGCGAGATTGTGTGCCTGCTTGCTGGTGAACGAACCGCTGATCGTGATGTCCTGGCCGGTGATGCCCGCGTCGATCGTCGGCGCCGACTGCACGACGCCGTCGAGCTCGATCGCGACCTGCTGCTTGACGTACGGGGTGGCGATCTTGGTGACGAAGTCGTTGTTCTTGAAGTGGACGTTGACCTCCCACGCGGCGGTCGTCGGGTTCACGACCGCGGTGGCGGTACCGACGTTGCGGCCGGTGAGGATCGTCGCGCCGAGGCTGTAGCACGCGGTCTTCTGCAGGTCGGGCAGGATCACGGGCTGGTTGGCCGTGTCGGCGGTCACGAGCTTGCCGTTCCCGCACGAGGTCGGCGCGGTCGCGGCCGGAACCGTCGTGGCGGTCGCGCCCTTCACGGTCGTCGCCGTGGTGCCCTTGACAGTCGTCGCGGTCGTGGCCTTCACCGTGGTGGGTGTGATGGCGGGCACGGTCGTGACCGCGGCCGGGCGTACGGCGGCGATCGGCTCGGTGTTGATCGACGTGATCGCGCCCGCGCCTTGGCCCTTGGTCGTCGAGGTCGCGGGTTCGATCGTCGTGCTGCTCGAACCGACTTTGGTGGTGGTGCTGGTTGTCGCGCTCTTCACCGTCGTGGTCGTCGCGCCCTTGACCGTCGTGGTCGTCGCGCCCTTCACGGTGGTGGGCACCGATGTCTCCGAGTACGGGATCGTGCCCTGCACCAGCCGGAACCGCAGCTCGGCGGTCTTGCCGACGAGCGCGTCGGCCTCACTCGCGTTCTTCACGCCCGGCAGGTCGACGACGATGTTGTTGCCCTGCCGGCTGACGTCGGGTTCGGCGATGCCGATGCCGCTGACGCGGTTCCGGATGATCGTCACCGCGGTGTCGAGGGTCGACAGGTCGGAGCCCTTCACGGGGGCGAGGACGATCGACGTGCCGCCCTGCAGGTCGAGACCGAGGACGGGTCGGCTCGAGCCGATGAGCGTGAAGATGAACGAGCCGAGGATCACCACGACCGTCAGCACCAGCAGGATGACCTTGCGCCGCACCGGTCAGTCCCCGGTCTCTCCGTCGTACGATTCGCCCGACTGTGGTAGCGACTCCGCCACGATGCGCTGACCGATGGCGCCGCGCGCGACGTGGATCACCGTGCCGGGAGCGATCTCGATATCGGCGTCGGACTCTCCCAAACGGGTGATCCGTCCGTAGATACCGCTGGTGGTGAGCACTTCGTCGCCTTCTTGGATCTGAGACTGCAGCTGACGTACAGCGGAGATCCGCTTTTGCTGGGGGCGCCAGAGCAACAGATATATGGCGCCCACCATGAGAACGGGGAAGATCGCCACCTGCACTGGGCTGCCCTTACGCCGGAGAAACGAGAGCCGACGCTACCACCGCCTATTCGAGGGAACGCGTCACGAAGCAGGGACGTCGAAGGATCGGCCCCGGTCGGCGGCGATCGCTTCGGCGAGGCGTCCGAGCCGTTCCGAGCGCAGCATGCGAACTTGGCCCCGGTATGCGTCCCGGGAGAATGCGGCCCAGCGCCGTGCTTCGGCTTCGGCCGCCACGGCAAGTGCCTCCGGGGGCACGACCGAGTCGAGGAAGTCCGCTTCGACCGCACCGTCGGGGTCGTAGATGTTGGCGCCGACCGTGGCGTCTTGGAGATGACGGTTCGAGCAGCGCTCCTGGGCCAGCTCCACCGCCCATCGGGGCAGCACCATGCCGAGCTGGGTCTCGATGAGGCCGATCCGGAACTCGCCCCGGGCCCCGATCCGGGCGTCGGCGCCGAGCAGCAGGAGTGCACCGGCCGCGATCGCATGACCGGTGCACGCGACGATCACCGGGATCTGGCAGCCGTACATCCGGGTGAAGAGCTCGCCGCCGTCGGTCACGAGCTTGCCGGCCGCGGCCGCGCTCTCGCGCATGACCTTCAGGTCGAACCCACCCGAGAGCATGCCCGGCGCGCCTGACAACAACAGTGCGCCGACCTCGGACTCCGCTGCGTCCTCGGCCCGCGACACCGCGTCGCCGAGCCCGGCGATCACCTCGGGTGAGAGCGCGTTGGCCTTGCCGTTCGCGATGGTGACGTGCGCGATCCGGTCGCGAACTTCGTATTGGACGAGCTCCACAGGTCGACCTCCTGAGTCGGGCCTAGAACAGCTCGGGAGCCTCGCCGGGCGTGGCGGGCATGCGCAAACCGATATGCGCGAATCCGGCAGGCGTGGCCACGCGGCCGCGCGGCGTGCGCTCGATGAGCCCGCACTGCAGAAGGAACGGCTCGTAGACGTCCTCGACCGTTTCCGGGGCCTCGCTCACCGAGACCGCGAGCGTGCCCAGGCCCACGGCCCGGCCCACAAAGGTGCGGCACAGCGCGTCGAGGATCGCCCGGTCGACCTTGTCGAGCCCGAGCTCGTCGACCTCGAACAGTGCGAGCGCGTCGCGTGCAGTCTCGGCGGTGACGCGGCCGTCGGCGCGCACCTCGGTGTAGTCGCGCACGCGCTTGAGCAGCCGGTTGGCGATGCGGGGCGTGCCGCGCGAACGACTGGCGATCTCGTCGGCGCCGTCCGGCTCGAGCTCGACGCCGAGGATCGTCGCGGCCCGGCGCAGGATCGCCGCGAGCTCGTGGGGCTCGTAGTAGTCGAGCCGGGCCACGAATCCGAACCGGTCGCGCAGCGGTCCGCTGATGAGACCGGTACGGGTGGTCGCGCCGACGAGCGTGAAGCGGGGCAGCTCGAGCCGGATCGTGCGCGCGCTCGGGCCCTTGCCGATCACGACGTCGAAGCGGAAGTCCTCCATCGCCGGGTAGAGGCTCTCTTCGACGACGCGCGGGAGGCGATGGATCTCGTCGATGAACAGCACGTCGCCGTCGTCGAGGTTCGTGAGGATCGCAGCGAGGTCGCCGGCCCGTTCGAGCGCGGGGCCGCTCGTCGGCGTGATCCGCGCGCCCATCTCGATCGCGATGATCCCGGCCAGGCTCGTCTTGCCGAGGCCGGGCGGACCGGCCAGCAGCACGTGGTCGACGGCCTGCCCCCGCTGCTTGGCGGCGGTCAGCATGATCTCCAGGTGCTCCCGCAGCCGCGGTTGGCCGACGAACTCCTCGATGTGCCGGGGCCGCAGCGATGTCTCTTCGGCGATCTCGGTCTCGTCGGCCTGCGGGCTCAGCAGCTCTTCTCTCACGTCGGTTCCCTCACGGCTTGCCCGCCAACAATCGCAACGCTTCGCGGAGCAGGTCTTCGACGGTGCCGTCTTCGCTCAGCTGCCCGAAGACCTCGCGCACCTCCTCGTTGCCGTAGCCCAGGCCGACGAGCGCGTCGCGCACCTCGCCGCGCGCGTTGGGCGCCGACGATCCGGATACCGCAGTGAGGTCGGCGTCGGGCATCGAGAGGCGCGCCTTGAGGTCGACGAGGAGCCGTTGCGCGGTGCGATTGCCGACGCCGGGCACCGAGACGAGCGAGTCGAGGTCGTCCTCGGCCAGACAGCGGCGCAGGTTCTGGGGCGAGTGCACGGAGAGGATCGCGAGGGCGAGCTTGGGCCCGACGCCGCTCGCGGTGATCAGGGCCTCGAACGTGTCGCGCTCGTCGCGGGTCTGGAATCCGAACAGGATCAGCGCGTCGTCGCGCACGTGCTGGTGCGTGTAGAGGAACACGCTCGCTCCGGGTTCGAGACCGGGGATCGCGTTCACCGGGACGTGCACCCGGTAGCCGACGCCCACGACCTCGACCAACACCTCGCCCGCCAAGGAGCGCTCGAGCACCGCGCCGCGCAGTGAGCCGATCATGACGGGATGCGGGCGAACATGCGGGCGCGCCCGTGATGACAACACGCGAGCGCGAGCGCGTCGGCGGCGTCGGCGGGTTTGGGGATGTCGCGCAGCGACAGCAGGCGCGCGACCATTGTCTGGACCGCGAGCTTGTCGGCCCGGCCGTCGCCGGTGACCGCGAGCTTCACCTCGTTCGGGCTGTACTGCGCCACCGGAACGCCGGCCCGGGCCGCGGCAACGAGCGCGAGCCCGCTCGCCTGCCCGACCGACATCGCGGTACGCACGTTGTTTTGGAACAGGACCCGCTCCACCGACAGTGCCGATGGCCGGAACTGCGTGACGAGCGCGGCCAACTCGTCGGCGAGGGCGAGCAGACGGTCGGGCAACAGGTCGGAAGGTGCGGTGCGGATCACCCCGCACGCAACGGCGCGCAGACGCCCCGAATCTCGGATGACCGCGCCGTAACCGCAACGCGAAACACCGGGGTCGATGCCGAGGACGGGCCCGGCCGGGTCGAACACAGGTTCGATCCTATGGGGTAGAGGTGGAGCCCGCGAGGATGCCGGAACCGGTCAGGAGTTGCGCCGCAGGGGCGACGTCGCCATCCGTTCCGGAGGGCGCGCCGCCGGTCACGCCGGCGATGCTCGCCACCGCCCCTTCGAGGTCCTGCTCGTACGAGTCGTCCGCTGCCTGCGTGTCGTTCGCGCCCGACGCAACACCTTCGGCGGTTCAGGCCTTCTGGAGGATCGGTACGAGCTTGTCGATCGGGACGAACGTGGCCCCGATGAGCTTGCGGTCGGCGAAGGCGACCTTGCCCGCCGCGTCGACGACGAACACCGAGCGGCGGACACCCACGAGCGGCGCACCCACCCCGTAGGCCTCGATCGCCGACTTGTCGACGTCGGCGAGGAGCGGGAAGGTAAAACCCTTCTTCTCCGCCCACTTCTCGTGACTCTCGACGTCCTGGGGCGAGATCCCGAGCAACACCGCGCCCGTCGCGTCGAGATCTCCCAGGTTGTCGCGGTACGAGCACATCTGGCGGGTGCAACCGGGCGTGTTGTCGCCTGGGTAGAACGCGAGCACCACCTTGCGGCCGCGGAACTCCGACAGCGTGTAGTCGCGCTTCTCTCCGTTCGCGATCCCCGGCAACGTGAAGTCCGGCGCGTCCTGTCCGACCTCGATCATGCGCCGACCCTAGGCCTCTCGGCGACCGATCACGAAGACACGGCCTCGAGGATCGCGTCGGGGATGTCGAAGTTGGCGTAGACGGCCTCGGTGTCGTCGTGCTCCTCGAGCACGTCCATCAGCCGCAGCACCGTCTTGGCCTGACTCTCCTGGCTGAGCTCGACGACCGTCGTCGGGATCATCGTCAGGTCGCCCGACTTCACCTCGAAACCAGCCGCCTCGATCGCGGTGCGCACCGCGTGCAGCTCGGTCGGCGGCGTGGTGACGTGCCAGGTGTCGCCCCCGTCGGACACGTCCTCGGCGCCCGCATCGGCCGCGACCAGCATCAGCTCGTCCTCGTCGGCTGACTTGTCGACCTCGATCACTCCCCTGCGCTCGAACTGCCACGACACCGCACCCGGCTCCGCGAACGAACCGCCATTGCGGCTGAACAGGTTCTTGATCTCCGCGGAGGTGCGGTTGCGGTTGTCGGTAAGCGCCTGCACGATCACGGCGACGCCACCGGGCGCGTACCCCTCGTAGGTAACCGATTCGTAGGTGACACCTTCTTCTTCGCCGGTGCCCCGCCGGATGGCGCGATGGATCGTGTCGACGGGCAGCGACGAGTCCCGCGCTTTTTGCACCATCGAGCGGAGCGTCGCGTTCGTCGCGGTGTCACCGCCGCCAGCGCGCGCCGCGACCTCGATCTGACGGATCAGCACCGCGAAGAGCTTCCCGCGCGCCGCGTCGGCGGCACCCTTCTTGTGCTTGATCGAATGCCATTTGGAGTGACCGGACATCAGCGCACGCTCCCTACGAAAGCCGGTTGACGAAGAGTTGATGGAGACGAAGATCGCCCGAGAGCTCGGGGTGGAACGACGCGAACCAGATGTCGTGGGCGCGGCCGAGCACCGGCACACCTTCGTACTCGGCAAGCACCTCGACGTCGGGCCCGACGCGTTCTACCACCGGGGCCCGGATGAAGACACCCGGGAAGTCGCCGTCGGCGAGATCGCGCACCGCGAGGGGCGCCTCGAACGACTCCCGCTGGCGGCCGTAGCCATTGCGTCGCACCGTGACGTCGAGGACGGCGAAGGGGAGCTGGTCGGGGCGACCGTCGACGACCTCGGTCGCACAGAGGATGAGCCCCGCGCAGGTCGCGAACGCGGGCAGACCGTCGCGCAGCCGGTCGGTGAGCGGCGCGCGCAGCCCGGAGGAGTCGAGCAGCTTGTCGATCGTGGTCGACTCGCCGCCGGGCAGGAAGATCGCGTCGACGCTGTCGAGATGCTCCGGCCGCTTCACCAGCGCAACGTCGGCACCGAGCGCGGTCAGAGCTTCAGCGTGTTCGCGGAACGCGCCCTGCAGCGCGAGGACTCCGACCTTCACCTGGTGGCCTCCGCAGCACGATGCTCACCAGCCTCGTTCGGCCAGCTTCACGTCGAGCGTGCCGATCTCCTCGCCCCGCATCGCCTCGCCGAGACCGCGCGAGACCTTCGCGACGATGTCGGCGTCTTCGTAGTGAGTGGTCGCCTCGACGATGGCGCGGGCGCGCTTGGAGGGGTCGCTCGACTTGAAGATGCCGCTGCCGACGAATACCGACTGCGCTCCGAGTTGCATCACGAGCGCGGCGTCGGCGGGCGTGGCAATTCCGCCGGCGCAGAACAACGGCACCGGGAGCTCACCGCGCACCGCGAGCTCTTCGACCAGGTCGACGGGGGCCCGGAGCTCCTTGGCCCACGCGTAGCGCTCCTCGGGCGGGCCCGCCTTGATACGGGCGATGTCCCCGAGGATCGAACGCAGGTGGCGCACCGCCTCGACGATGTTGCCCGTACCCGCTTCGCCCTTGCTCCGAATCAGGCAGGCGCCTTCACCGATGCGACGGAGCGCCTCGCCCAGGTTGGTCGCGCCACACACGAACGGCACCGTGAACTGCCACTTGTCGACGTGGTGCGCTTCGTCGGCCGGCGTGAGCACCTCCGACTCGTCGACGTAGTCGACGCCGAGCGCCTGCAGCACCTGGGCCTCGGCGAAGTGGCCGATGCGGCACTTGGCCATCACGGGAACCGTGACCGCCTTCTGGATGCCCTCGATCATCGAGGGGTCGCTCATGCGGGCAACGCCACCGTCGCGCCGGATGTCGGAAGGCACGCGCTCGAGCGCCATCACCGCGACCGCACCCGCGTCCTCGGCGATCTTCGCCTGCTCCGCGTCGACGACGTCCATGATGACGCCGCCGC
>JBEPUZ010000169.1:0-10633 GCA_041691275.1 Actinomycetota bacterium | reverse complement strand
GTCGGCCAGGGAGCGTGTACGCGAGCGGCTCGTCCGACGCGATGACTGCGAGCTCTTGACCATCGCTCGGTGCGCGTTGGCGTCTTTGGCGGAGACGGACCCGAGTCACCGACACGAACGTCGCGAGCGTGATTCCGAGGGCGAGCAGGCCGAGAGGTGTGAACGAGCCTCGGTGGCTGCTGACGATCCCCGAGCACCAGGCGAGGCGTTCTGCGACGCCGTGTAACTGCACGACGTTCGCGGCGATGATGAGAAGCAGCGACCAGACAGCCGCGCCGAACGACAACACGACGAGCGCAGTGATCAGACGAGCTACGAGATCGGGTCGAAGTCGGCGCGGAACGAGCAGCGCAGCCGCAGCCGTGAACATCGCGACGGTCGCGGCGACGATTGGAGCGTGGTCCACGATCTCAGCTCCGACGCCGGCTCTGCGCTTCGTCGAACAGCGCTCGTAGTGCGCGCGCCTGCGGACGAGACAGAGTGCCGACGAACGTCACGAGCGCGGCCTTCGGGTCCGAGGCGGACGCGAGCGAGTCGTGCATTCGACGTGCGGTGAGCTCAGCTTCGGACACGGTCGGTTCGTATGCGAACGCTCGGCCGTTCCGCGTGCGCTTGACGAGCCCTTTCTGCCAGAGCCTCGTCAAGATGGTCATGATCGTCGTGTACGCGAGATCGTCGTCGAGTGCCTGGAGTACCTCCGCCGGCGTGGCTGGATGCCCGAGTGTCCAGAGGTGCAACAACACCTCTTGTTCGAGTCCGCCGGTCGGCCGCCGTTCCGTCACGTCTGCTCAGCTCCTTCGAGCGCGATGGTGTGCCGAGCCTACGGGAGGACAATGGCGAGGCGAGGAGCCCGCCCGCCGTTCACGAGATCGTGCCCTCCATCCGATTGGCCGGGCGCGCCCCGAATCCGACTCCCTACGTACGGGACGACCGGCTCCCATTTCGTGATGCGCGTGGTGCTCGTCAGTCGCCGCCTTCGTGGTGCATGGTGTGGCCGGCGGCCGCGTCTGGGGCCGCAGATTGCAGGCGATCGAGCAGTCGGGCCAATTGGGTTTTCTCCGGGTTCGTGAGCGAGCGGAACAGTTCTGTGGCGACGTCGTCGTGAGTCGCCCGCAACTGTTTGAACTGGCGAACGCCGTCCTTGGTGAGTTTCAGCTGCGTCGCGCGCCGGTCGGTCGCGTCGACCAGCCGGTCGAGCAAGCCTTCCTCCTGCATGGCATCGATGATCGTTGTCACAGTTCGAGGCACGACGCCGAGGGCAGCGCTGAGCTCGTTCATACGCATCGGGCCGGAGTCGTGGAGCACGGATAGGACCCGGAACCGGGCCAGAGACAGACCGGCGGCGTTCATGCGGGCGTTGGTTCGTGTGTGAACGGTGTGCGCGACCGCTCGGAACTGTTCCATGAGCTTCACCGTCGCCGCGTCGGGATTCATGCTTGCATTGCCTCCGAGATGCTGAGTATACTCATCATGTGATTCAACATAATAGGCCATCACATGATACGCCTCCTCATGGCCTAGGCGGTGCTGAGACCGAACCGAGCGACAGATCCGCGCTCTTGCGATCGGGGGCGGTGATCGCGACCGCCTCACCATCGCGCTATCTCGTGCAGTTCTGCCGCCACATGCAATCTGTACAGGCTCGCACCGGCGCGGAGATGACCGTGACGTTCGAACCAGATCACGGAGAGATCTCGACACCGGCAGGTCATCTTCACCTGCAGGTACACGACCAAGCGCTCATCGTCGAGGTCTTCGCCCGGACCGCCGCCGAGGCCCGCCTCCTCGAAGCCCGAACGGCTCGGAATCTGGAACGGTTCGCCAAGCGCGAGGGCCTCACGGTGTGTTGGATGGATCGCGGATCGCAGCCGGCGATCGCCGCCTCCGAAGGCTGACGACGATGACGCGCACCGACGCAGCGATCGTCGCCGTTGCCGGGCTCACCAAGCGTTACGGCGCCGTCACCGCGGTCGACGATCTCTGCTTCTCGCTGGCGCGAGGAACGGTGACCGGCTTCCTCGGGCCGAACGGCGCCGGGAAGACCACGACGTTGCGACTTCTGCTCGGCCTGGCCGAACCCACGTCGGGGACGGCACTCGTCTTCGACCGGCGCTACGCGCAACTCGAGCATCCGAGCCGCGTGGTCGGCGCGGTGCTGGAGTCCGGCGACTTCCATCCGGGACGCTCCGGTCGCGATCATCTTCGAGTTCTCGCGGTCGCCTCGGACGTCGAATTCGACCGAGTCGACGAAGTGCTCGACGTGGTCGGCCTCACCTCCGCCGCCCGACGGCCGGTCAAGTCCTACTCGCTCGGAATGCGTCAACGACTCGGACTCGCGGGCGCGCTGCTCGGCCAACCCGAAGTGCTCATCCTCGACGAACCGACGAACGGTCTCGACCCCGCCGGCGTCCACTGGCTACGCACGGTGCTCCGGACCTTCGCGGACGATGGCGGGACCGTCCTGGTATCCAGTCACCTTCTCGCCGAGGTCGCGCAAAGCGTCGAGCACATCGTGATCATCGACGACGGTCGCGTGGTTGCGAATGCACCTCTCGAGCAGATCGCCAACCACGGCCAGACGCTCGAAGACGCCTACCTCGCACTCACCAACGAGGTCGTCTCGTGAAGCGCCAACTCCGCTCCGAGTTCCTGAAACAGCGAACCACCCGCACAACGCTCGGCATGATCGGCACCGCGCTCGGCCTCGTCCTCCTGGCAATCGCCCTCCACGCTTTCGGCCTGCCCGTCCGGAACCTCAGCACTCGGTCGGATCAGCTCGGCGTCCTCATCGATGTGGGCGAGAATCTTGGCTCGCTGTTCGCCGCCCTGCTCGGCGCGATGGCGATCACCGGCGAGATTCGCCACGGCACGATTCGGCCCACGCTGCTGACAACGCCGCAGCGCGGTCGCGTCATCGTGGCCAAATCGCTTGCAGCGTTACTGGTCGGCACGGTCTTCGGGGCGTTGGCGACCGCGCTCGCTGCCGGAGCCGGAAGTCTCTTTCTCGCCATGCGCGGCTTGGCCGTCCACCTCGACGCCGGCAACTACGCGCTCCTCATCATCGGCGGTGCCGCGGCCGCCGCGCTCTGGGCCGTCGTCGGACTCGGTGTCGGTGCGGTCGTGCGAAGTCAGGTTCCCACGGTCGTCGGTCTCTTCGTGTGGGTGCTGTTCATCGAGAACACCATCGGCAGCACTATCCCCAGCGTCGGGAAGTTCGCACCGGGCGCGCTTGGACGCGCCGTCGCCGGCGCGACGAGCGGCACCCTGCACTCTCCGGTAGTCGCGGCACTGCTACTCGCCGTCTACGCCGCCGCGGCAATCGCAATCGGCTGGCTCGCAACCGTCCGTCGCGACTTCACGTAAGGGAGCACACAACCCATGGCTCTTCCGCGCCACCCCGGCCAGGACGACGACGCGCCCACCGAGCACACGACTTCTCGACGGACGCAGCTGATCGTCGCCGTCGTCGTCGCTCTCATCGTCCTCGTCGTGGTGCTCCACCTCACTGGGGTCATCAAGCATTGACTCGCCGCCCGTTCGGCATCCGATTGTGCGGTTCCCGCCGATGGAGGGCTGCCATCGGCTCGACCTGCCGCGTGCCGGCTCGATTGCGGTCGTCGCGACGTCAACGCGTTGCGACTCAGAACACGAGGAAGCTCCGAGCGACGGTTGGGGCCGCGTTGTACACGCTGTTGCCGGCTTGGTTGGCGACGACGGTGCAGATCCCGGACCGAAGCAGAGCGATCTTCGTGCCGCCGGCCGTGCAGACCTTCGGCGTGGTCGTGGTGAAGGTCACCGCGAGTCCCGACGACGCGGTGGCGCTGGCGGTCATCGGCGTCTGTGCCAGCGTCTTGGCCGTCAAGGCGGGGAAGGTGATGGTCTGCGCGACGGGTGCGGGGTTGACGGTGACGGACTGTTGGACCTGCGTTGCGGCGGCATAGGTGGCGTTGTTCGTTCCGGACAGGGTGCAGGCGCCCGCAGTTGAGGTGGTGTCGACCGAGAAGGCGACCGGATTGCCGGAGACGCCACCGGTCGCCGACAAGCTGGCGCTGGCACCGACGGTGCCGGGCCCGGTGAACGCGATGGTTTGCGGCGTGAGCGGCACGATCGTCCGTTGTCAATGAGTGAGTACTGGGAGGTGGCGACGGTCGCCACATTGTCGATGGTCATTCCGAAGCTGGCGCCGTTGATGGTGGAGGGCACCGGCGGAGCTGTCCATGTCGCCAGCGTCGGCGTGCTGGTCACCGGGAACGTCGGGCTATGCGTCCAGTAACCCCAAGTGCCCGTCGCGTCGTCGCGACCGTAGAGCGTGAAGAACACAGGTACCGACGAGGTGTACTCGGCGCTGAGTGTGTACGCGTCGCCGGGCGTGACTGTCGGTGAGCAGTTGCCGTTGTCGAACGTGATGACCAGCTTGGCGTCGCCCGACGCCCGGCTACTCATGTTGATCGTCTCCTGGCCGCCACCCTGTCCGCCGGCGGGACTCCAGGTGAAGGTGGGGTGTTCGTCCCGTAGCCGGCCGGGCTCTGGGTCCAGTACGACCAGGTGCCGGTCGCCGATCGTCCGTACACGGAAAAGAACACCGGCACACTCGACGTGTAGGACGCGGTCAACGAGTACGAGTCGCCCGCGACCGCAGTCGGCCGCATTGGCTGAGGTCGAACGTGTTTACGAGCTTGACGTCACCGGACGTCAGATTCGACATCGTGACCGTCTCTTGTCCCGCGCCGCTGGCGCCCCCGGTCGTGCTCCACGAGAACGACGGCGTATTCGCGCCGTAGCTCTCCTGGCTCCAGCACTCCGGGTTGGAAGGCGTGACGGCTCCGCGTTTCCCCAGCAACGACGGGCTGTCGTAGCCCGACGAGATTTTTCCAGACCGTTCGACTAACTTGTCGCGTCTTGATGCGGCTGGGGATGAAGTTGCCAGTGTTCCTCCGGCCTTACTGCCGGCCCGCGGTGATGCTGCTAAGCGCTTTGGTTCTGGTTCTTGCGACGCTGGTCGGATCTCAACGTTCTGCGGTCGCCAGTGTCAGTTCTGATCAGGCCGACATCGCGAAAGTGGAGCAGCAGATCGTGGCGCAGGGAGAGCACGCGCAGTCGCTCGTCAGTCGTTACAACGCGGTTCAGGCCCAGGTCGACGCACTCGACGTACAGATCGCGCACGACCAGCGGACCGTGGCCACCGACAAGGCCGTGGAAGGGGTGACGCTGGGCCGCCTGCGACGGTTGGCCGTCAAGGCGTATGTCTCCGGGGGTGCCATGGACTCGGCGGCACTGGACATGTTCAGCGGCACGTCAAACCTGACGACACTGCTCGAGCAGAACCACTACCTCGGTTCGGTCGGCAACAAGTGGGATGCCGCCCTGACCGCTTTGCAACTCGATCGTGCCCGCACCGAAGAAGCCCGAGGCAGTTTGCGGTCGAAGCAAGCCCAGGCAAAGTCGACTCTGCGGGACCTCACGGATGCGCACGATGCTGCGACCGCGGCCATCGCAGCGAACGAAGCGAAGCTCACCAGCACCAAGGGCGACCTCCGGTCTCTTCTGGCCGCGGCCCAAACGCTACGCCGCGCCAAGGAAGCCGCCGCTGAGCGGGCGCTCGCTACGGCAGCGCAACCCCGCCCTTCCGAACCCTTCGTCCCGCCCGCACCCAGCACGCCGGCTGCCGTCGTCGCCCCGCCCTCTCCGTCGCCCTCTCCGTCGCCCTCTCCCCGTCCGAACCAGCCGTCTTCGCCGCCATCGTCTTCCGGCGCGTACGCCAATCCGCTGCGAGACATCACTGCGCTTACACCCGAGCGGATCGACCAGGGAGTCGATTATGCGGGCTTCGGACCGATCTACGCGATCGGCGCCGGCGTTGTGGTCAACACCGTGGGTTCCGGGTGGCCTGGCGGCACCTTCATCGCGTACCGGCTGACCGACGGCCCCGCGAGTGGACTCGTCGTGTTTGCCGCCGAGGACATTGAACCGCAGGTCCAAGTCGGAGCGACTGTCACCTCGAGCACGGTCATCGGCCATATGTATGCCGGTCCTGATGGCATCGAGACCGGTTGGGCGAATGGCTCCCGCCTGCCGGACACGATGGCGCGCACGTACGGACAGTTCAACGGATCGAACTCCTCTGCTTTCGGATACAACTTTTCTCAACTTCTTCAGTCCGTCGGCGCGCCCGGCGGCGTAGCAAACGGCCCACCAAGCGGTGAACTACCCGCGTCGTGGCCTCGCTGGTGACCGCGAGATTGGCGCGGCGCGCGCAGTTGCACTGACATTCGCCCGCGACTGCTCACCCGCGCCGAGGCTCGCGTCGAAACGCCCGAAGGGCGTCCTGGACACACCGTCGAGCCAAACGGGGTCGCGCATGTTCACCTCGTGCGGTTGATTCAGGCGAGTCGTTTGCTGACGTCTTCGCCGGCGGCGATCTTGGCGGCGTAGTCGTCGAGCCAGCGGTGGAACTTGTCGCCTTCTTGGCGGTCGGCGTCGACGCGTGGGTACGCGGGGATCTCGTAGTCGGGATCGATCGGCGGGTGGTCGCGGTCGGGTTTGCGGGCCATCACGGCCGCGAGGACGGGTGCGAGCCGCTCCTGTTTGTCGCGTTGGCGGATTGCGTCGCGTTCGATGAACTCCGGGAGTACGTCGCGTCCGAAGAGTTCGAGTGACTCCATGATGTGTTCGTGGCGATTGCGGCCCGCCGCGCAGGACAGGATCACCTGATCGACACCGCAGTCTTCGTAGCGCCGCAGGTAGGCGCGTACCTGTTCGGGTGTGCCGGTAGCGCCGCGCAGCCCCGTGGTGCCGTCCTGCACGACCTTGGCACCGAGCGTGTCGGAGCTCCCCGCCGCGAGGGCGACGGCGTCAGGGTCGAAGCCCATTTCCGTTCGCCGATTGCGATATTCGGCCCAGAGGTCGTCCGCTCCGGGCCGGTGCCGGCCGAAGACGTAGTAGTGGCCGAGGGAGTAGCCGATGAAGTTCGCACCTTCCGCGCCGCGGCTGATGGCGACGTGTTCGTCTTCGTGACAGAAGAAGCTGGTGACGCAGGCGAGGTTCGCGTTGACCGCGTCGCCGATCGGTACTCCCTGGGTCGCGAGCGTCTCGTAGTAGTCGTCGACCCAGCGCCGAGCCTCTTCGGGATCGAAGAACGAGAATGAGAGTGCGCCGATGCCGTGTTGCGCGGCGAGCTGGATCGTCTCCCGGCGGGTGCATGCCACCCAGACGGGGGGATGGGGCCGCTGAACTGGCTTGGGCACCACATTGCGGGGCGCGAGGCGGACGTGTTCTCCGGCGTGACCGGTGAACGGCGTCTCGGTGAGGCAGCGCAACGCGACGCGGACGCCCTCTTCCCACATCGCCCGCTTGTCGCGCGGGTCGATCCCGAATGCGTCGAGCTCGGCCGCCGCGGATCCTTCGCCCGTCCCGAACTCGACGCGTCCTGCCGACAAGATGTCGAGCGTTGCGATGCGCTCCGCGACGCGCGCGGGATGGTTGATCGCGGGCAGGGTGTGCATGATGCCGTGGCCGAGCCGGATGCGTTGTGCGCGCTGCGATGCCGCGGCGAGGAAGAGTTCCGGCGCGCTCGAGTGCGAGTACTCCTCGAGGAAGTGATGCTCGACGAGCCATGCGCAGTCGATGCCGATCCGGTCGGCAAGTTCGATCTGTTCGAGCGCTTCAGCAAAGACGCGCGCTTCGTCGCCGTCGGTCCACGGCCGGGGCACCTGATGCTCGAAGAACAGCCCGAATCGCAAAGATTCCTCCGTTCGCGGCCGGTCGGAAAAGTGTAACATCGAGATGTAACAACACGGATGGCGCGAGGGGGTGTGCGCGGTGGCACGCAGCGTCCGAATGAGCAACGACGAGGCGTGGACGGTGCTCGAGAACGCCCACACGGGAGCGCTCACGTCACTGCGAGCCGACGGGTGGCCGATCTCGTTGCCGGTCTGGTTCGTGGCGCTCGACCGCCGCATCTACGTCTCCGGGCAGGCGCACACGAAGAAGTTCGCGCGTATCCGCAACGATCCGAGAGTGTCGTTCGTCGTCGAGTCCGGGACGCAATGGGCCGAGCTTGTCGGCGTTCACCTGACGGGTCGGGCCAGCTTTATCGAAGACGGCGAGCAGCTCGACCGCGCCATGACCGCGCTCCACGCGAAATACGAGGGCTTTCGCACGCCGCGCCCGGATATGCCGTCGGCGACCCGGACCCACTATGAAACGCGCACGGTGACGATCGAAATCGCTTCTGATGATCGGATCCTTTCGTGGGACAACTCCCGGTTGTTCGCGTCCGAACAGACATGACCGGCGTCGGCGCGACCCACATTCGGATGCGACGCCCCGAACGCCGGGCCGCGATCATCGACGGAGCATCGATCGCGTTCGCGCGCGGCGGCTACGCGACGACGTCGATGGCAGATGTCGCCGAGGCATCGGGTGTGTCGCACCTGATCGTGTATCGGCATTTCGCATCGAAAGAGGTGCTCTACGAGGCGGTGCTCGAACGGGCTCTCGAACTTATTGCGGTGGCGTTGTCGGACGAGCGGGCGGTTGGCAGCCACGGTCCGACGCCCGCCGCCTTGCTCGGTGCGGCGCGTGCCGATCGCTCGATGTTCGAGGTGCTCTGGCGGCACGCGACCCGCGAGTCCGACTTCGCCCGCTTCGCCGATCGGGCCCGCGACCTGATGCGCAACGCCACTGAGACCGCGCTGGCTCCCCACGTCGCTGCCGCCGATCTTCGGTGGGCGGTCCGAGCGACGAATGTGTACGTCGTCGAAGCGGTGCTCGTCTGGGTCGAAGACGGCGACTCCCGTTACGACGAGCGGTTCGTCGCTGCCACCAACGCGGCGTTGAAGGCCGGTGTGAGGAGTTGGGCGAAATCCGCTTGAGCGAGGCGAACTATGGATCATGACGCGGCGATCATCGAGGTTGGGTTGAACGAGGCGGTGTCGCCCGCAGTTCATCCGCACGTTCCGCAACAGGCGCGCGAGTGTGCAGCCGACGCGCGCCGCTGTGGGGACGCGGGTGCATCGATCGTGCACTGGCACGCCGTCGACGACGAGGGCGTACAGCGCCTCGCCGACGCGAGGTTGTACGGGGCGGCGCTCGACGCGATCGACGGCTGCGTGCTCGGATACCCGTCGTACCCAATCGACGTTCCCGACACCGTCGAGGAGCGCGTCGCGCACTGCCTCGAATTGCGGCAACGACATCGGATGGAGATCGCACCGGTCGATGTCGCGTCGGTCAACATCGTTGTGGCCGACGCGGTAGGTCGCGCGATCGCGCCGTTGGAGCCCGCGCCGGGCTTCGACGTAATCCGCAACTCTTTCCCCTTCATCGTCGACGCACTCGCGAACTACGGCGCGGCCGGGCTGGTTGCGACGGTTGCCGCATTCGACCTCGGTTCGACCAGAGCGATCGGTGCCCTCGCGGAAGCCGGGCTCCTCGACCAGCCGGTCCTGTGCAAGATCTTCTTGTGGGAGTCGCCCCTCATCGGCCCCCGACCGAGTGTCGAAGCCCTCGACCTCCACCTCCGCCAGCTCCCCGCCGACATCGATGTCGAGTGGCTCGTCGTCCCCTACGGGATGACCGACCCGTCGGGGGTCGAGGAGCTCTGTCGCGCCGCGCTCGAACGGGGCGGTGGCGTACGCATCGGCATCGGTGACAGTCCCCAGGCCTTCCCCGACGCGACAAACGCGCAGCTCGTCGACCTCGCAGCGCGCTGGGCGGCCGACGCCGGCCGCCCGGTTGCCGGCGTCGAAGCGTTGCGCTCCCGACTCGGAACCAGCCGACCATGATCCGATCCCGAACAGCATGTCCCCGCACGGGAACGGTTGCCCTGGTCACGTAGGCGAGCCGCGGCATCGGGAAGGGCTGCGCGCTCGAACTCGCCGCCGCCGCCGGCGCGACCGTGTACGTGACGCCACGAACGGCACCTCGTCGTAGCCGACCTCCAGTTGAAGATCGTAGGAACCCAAGAGTGGCGACCGCGTTGAGTCGTTCCGGTATTCATTGACGATGTCGCGTCGTCGAACTATCCGGTCTTCAAAGGCCCGGCGACCGTGCAAAAAAGCGCTTCCCCGTTCCCAACAGGACTGGATAGACGACCAGCAGGACTTCATCCGCAAGCCCATGTTCGAGCAGTGTCGATGTCAGCGTGGACCTACCCGAGATGACGAGGTCCGGGCCGTCCTGCGACTTGATGCGGCGAACGCCCTCGACGAGGGGTTCGAAGCCCTCAAACGGGCCCCAGGCAAGACTCTCCGGACGGTGGGTAGCGACATATGTCGTTGCCGCATTGAGGCCGTCTGCCATCGGACTGCTCGCCACGCGGCGAGCATTGCATCCCGGCCCGCGGGCGTTCGATGGGGCGCGGATCAGTCGCCGTACGGGAAACCGTCTTCGCCGGTGTTCTGGATCACGCCGTCCAGGGAGATGTGTTCGATGATTTTGAGCGTTCTCATTTGCGTCTCGGTGTCGATGGCCCGGCTGCTGCTCGTGGTGACCCGAGCCCGATTGCAGACTCATCGGTCAGAGTCCGGGACTCGGGTTCGGACCGATGAGTTTCGGTCCGAGCCGTTGTCTCCACTCATGAACAGAGAACGCGGCGACTCGAGGAGAGCACCTTGTCAGCAACCCGTCCCCA
>JBEPUZ010000168.1:0-10692 GCA_041691275.1 Actinomycetota bacterium | reverse complement strand
ACTCGAACGAGGACGATCTCACGATCGAGAGCCCACGTCGTCGGATCGGTGATGGCCGGGGTATCGCTCATGGCTTCTCCGATGCGGATGGGGATGCGGTTCGGTCAGGTGCCGTTCGGTGAGACGTGCGGCGGAGGTGCACATCGAGCCGGTCGAGACGGTGCTCCCACGCAGCTTGTGTGTGCTCGGCCCATGCGGCGATCTCGACGAGAGGCTCCGGCCGGAGCCGGCATGGCCGCCGTTGTCCATCTCGGCCGCGACTGATCAGACCCGCCCGCTCGAGGACCTTCAGATGACGGGAGATGGCCGGGAGACTGATCGGGAAAGGCTCGGCCAACTCGAGCACGGTTGCCTCACCGTCGGCCAACCGACGCACGATCGAGCGCCGCGTAGGGTCCGACAAGGCGGCGAAGACGACGTCGAACCGATCGGGGGCCGTCACGGTCATCGTTGCCGTCGCTCCTGCAGATACTTCACAGACTGGTTATTTAACAGAGTGACTACATATCGTCAAGTCGCCGGTGCCGACAGGGGTGGAGCTGCACTCGGTGAACCGGCCCCCCGATCAACTGCGCGAACGCTTCAGCGCTTGAAGTTGGCGACGAACTGTGTGTCGAGAAGTAGCTCGACGCTCGCTGACGCGTCGAGAACGAGCCTCGTCATCGCTGCTCGGCGCGCGCCGCTGCCAAGAGCTCGGCTCCCGACACACGCCGAGCTCGAACGGCTCATCGTGACGGAGCCCTGCCAGCCGCTCATCCATCGTCAGTGCGTATGCATCGGGAATTTCCACGACGGCAGGGTCAAGTTCGAAGTCTTCGATCCGGCGCGCTGGGGTAGTGCTGGCACCCGTTTCGAAATACCGCTAGTCCTCCTGCCGTCGACGGTGCGGTCTGCGATGATGCTCTTGTGAGCCGCGGCGCCAGGTATTCGAACTGGCGCCGGGCTCGAACCGCGATCGTTGTCCGGTGAGTGCGCTTCTGCTCGTCTGGCGCGCCCACGCGCGTCGGTCTCGGCGGTCGGTGTGGGTTCTGACGTTGACGGTCGCAGCGGTCGGTGGAATTGCCCTCTCGACCCTGGCCGGCGCGCGACGCACCGCCTCGACGTTTGCGGCGTACGAACGGAACGTCCGGCTCAGTGATCTGGCGGTGAACACGTTCGAGCCGGACCTGAAGCGTGTCGAGGCCATCGCCCGCGCGCCGGGCGTGAAGGCCAGCGCCACCTACGTAGGACTCAACGCGTACCCCGTGATTCACGGGAACGTCGTACGAGACTTCCGCTACACCGGATTCTTCGGCAGCCTCGACGGCCGGTTCTTCACCCAGGATCGAGCGGTGGTCGTGTCGGGACGCCTGCCCGGGCTCGCGGCGACCGGCGAGATCGCGTTGACGCCCGACATCGCCAGCCACCTCGGCGTGCATGTCGGCGACGAGGTCGACTATCGCTTTGAGGACGCGAATTCCAAGTCGCTCGGTGACAGTCGGTATCGCGTCGTCGGGGTCGTGCGGCTGCCGCCGGTGATCGTCGACGAGAACGACATCATCGAAGGCGCGGTGCTCCCACCGGCGTCGACTCGTCGGCATCTCGACGCGCTGGTGTACGCCTGGCAGGGGATCAGCCTTGTCGACGGCACGCGCGGTATCGACCGGTTTCTTGCCACGCTCAGGGCAGATCCGGCCGTCAACTCTCTCCCGTTGGTGACGCAGCGGTACGACACGACGCGGGTGCAAGCGCAGCAGGCGATCCACCCCGAGGCCCTCTCGCTCGCCCTGTTCGGCGCGGCGGCGGGCATCGTGGTCGTTGCGCTCGGCGCGCTGGGCGCGGCGCGCCTGATCGGGCGATGGTCCGTGGATCGGCTCGCGCTGCGCGCGTCAGGCATCGACCCTCGTCAGTTCGCGGTGACGGTCGGTCTCGATGCCGGAATCGCGATCGCCGCCGGGAGCGTGCTGGCGATGGCAATCGCGGTTGCGGTGTCGGCCGTGTGGCCGATCGGACCGGTACGCGTCATCGCGCCGACGACGGGCGTCTCGTTCGACATCACAGCGGTTCTCGGTGGCGGCGCCGTACTCATGATGGCTCTGCTCGGGACTGTGGCCGTACTTGCCTACCGTTTCCAGCGTCGCGATCGCGAAGCGCCTCTTCGAGTTCACCCGTCGTCGCTCCCGGTGGCAATGAGTCGTGCGGGCGTTCCCACACCTGGCGTGCTCGGGACCAGATTCGCGTTCACACCTGACGAAACCCGCCGGTCGTTTGCGGTGCGGGGGACGCTGGCGGCGGGGACAGCGGCGGTCGTCGCGACCGTCGCCGCGCTGGTGTTCGGCACGAGCCTCGGCGCACTGGTCGCGCATCCGGCGCGCTACGGCTGGACCTGGGACCGAATGATGATTGCCGAAGCCGGCTACGGCAATCTGCAACCGGCCCGCATGCAGGCCCTCGTCGCGACGATGCCCGACGTCACCGCGTGGTCGCTCGTCACCTTCGCGCCGATCACGGTCAACGGCACCCTCGTCCCCGCGCTCGGTCTCGATCTCCGCAAGGGAAACGTCGAACCGCCGCTCGTCGACGGTCGAGCCGTCGCGGGCGCGCGGGAGATCGCGCTCGGAACGAAGACGATCGAGCAGCTCGGGCTGCGGATCGGCGATCGGGCCCGTGTCGCGTCCGGCGGCAAGTCGACCGAGTTCACGGTGGTCGGCACCCTGACCTTTCCGTCGATGGGGCAGGGAGGAGCCGATCACACGTCACTCGGGCGAGGAGCCTTGATCAGCTCCGACGCGCTGACCGGAGTCGTCGCGCCAGGGGCGGAGTGCGGGAAGAGCCAGGACGCGCTCTGCCCGCAGGCGGTGATCTTCGATGTGACGCTGCGCTCGAGCGGAGATCAGGTCGTCCGGCGCATCGCGGCTGCGAATCCGGACGGCACGGTCGGTGGAACCTACGAGCAGCCCGTCACGCGAGCCGCCGTCATTCGTAACTTCGGCGCGATGCGATCGTTTCCGATCGTTCTCGCGTCTGTGCTCGCGATCGCGGCCGTGCTCGCGTTCGGAGTGATGCTGTACGGCACGAAGCGGGCCCGGCACCGCGATCTTGCCGTGTTGCAGACGCTCGGATTCACGGGGCGCCAGGTACGCACGACGCTGACGACTCAGTCTTTTGTGACTCTCGTTGTCACCCTGATCGTCGGCGTTCCCGTCGGCGTGGCGGCAGGACGAGCCCTATGGATGCACTTCGCGCGCGACATCGGAGTCGCGAGCAGCCCGAGCGTTCCGACGCTCGTTCTCGTCGGTGTTGGAGTCGGCGCGGTGCTCGTGTGCAGCGCGCTGGCCGCGGCTCTCGCCTCCGTCGGGCACACATCCATCGCGGACGCGTTGCGAACGGAAGACTGATTCGAGTCCCAGAAATCGTGTGACCTGACGAGCATGAGTCGCCGGTCACCAACCGCGTGGCGTCAGCCGACCGAACCCGCCGCGACTATCCACTCGCGTCGTGACGTGATCGTGGGTGACTTACATCGAACGTGGTTCGCAGGTCGGTGGATGGCAGCGGACCGTCCTCGCGCGTCGAGTGCTCATCCCGTTGAACCGGGCGACCCTCAGACAGCCGGTTGCGATCCTCGACGCCACTGCGTCTGCCTCCTACGGAGTCAAGATCGCCAAGGTGCAGTTCGTGCTCACCGGCGGGACCTACAAAGAGTCGGTCATCGGTACGGCGTCCTACACAGTTGTGGGATGGCTGGTCGTATGGAACAACGCGGAGTGTCCCCGCCGGCCGATACAGCCTGAAGAGCGTGGCTGACGCCGCGGGCTACACGGCGTACAGCCCGGGGAGGCCCATCAGAGTCGTCGGGACGTTCATTCGTGCTGCTCATCTCGCGATCGCACCGACGGCGATCTGGACGTGCTGTGCGTCGACGCCGTAGGGGATCGTCATGTACACGGTGTCGGCGTCGACGGTGACGGTCGTTTGCGGAGCGGTCGGTTTCACCTGGGCGCAGGTCGGCTCGGTGCTCTCGGTGAAGAACGTAAGAGCCAACCCATGAGTGCCTGGTGTGGTCGGGAAGAACGGGTACGGCCCGTACTTGGCAGACATTGCACCGCTCGAGAAGATGTCGGGTGCGTGCTTGTTGCCGTCGCCGTTGATCGGTGGTGTGCACGAGTCGTCGATGAAGAAGTACGTGCCACCGTTGGCGTCGATCTTCGGTATCACTCCGGTCTCGAGGGCGAAGACGGCCTGCCCGCTCGGTGCCGTCGACGGCGGCGAATCCCCTTGGGTCCCACCGGCCTTCTCGACGAGATTTCCTGTGCCCAGACCGTTTCGCCCATCCAGTCCGTTCGCGAGACCCGCTTCGTCGGGCGTCGTGATCACCACTGTGTCCTGCGGAGCGGATGTTCCGTGGCTCAGCCCGCCGGCGCCGGTCGGTTGATTGGTCGGACCAAGGGGAGTGTCGGATTCCAGCGCGGTGAATATCACTTGACCCTGCGTGCCGGGGCTCGTGAGCTCGTCGGGGATGACGTAGTCCGAGAACTGGCTGAATTTCAGCCCCTTCACGATGGGCGTCGACCCCGTCGGCAGTTTGGTGACGGCGATCCCACCGCTCGAAAGGATGTCGTCGTAGATGTCTATCGTCGGTCCGGGTTGGTCCCGTTGATGAGGTCGTTGAAGAAGCGGACCTTGAACTCGCTCGCCTTGGTCGGCAGGGTCGTGGATGAGCTCGCGCTGCCGCCGGCCCCGCCGGCCAGGGTGGACGAGTCGGTACCCTCGGCCTGTTTGGCGGCAGGCTGAGAGCCGCCGGAGTTCGAGCTGCTCCCGCACGCCGCCACCATCGCGATGCTGAAGAGAAAGGCTCCCGCGAGAAGCATTCGGCGCCCGGCGCGGACCGGTCGTGGGAGCAGGGGCTGGGCCGACATTCGTTGCATCAGGGAATTGTTACCCGAACTCGAGACATACGCTCCGAGCCGAGCCGCCTGATGCGCGAACAACGCGTCCACGAAATTGTGGCGACGCCAAGCAGAAGTCTTCCGAGAGGTCATCGGTGCGAGAAGTGGCTGCGCGTACGCGGACGTTGTCGCCGTTCGCGTTCCGGTTGGGTGTGATCGCTCTGGTCGGGTTCGCGGTCCGTGTGGCGTATGCGTTGGCGATCGCTCGGCATCTCAACGTCGGGTATGACGCGGTGTGGTACACGTTCGCGGCGGGGCCGTTGGCGCACGGCAAAGGGTTCGTCGACCCGAACGTGTTCTTCAGGACCGGGCATACAGTTGCGACTGCGGTACATCCGCCGCTGTACCCCGCGTTCCTCGCAACGGTGACGCGGGTGCTCAACGGCCGTGACGAGACCTTTCAGCTCGTTGGTGCAGCCGCGGGAACGGTCACGGTGATCTTGACCGGGTACGTCGGTCGCAGAGTTGCCGGTCCACAGGTCGGACTGCTGGCGGCCATGCTCGCGGCTGTCTATCCCGCGTTGATCGCGGTCGATGGGTCGCTGATGAGCGAAACGATTGCGGTGCCGCTCGTGGTCGGCATGGTGGCGTTGGCGCTCGTCGCCATTGCACGGCCGGCCTGGTGGCGTTTCGCGGTGCTGGGAGTCCTGGCCGGCTTACTCGCGCTCGCTCGGGCGGACGGACTCGTCATCGGCGTGCTGGTGATTCTGTCCGCCGCGTTCGCGATCGCATGTCGCCGCCGGGTCCGGGTGTCTCGGGCCTTGGTCGCGTTGGCGGCGCTCGGGTGCGTCGTGGTTCCGTGGGTGGTCCGCAACGACGTTCGGGTAGGAACAGCAACCATCGCGACCTTGAGTACCGCCCACACGATCAGCGGCGCGAACTGTGGGTCTACGTACTCGGGCGCTCTACTCGGGTACTGGGACCCGCGCTGCGCCGACGATGGGTCCCGCGGAACGCTCAGCGAAGCCATCTGGACTCACCGCCAGACCCGCCAGGGCCTCGACTATGGACGTAGTCACCTCAGTCGCGTGCCTGTCGTCGTCGCCACGCGCGAGTTGCGGGTGCTCGGCCTGTTCCATCCGCTCGCCCAGGCACGACTCGACGCGATCGAGACCCGGTCCTACCGGTGGCAACTCTTCGCTTGGGTCTGCTGGCTACCGGTGATGGTCCTCGGCACACTCGGAGTCGTTCGTATCGCCCGCAACAATCGCCGAACCACACTGCCTCTCTTCGCGGTCATCGCGGCGGTCGCCGTCACGGTCGCATTGAGTTACGGCAACCAGCGGTTCCGCACCGCCTGCGAACCGGTCCTCCTGATCGGGACCGCCACCATGGTCATCCACCACCATCAGCAGCCCAAACGCCGCCGACTCTCGCCACGGGTCGGGCGGCTCGGCAGCCGGTAACGACCAATGCGAAGCCGAACCCTTCTTCAGATTCGGGAAGCAACGTCCTTGCCGAGCGCGTCGAGACGAGGCTTGAAGGTCGAAAAGTCGTCGAGGCTCGTGAGTCGGAGCGCGACCCAAGTCGAGCCCTTGCGGAAGAACAGTGCGAAGTCTTCTTCGTGCGATTCGTCGCCGAGACCAGGTACGTCAGTGAAGGTGTGCTGCAAGACAGTGTTGTCGTCGTCGTAGAACTTCTTGGCGCCCGCACCGACGAACACTTCGACCTGTGCGGTCGGTCCACTCGGATCGCCGGCGTAGGTGCACGAGTTCAGATCCGCGTTCGCGACACTTATTCCGTCTTGCAAGGCGGTGCCGATCACAGACTGCGCCTGTGCTTTGGTCACGAGCTCGCACGCGTCGAGCTTGGCCGGCGCAGTCGTCGTTGTTGCTTCCGGCGCGGTCGTCACCGCGGTCGTCGGCGCGTCGGTTGCCGGGTGCGCCGATGACTTCTTCGAGCTGCCGCCGCATGCGCTCAGGGCGACGACGATGAGCGGGACACACATGCGAAACACGTTTCGACTCATGAGGTGATGCTGCTCCGGTTTATCGACTGCACAACGGGGGATCGATTTTGTCGCGCGTCATCCGGCCGCCGAGCCGCCACTGGAGCTCGATGAGCCTCCGCCTCCTTGGCAGAGCGGCACGTCGGGAACCACTTGGGTGCGATGCAAGACGTTGGTGTCGACCAAGTCCTTCGAGTCGGGAATCGGGGTGCCGGCCGGAAAGAGCTTCTTCAGCGCATCCAGCAATGGCGTCGATATCGAGAGGCCGACGCCCGCCCCCACGTTCATATCGAGGGTTGCGCCCTTGCAGCGCGCGAGCGGCGCGCCAAGCGACGAGCCGTTCGTGACACCGAGCGCGGTGGTCACGCTGGCGAATGGCCCGGCATTCGCCTCGGGGATGCCGAGCCCCGCCTGCACCTTCATCTTCACCGCGAACACCACGCCGCTCGGTCCGAGGGTGATGCCCGTCAGGCTGTCGATGATGCTGTGTACCACCGTGAACTTCGGGGTCAAGACACTTCCGCCCGACACGCCGATCGGACCATCCAGCCCGTAACTGCCGGACGCGACGAGGGTCGAGTTCTGGCCGGTGATCGCAGTCTCGATCGAGTATGTGAACTCAATCGTGATCTCGAGCGGCAACCCCGCGGTCGCGGGTGACGGCGGCACGGGGATGCTCACCTTCACCGGCACTTCAACCTTGATCTTTTCGTTGTCGGCCTCGCCGCCGGCCGCTCCCGCCGAGAGGCTCACGTCGATGCCTTTGATGCCACTGATGACGAATCGCGAACCGGCGATGAGGCCGCCTTTGATCGACGCACCGGAGTCGATCGAAAGGTCGGCAACGGGGAATGCGAAGTGGACACCGATCTTGAGCGCCCCCTCGCGGTCGATGTCGAGTGAGAGCTCGCCCGCCTTGTAGCCGGGCGTGATCGTGTACGGGCCGGCGGGGATCGCGACGCTGCCTTTGCTCGCGGGTGGAAGCTTCCCGCTGCTGGGGCCGCACGCACAGACTTCGGCGCGGTGCGCGACCCCCGCGAACCGTTCCGCACTGGTCGTCGCCTGGCCGCCCTTGAGGTCCTGATCGTCCGGTATCGATCGGGCGCCGGGCTGATCCGGCACCTCCTGATACGTCATGGCGCCGGCGTTCAGGGCCTGCTTCAGGTTGATCTCGCCGTCGCGGACGATGTCGGTGAGCCCGATCGGGGCGAGGGTCACGATGCGGCTGTCGCCCTCGTCGCGCAGCCTCACGACGCGGCCCGAGGCGCGCCCCGTCGCCAGCAGGATCGAGCCAACCTTCAGATCACCGACACCCTTGGCCGCGCGATCGAGCGTCCACACCAGTCCGTCAGTCGTCGCCGAACGGATTGCGGCCGGACCGGCCGGCACCATCACGACATCGGGCTGGTAGGTGACTCCAGGCGCGGGTTCCGGGCCGTAGCCGTACGTCTGCACCGCGGTGTCACTCGCGCCACCGCTGGGCCCCTGACCGGCGGGGGAGTTCGCGTTCGACGAGCCGCCTCCACTGCACGCCGCCCCGATCATCGCCAAGCACGTCAGGGCGACGATCGCCGACGCTCGGATGCGAATCCTGTTCCCCGCCACTACGACGCTCCCATCGGTCCTGCGCATGGCGGCGTGCAAACCTCGGACAGTTGCTTGCGAGACACGACGCGAGCATGCCGGTAACGGAGGTGCACCCGCCAACTGCTCACCGCTACGCGACGGCGGATAGCGACGACGTGGACCGTCGCGGTTGGGTTGCCTGTCAGGAGAGGTTGACGGGAAGCTCGGCGAGTCCGCGAAAGACGATGGATCGTCGCCACTCTGCGTGCGTCGGATCGACGGGTCGAACGCGAGGGAAGCGATCGGCGAGCATTCCGAGCGCGATCTCCGTCTCGACGCGGGCCAGAGCAGCGCCGATGCAGTGGTGGACCCCGAACCCGAATGACAACGGCCGGCACGGCGTGCGTCCGAGATCGAGGATGTCGGGGTCGGGATGGACCAGTGGGTCGTGGTTGGCGGCCCCTAGGAGCACGGTCATCTGGCGGCCGACCGGGATGGCGATGCCACCGATGTCGAGCGGCTCGATGGCGATGCGCTGGGTGGCCTGGACCGGGCTGTCGAATCGGAGTAGCTCATCGACACCCGCGGGACGGATCGACGGCTCGTCGCACCATCGCGCCCATTGCGACGGGTTGGCGTGCAGGTGCCAGAACCCGTTGCCGATGAGGTTCGCCGTCGTCTCGTAGCCCGCTGCGAACAGCAGTGCCGTGAAGGCGACGAGCTCGTCGGAGCTCAGCCGGTCGCCGTCGTCGGTCGCGGCCACGAGCCGGCTGAACAGGTCATCCCCTGGCTCGGCGTGCCGCTTCTCGGCGAGCGTCGCGAAGTATCGGCTGATCTCCACGGTGGCGGTGTCGGCGTCGGCGATCATCTGCTTGGAGAGGAGCCCGTCGATGTCGAGACCCCGCACCAGTGGCGGCACCAGGGCGCAGACCCGGGCCCGGTCCTCGGCGGGGACGCCGAGGAGTTGACAGATGACCAGGATCGGCACGCGGTACGCGAAGGCTGCCATCAGGTCGACGGGACTGCTCGGGTCGAGCTCGTCGAGGACCTGCATCGTGACGTCCTCGATCATCGGACGGGCCTCGTCGGCCACCTTCGGCGTGAACGCGCGTGACGCGAGCGAACGGATACGGGTGTGGTCGGGCGGGTCCATGAGGATCAGGAACCGCTTCGACATGTTGACGAACGCCTGCTGCGTCGAGGTGTGTTGCTGGTGGAGCGCCAGTTGGAATATGAGGCGCGCCGGTAGCTCGGCCAAGGTGCCGCGTCCGTCCCGACCGCCGAGCAGCGAGCGGTCCATGCGGTCGTCGACGCTCGACACCAACGGGCTCCGGAGGATCTCGGTCGCCTCCTGGTAGCCGGACACCAACGTCACACCCAGCACGGTGTGCTGGATCCCTCCGCCGGAACGCAGTCGCCGGTACATCGGATAGGGGTCGGAGCGCAGACGCGGATCGACGAGGAAGCGGACCAGGTCCCACCACCGTGTCGGGCGAGTAGGAGGGATCCGCTGCGAGCGGAGCGGGTCGGACGCGTGGGCGGTCGCGGCGGGATCCGGTGCCGTCGTCAGGGTGTCGCTCATCGGCGGGCCGCCTTCGTCAGTCGTTCGAGGAGTTGGTCGGCGTCAGGGTGGCCGTCGTCGAGTACCCGGCGGGCCAATAAGTCGACGAATAGGTCGACGACCTGTTGACGATCTGTGGCGATCGAGCCGACGGCGTCTCGCATGATGAGTCCCTCCCAGAAGATCAGGATCACCTCGGCCAACACCGCCGGGTCGACGTCGTCGACGAACAGGCCGAGCTCCTGGGTCCGGCGGTTGGTCAGCGCGGCGTGCTCCACCACCTTCTCGTCGAGGAGCCCCATCGTCGTGCGGACCGCCGCGTTCTCGAGCGACGACGCCCGGAGCCGGGCGAGGATCGCGTGATGGCGGGCTGCGAACAGCTCGTGGATTACCGCGGCGTGGTGTTCGATAACGTCGCCCGGCGTGGCGTCGTCGCCAAGGACCTGGTTCGCCCAGTCCTGGTCCACGAACTGCTGGGCGATCGCCTCCGAGAGCTCGTCCTTCGACTGGAAGTAGTGGTACAGCGCCCCGGCCGACAGACCGGCTTCAGCGAGGATCTCACGCGTCGTCGGCGACCCATTGCCCTTCGTCAACGTCACCGAGATGGCGGCGTCGATCAGTCGTCGGCGGGTGGCTAGTGACCTGAGTCGGTATTTCTTCGGTAGTTAGGAATTTTGGGTTTCGGGGTG
>JBEPUZ010000167.1:0-10698 GCA_041691275.1 Actinomycetota bacterium | reverse complement strand
GAGCACGGCGACATCAAGGAGAACGCCGACTACGACGCGGCCAAGAACGAGCAGGGCATCAACGCGGCCCGGGTCCGCCAGCTCGAGCAGATGTTGGCGAACGCAGTGGTGATCGACAGCAGCACCGCGGGCGACATCGTCGAGGCGGGCACCGTCGTCGATCTCCGTTACAAGGGCGACGACGACATCGTCACCTACCTCGTCGGTTCGATCGAGGAACGCAACGAGAAGTACGACGTCCTCTCGACGAACTCGCCCATCGGCACCGCCATCCTCGGCAAGCGCGCGGGCGACGCGGTCACCTACCAGGGCCCGAAGCGCGAGATGTCGGTCGCGATCGTCGCGATCCGCCTCCCCTGATCACGGGGAGCGGTTGCCCCATCCTTCACCGCCGGCAGTTCGCCAGGGCCGCGACACCCAGCGCTCGGTGATGAGCGAGAGCGTCGAGGCCTCGAGCAGCTCGAGCTCGCGCACGGTGCCGTCGCCGCCCGACGCGATACCCGCGCCCCCGCTCTCCGTGCGTAACGCGTAGCGGCGCACCCGCATCGGATACGCACGTTCGAATGCTTCGACTCCGGAGCACGACGGCTCAGGCAGTGCGCTCCTGCAGCACGATCTCGCGCGACTGCATGAGATAGCCGCGCGAACGCACCGTTCGGATCTCGAGACCGACCGGCGCGATGCGCCTCCGCAACCGCAGGACGTGCACGTCGAGGGCGTTGCGGGTCGGCACGCCCGACGGCCACGCCCGATCGGCGAGCATCTCCCGGGTCACGACCGCACCGAAGCGGTCGAGTAACACTCTCGCGAGCGCCTGTTCGACCGGTGACAGCGACACCCACGCGTCGCGGTGGTGCAACAAGCCGTCCTCGTCGAGCAGCGGGCGGACCGCATGCTCGCTCGAGCGCAGCACAAGGGCCTGCCGACGGGCGTCGACCTCCCACTCGGGCGCACCCGAAGTCACCCAGTCCTCGAGGCAGTCGACGGGCAACGGCAACTCGCCATCGCCGTCGGCCACCACCAGCAACCGAGGAATTCGCATCTCCCGAAGCTCAGCGAGACGCTGTGCATCGGCGGGCCAGCGGACTACTTCGACGTTCACGGACATGACCGTAGGACGGATTTGTTACGCCCTTGTTACCCAGCCGTGACGGGTGCGGGGTTGCCACCGCCGCCGAGCGCGGCCGAGAGGTCGCCCGCGGCCCGGGTGACTGCTGCCGACAGGCTCCGACCAGGATGGTGACCGAGCCGGTCGATGGGACCGCTCACGCTGACTGCGGCCACCACCGCACCGGATCTGTCGAAGACGGGTGCGCTCACGCTCGCGACGCCGGCCTCCCGTTCGCCGGCCGTGGCCGCCCACCCTCGTTTGCGCACCGTTGCCAGATCTCGGGCCGGGACCGCGAATCTGGAGGCGTCGCCGGCCCACGCGAGCAGCACCTTGCCGCCGGAACCGCGATCGAGCGGGAACACCGCACCGAGCGGAACGGTGTCGCGAAGTCCGCTCGGCCGTTCGTGCACCGCGATGCACACGCGGGTGTCACCTTCCCGCACGTAGAGCTGCGCACTCTCCCCCGAGGCATCCCCGAGCCGGGCCAGCACCGGTCGGCCCGCATCGGCCAATCCCCGCCCGGCAACTGCGCCCCACGCGGCCAGTCGGTGGCCGAGGAGAAAGCGACCGTCGTCGTCGCGAGCGAGCACGCCCTGGCGGACGAGGGCGACCGCGAGCCGGTACGCAGTGGGGCGGGGAAGCCCGGTGACCCGCTGCAGATCGGCAAGCGAACACGGCCCTTCGCGTGCCAGCGTGTCGATCACGAGCACCGCCCGATCGAGCACTTGGATGCCGCTTGTTACACTGACCACACAGCGATACTAGCGTCTCATAGAGTGAGACAGGAGCGAGCGATGCCCGAGACCCCGAAGACCCTCTCCGAAAAGGTGTGGGACCGCCACGTCGTCAACGCGACCCCCGGTGAGCCCGACCTCCTGTACATCGACCTCCATCTCGTACACGAGGTCACCTCGCCGCAGGCCTTCGACGGACTGCGCGCCGCGGGACGCGGTGTACGCCGTCCCGATCTCACCGTCGCGACGATGGACCACAACGTGCCGACCGCCGATCTCGACAAGCCGCTCGCCGATCCGATCTCGGCGAAGCAGATGGACGTGCTGGCGAAGAACTGCGAGGAGTTCGGCATCCGTCTCTACGGCATGCGCGACCCGGGTCAGGGCATCGTGCACGTGATCGGGCCCGAACAAGGACTCACCCAACCCGGCATGACGATCGTGTGCGGCGACAGCCACACCTCGACGCACGGCGCGTTCGGAGCGCTCGCATTCGGCATCGGTACGAGCGAGGTCGAGCACGTGCTCGCCACCCAGACGCTCCCGCAGACCAAGCCGGGAACGCTCGCGATCGTGGTCGAGGGCGAGGCGCCGGCCAGCGTGTCGGCCAAGGACATCGTCTTGGCGATCATCGCCGAGATCGGTACCGGCGGCGGGATCGGCTCGGTCATCGAGTACCGGGGTTCGGCGATTCGCGCGCTCTCGATCGAGGGCCGCCTGACGGTGTGCAACATGTCGATCGAGGCCGGCGCGCGCGCCGGTCTCGTCGCACCCGACGACACGACGTTCGCGTACCTCGAGGGACGCCCGTTCGCACCCAAGGGCGCGGAATGGGAACGCGCCCTCGACGACTGGCGCTCGCTCGTCACCGACGAGCACGCCGCGTTCGACAGCGAGGTCTGCATCGACGCGGCCAAGCTGCGACCGCACGTTTCGTGGGGGACGAACCCGGCCCAGACGATCCCGATCGACGCATCGGTGCCCGATCCCGACGCCCTCACCGACGACTCGCTGCGCGAATCGGCTCGGCGCGCGCTCGTCTACATGGGCCTGAAGGCGGGCACCCCGATGCGCGACATCCCCGTCGACACCGTCTTCATCGGCTCGTGCACGAACTCCCGCATCGAGGACCTCCGCGTCGCCGCCGACGTTGCCCGTGGGCGCCAGGTGAAGTCGGGAGTGCGCACACTCGTGGTTCCCGGGTCGTATGCGGTGAAGATCCAGGCCGAGTCCGAAGGCCTCGATGCCGTCTTCCGCGCCGCGGGCTTCGACTGGCGGGAGCCGGGATGCTCGATGTGCCTGGCGATGAACCCGGACAAGCTCGCACCGGGCGAACGTTGCGCGTCGACGTCGAACCGCAACTTCGAGGGCCGTCAGGGCAAGGGCGGCCGCACGCATCTCGTATCCCCCGCCGTGGCCGCCGCCACGGCGATCGCCGGCCACTTCTCGACTCCGGAGGATCTGCACTGATGGAACAAGTCACCGTCATTACGGGCCGGGGCGTTCCCTTGGTGCGCTCGGACGTCGACACCGACCAGATCATCCCGAGCGACTGGCTCAAGCGGGTCGAGCGCACCGGCTTCGGCGAAGGACTCTTCTCCGAATGGCGGGAGAACTCCGACTTCGTGCTCAACCAGTCGCGTTACGACGGGGCCAAGGTGCTCGTCGCCGGCCCCAACTTCGGGACCGGCTCGTCGCGCGAGCACGCGGTGTGGGCGCTCATGGACTACGGCTTCCAAGCCGTGCTGTCGACGCGCTTCGCCGACATCTTCCGCAACAACTCCGGGAAGATGGGGCTCGTGGTCGCGGCCATCCCCGAAGGTGCGATCCACCGCCTCTGGGAGGCGATCGAAGAGGACCCCGGTCTCGAGATCGTGATCGATGTCGAGGAGAAGCGGGTCGCCGCGCCCGCAATCGACTTGGAAGTCAAGTTCGAGCTCGACGACTTCACGCAGTACCGGCTGCTCAACGGCCTCGACGACGTCGGGCTCACGTTGCGCCATGCCGACGCGATCGACTCTTACGAGTCGGCCCGGCCCAGCTGGTTTCCGTCTGCCGCGATCTAGCGCCCAATGAGTGCCGGAGGGCGGCGGAAGCCCGGGCGTTCGGGCCTACGCGGCTTCGTAGACGTCGGCCACCTGGCGCGACTCCCACACGTCGGCGAGCTCGTGCGCGAGCCCGATGGTGTGGTCGCTCGAGGCCAGGTATTCGAAGAAGTCGATGACGTTCATGGCGTGCTCCATTGCAGTCGTAGTTGGAACGTTCAAGTGTCGGCTTGGAGCATTTGTTCCCGCCGGACGGTGTATCCATTCCTGCTTCAAAGCCCGCTCCCGGCCTCTACGGGCGGGTGCCGGCCAACACGGCCAACTCCCGCCACTTCCAAAAGCAGTCAGAATTGGCGAAGCCCATCTCGTTCAACCAGGTCAGGTGTTGTGCGACCGCGACGAGTTGGTTCGAGGGGTCGTCGTCGTAGGGCCCCCGGCCGAGCGCGGCAAGAAATTCCCGGTGCAGCTCTGCGGTCGGTGACGCAACGTGTTCGGCGTTCACGAAGCGTCCACCTGAGCGCAGGAGACTGAAGATCTCGGCGTACAGCGCGCGCTGCCGTTCCGGCGCGAGGTGATGGATCGCGAAGCTCGAGACCACCACGTCGAACTCGCCGAGACCGTCGGGCAGGGGCTGCTCGAGATCGTGGTGGCCGAACGCGACGCGGTCGTCGCCGGCGAACTCCTCGCGCGCCCGGCGCAGCATCTCCCGACCGAAGTCGAGTCCGATCCCGGTCGCGCCGGGACGGACCGACACGACGAGCGCGAGCGCGATGCCGTCGCCGGTGCCGAGGTCGAGGACGCGCTCGACCTTCTCGGGCAACAGCTCGCAGAGCTGCTCGAGCGCGTCGACGCGGTGCGGGAGCGTTTCGCGCTCGCGCAGGTACGAGATCGCGTGCTCTTCGTTCACCCACAGGTTGGTCGACATGTCACGGCCCTACCGACGGTTCGCGCACCTCGTCGCCACGGTCGCGCATCCGGATGAGCTTGTTGACTGCGTTCAGGTACGCACGCGCCGACGCCTCGACCACGTCGGTCGCTACGCCGCGTCCCGTCACCTTGCGGCCGTCGTCGAAGTCGACGGTGATCGCGACGGCGCCGAGCGCATCGGAGCCGCCCGTGACCGACGAGACCTGGAAGCTCGCGAGCTTGCCCCGTACGCCGGTGGCTTCACCGATCGCGGCGATGGCCGCGTCGATCATGCCGTCGCCGGTGCCGTTCGCCTCGATCTTCCCGTCGGCGTTGGTGACGATGACGCGTGCAACCGGGGGGACGTTCGTGCCACCGCGCACGTCGAGCTCGTGCAACCCGAACCGGTGCACCATGCCGCTGCCGAGCTCCTCGGCGACGATGGCTTCGAGGTCGGCCTCGGTGATCTCGACCTTCTTGTCCGAGAGCTCCTTGAAACGCACAAACGCAGCGTTCAGCGCATCACCCTGTACGTGGATGCCCATCTTCTCCAGCGTGTCGGCGAACGCGTGACGCCCCGAGTGCTTCCCCAACACGATCTGCGCGGCTTCCTGGCCGACCGACGAGGCGTTGATGATCTCGTACGTCTCCGGATCGGCGAGCACCCCGTGCTGATGGATGCCGGCCTCGTGCGCGAACGCGTTACGCCCGACCACCGCCTTGTTGAATTGCACGTGGTAGCCGGTGAGCCGGGAGACCATGCGCGACGTGCGCGCGAGCTCTTCGGTGCGGGTGTCGACGTTGACCGCTGCGAAATAGTCGCGGCGGGTGCGGATCGCCATGACGATCTCCTCCAGGGCCGCGTTGCCGGCCCGCTCGCCCAGGCCGTTGATCGCGCACTCGACCTGGCGGGCACCGCTCATGACACCGGCCAGCGAGTTCGCTACCGCGAGGCCGAGGTCGTTGTGACAATGCGTGGAGACGACGAAGTCGCCCCTCACCGTGTCGATGACGAACTTGATCAGGCGCCCGTAATCGTCGGGGACCGCGAACCCGACCGTGTCGGGGATGTTGAGCGTGGTCGCGCCGTTGTCGACTGCGATCTGGCACACCTCGCACATGAAGTCGGGATCGGATCGGTAGCCGTCCTCGGGGGAGAATTCGACGTCGCCGAGATACGACTTCGCCCGGGCCACGGATGCCCCGGCTTCCTGCTTCACCTGCTCCGGGGTCATGCGGAGCTTCTTCTCCATGTGGATCTTCGACGTCGCGATGAAGATGTGGATGCGGGGCTTCTCCGCGTGCCGCACCGCTTCCCACGCTCGGTCGACGTCCTTGAACGCCGTGCGCGAGAGCGCCGTGATGACGGGGCCCTTCACCGACTTGGAGATGGCTTCGACCGATTCGAAGTCGCCGTCGGAAGCGACTGGGAAGCCCGCCTCGATGATGTCGACGCCGAGGCGCGCGAGCTGCTCGGCGATCTCGAGCTTCTCGCTCACGTCGAGCGAGATCCCGGGCGATTGCTCGCCGTCCCGAAGGGTCGTGTCGAAGATCTTGACCGTGTCCATCTCGTTCACCTCTGGGTCTTGGTGGTTCAGGGGTGTTGCGACGAGGGTCTTCGCCGCAACGAAAAAACCTCCGGCCGGATCGGCACGGAGGTTCGAGCGCGAGCACCTATGGGCGCTCGCGCCTACATAAGGAGGAGGCTCAGCTGAGCTGTGTCTACGGGCCCGAAAGCCAGTGTCTCCCTGCGCATAAGTCTCTTTAGTTTGTCAGTACGGGCGACATCCGTCAAACACCTATGTCGGTGCCGGGGCCGCAGGTATGAACGATTCGCGGGCCCGCGAGCGCGAGAATTGGGCGGATGCGCAGAAGTCTGAGCGGAATCATCGCCGCGGGGATACTCGGCGCGGTCGCCTACTGGGCGTGGCGCGCGTGGACCATGCGAGCCGCGGCGGAGCCCGTTCCGTCCGCGGCGGAGCCCCACGACGACGGCAGCTGTCCGGCCTCGTACCCGATCAAGGCCAAGCTCACGAGCGGCATCTACCACGCGCCCGGCGGTCTGAACTACGAACGCACCAAGGCCGATCGTTGCTACGCCGACGGCGACGCCGCCGAAGCCGACGGTCTGCGCGCTTCCAAGGTCTGAGCCCCGCCGGGCCCGCGCGGTCGGCCGTCAGCCGAGGTCGAAGGCGCGGGCGGTGTGCACGCCCGACTGACGGATGATCTCGTCGACCACCTCGACGGGAACTGTCTTGTCGGTCGCGATCACCATCAGCGCGGCCTCACCGCTCGGACTCTGGCCGACGTCCATGTTCGAGATGTTGAGCCCGGCGTTGCCGAGCACGGACGCGACCCGCCCGATCATCCCCGGACTGTCGTCGTTGTGCACCACGAGCATGTGCTGCGCGGGCGGGAGGTCGACGGAGTGGCCGTCGATCCCGACGATGCGCGGCGACTGTTGTTTGCCGAACAGCGTCGCCGCGACGTGCGTGCCCTGGTCGCCGCGCACGACGATCAGGTTCACGTAGTCGAGCGCGTCCGACGACTTGATCTCCCGCACCGAGATCCCGCGTTGCTCGGCAATCTGCGGCGCGTTCACGAACGAGACCGGTTCCGCGACCACCGGCGCGAGCACGCCCTTCAGGATCGACAGCGTCAGCACGCGGCAGTCGTAGTCGGCGATCTCGCCCTCGTACTCGATTTCGAGCGTCGACGGCGCCCCGCCCGCGAGGCCGGTGAAGAGTCGACCGACCCGTTCCGCGAGCGAAAGGAACGGGCGCACGATCTCCGACGCTTCCGACGCGGCGACGTTCACGGCGAACGGCACGAAGTCGCCCCGCAGCGCGAGCACCACCATCTCCGCGATCGTCTCCCCCGCCTTGTCCTGGGCCTCGGCCGTCGACGCGCCGAGATGCGGGGTGACGACAACGCTGTCGAGCGCGAACAGGGGTGACTCCGTCGTCGGCTCCTTGGCGAACGTATCGATCGCGGCGCCGCCGAGACGCCCCTCCGCGATGGCCGTCGCGAGTGCTTCCTCGTCGACGATGCCGCCCCGCCCCGCGTTGATGAGGCGCATGCCCGGCTTGGCGTGCGAGAGAACCGCGGCGTTGACGAGGCCGATCGTCTCCGGGGTCTTCGTCGCGTGGATCGTGACGAAGTCGCAGTCGGCGACGAGCTCTTCGATCGTTGCCGCGAGCTCCACGCCGAGTTGGCGGGCACGGTCGGGGCCCACGAACGGATCGAACGCCACGAGGCGCATCCCGAACGCATGGGCGCGCTGGGCGACGAGCACCCCAACCCGCCCGAGTCCGACGATCCCGAGTGTCTTGCCGTGGAGCTCGACGCCCTCCCACTTGGAACGGTTCCACGCGCCCGCTTTGAGATCGGCGCTCGCCTGCGGCACGTTGCGGGCCTGCGCCAGGAGCAGCGCGAGGGTGTGCTCGGCCGCCGAGAGGATGTTCGACTGCGGAGCGTTGACGACCATGACCCCGCGCCGCGTCGCCTCGGCGACGTCGACGTTGTCGAGCCCGATGCCCGCCCGGCCGACGACCACAAGGTCGGTCGCCGCTTCCAGCACCTCCGCGGTGACCTGCGTCGCGCTGCGGATGACGAGCGCCTGAGCGCCCTTGATCGCATCGAGGAGCTGGTCGGGCGAGAGGCCCACCTGCACATCGACTTCGAGACCGGCGGCGCGCATCGCTTCGAGCCCGCGCTCGGCAAGAGGTTCGGAGACGAGAACGCGTGCTGCCATCGGTGCGAGGGTAGACGGCTAGCCGAGCAGGTCGGCGATCCGGCGCACACCCTCGCCGAGGTCGTCGTCACCGAGCGCGAACGACAGTCGCGCGTACCCGGGCGCTCCGAACGCCTCTCCGGGGACGATCGCGACCTTGGCCACGTCGAGCAGCAGCTCGGAGAGCTCGAGCGTGGTCTGCGGCGTCCGGCCCTCGATCTCGCGGCCCAGCACACCCTCGAACGAGGGGAAGCAGTAGAACGCACCCTCGGGCGCGAGCACGGCGACACCGTCGATCTTCGACAAGAGCTCGTACATCATCCGGCCGCGCCGGGCGAAGGCCTCTCGCATCTCGACCACGGCCGAGAGATCCCCGCTCACCGCCGCGAGCGCGGCGGCCTGGGCGACGTTCGAGACGTTCGACGTCGAGTGCGACTGCAGGTTCGTCGCGGCGGCGACGAGATCGGGCGGCGCGATCAGCCATCCGACGCGCCACCCCGTCATCGCGTAGGTCTTGGCCACACCGTTGAGGATCACGCACGTGTCCATGAGCTCGGGGACGAGCGCGGGCATCGACGAGAACGTGTGATCGTCGTAGGTGAGGTGCTCGTAGATCTCGTCGGTGACGACCCAGACACCCCGGTCGAGCGCCCAGCGGCCGATCGCCTCGACCTCCTCGGGCGAGTACACCGCGCCGGTGGGGTTGCTCGGCGAGACGAAGAGCAGCGCCTTCGTCCGGGGTGTGTACGCGGCTTCGAGCTGCTCGACGGTGACCCGGAACCCGTCCGTCGCCGACGTCGGTAACACCACCGGGACGCCACCCGAAAGCGTGATGACCTCGGGGTACGTCGTCCAGTAGGGCGCCGGGAGGAGCACCTCGTCGCCCTCGTTACAGAGAGCCTGGAACGTGTTGTAGACGGCGTGCTTCCCGCCGTTCGTGACGACCACCTGGGCCGCGGCGCAGTCGACACCGGAGTCGCGCTTGGTTTTGAACGCGATCGCCTCCCGGAGTTCGGGGAGACCCGGGGTCGGCGAATAGTGGTGGAAGCGGGGATCACGACACGCTTCGATTGCGGCCTCGACGACGTGGGCCGGGGTCGGGAAGTCGGGCTCCCCCGCCCCGAAGCCAATGACGTTCTCGCCCGCCGCCTTGAGCGCCTTGGCCTTGGCGTCGACGGCGAGGGTCGCCGACTCCTGGATGGCGGCGATGCGAGTCGAGATGCGGGCGGACGGGTGGGAAGAGGAGTTGGCCACGCTCCATGGTGGCATGTCGGGCGCGCGGATCCCGAGCCGTTTTCGTCCGCCCGTGCGTTTCATTTCGGCGGCGCTCGCAGGGTGAGCCGACTCCGGCGGGTCGTTCCGCCTAGCCTGGCTGCTCATGCGCCGTCCCCGCCGCTTCGTCGCGATCGCGGGTTCGACAGCTCTGATGATCGCCACCCTGAGCGCGGCTTCGATCACCCCGATTGCCCTCGGTCCGATGGCCTCGGGAACCGCCGCCGCCACGGGACTGCCGTCGCCGAAGGCCGACATCGTCGTCGACGCGGCGACCGGTCGGGTCCTCATCGGCGACAGCATCCACAAAGCGCTGCACCCGGCCAGCACCGCCAAGATCATGACCGCGCTCACAGTCGCAGAACGCCTGAGCCCGACCGCGCCGGTGACCGCCAATGCGCAGGACGCGGCCGTCGAGACGATGCGCATCGGGCTTCCCGTGAACAAGGCGTGGCCGTTCGAGCAGATGATGGCCTCGATGTTGATGGTCTCCGCGAACGATGCGGCCTACGCGTTCGCCACCACCGTCGGCGGCAATCTCGACAACTTCGCCGCCGACCTCAACGCGACCGCCAAGCAGATCGGTCTCCAGGACAGCACCCTCGGCGACCCGGCCGGACTCGACGACACGACGTCGTACAAGGGCGGGCCTTACATGAGCGCGTTCGATCTTGCGATCGCGACCCGCAACGCGCTCACCGTTCCCGAGATCGCAAAATGGGCGACGACGCACCAGTTCTCGTTCGTCGATCCGAGCGGGACCCATCACGACCTCGTGAACCACAACAAGATGCTGCCGGGCGGCAGCGTCGCCTATCCCGGCGCGATCGGGTTCAAGACCGGGTACACCGAGCGCGCGCAGCACACGTTGGTCGCGGTGGCCAGCCGGAACGGGCG
>JBEPUZ010000166.1:0-10723 GCA_041691275.1 Actinomycetota bacterium | reverse complement strand
TACCTGATCTACCTGCCGCTGTTCCACGTCAACGCGCAGAGCTGGTCGATGTTCTCCGTGCTCGGCGTCGGCGCCACGGCGGTGCTCATGCCGAAGTGGTCGACCAGTCGCTTCTGGGACGTCGTGGTTCGCAACGACATCACCCACATCTCCCTGATGCCCTTCGTCATCCCGACGTTGATGGAGGCCGACAAGCCCGCGAGTCACCTGCGCGTCGGGGTGTTCGGGCTCATCCTGCCGATGCTCGACGAGATGTGCGGCATCGACGTGTACGCCGCCTACGGCATGACCGAAACCGTCATCCACGCGACCAACGGCCGCCCGTCCGACCGGCTTCCCGAACGTTCGATGGGCCACATCACGCCCGGTTACGAGTTCGCGGTCGTCAACCGCGACACCGGCGCCCTCTGCGCCGAAGGCGAGACGGGAGAGCTCTGGCTCCGGGGAACGCGGGGCATCCAACTGTTCCTCGAGTACTTCGACAACCCCGAGGCGAACGCCAACGCGTTCGACGGCGACTGGTTCAAGACCGGCGACATGGTGGTCCTCGGCGAGGCCGGCAACCTCTTCTACCGGGAACGCGACAAGGATCTCCTCAAGGTCGGAGGCGAGAACGTGTCCGCGAAGGAGGTCGAAGAGATCGCGTCGACCGTCGCCGGCGTCGGTCAGATCGCGGTCGTCGGCAAGCAGCACGAGTTCCTCAGCGAGGTCGTCGTCGCCTTCGTGATCACGACGCCGGCCGCGCCCGATGCCGACACGCTGCAAGCGCAGATCATCGAGACCTGTCGCTCGCAACTCGCCGACTTCAAGGTGCCCCGAGCGGTCTACGTCGTCGACGAGTTCCCGCTCGGCACCCTCGACAAGATCCTGAAGAACAAACTTCGGGAGATGGCCGACGCACAACCGGCGGTTTGAGAACACGGCGGGCGACGCCGCCTGCCGAACCGTCGTCGGCGCGTGCGTGGATAGCGTGCCGGACATGGACGCGACCGAGGGGAAGATCTCGACGGAGGCGAAGCTCCTTCTCGACCGCGTCGGCCGCCGGCCGACCGCGCGCGCGCTGCTCTCGCACCCTTGGGAATCGACCCCGCTCGGGCCCATCGCCGGATGGCCCGTGCAACTGCGGGTTCTCGTCCAGGTGATGCTGACGTCGGAGTTCCCGATGATGCTCGTCTGGGGCCTCGAGTACACGCAGCTGTACAACGACGCGTTCCGGCCGATACTCGGCACCGAGAAGCATCCGGGTGCGATGGGAGGGAGCGCCGGCGACACGTGGGCCGAGATCTGGTCGGAGATCGGTCCGCTGTTCTCCCTCGTGTTCGACGAAGGCGAGGCGGTCTGGAATGCCGATCAACGTCTGCTCATCGATCGCAACGGCTACACCGAGGAGACCTTCTTCACGTATTCCTACAGCCCGGTCCATGACAACACCGGTCGCGTCGCCGGTCTGCTGGTGATCGCGACCGAGACGACGCACGGAGTGGTCGACCGGCGCCGGCTCAGTTGCATCGGCGCGGTCGCGGGCGCGCTCGTCAGCGCGACGACGATCGACGATGTGGCCAAGACAACCGTCGACGCGCTGAAAGGCTACGACGACGTACGCGAGGTCGAGATCAACCTCGTCGTCTCCAACCGCGTCGTGCGGATCGCCAGCTTGCACCATTCCTTGACCGATGCCACCGACGCAGACCTTGTACGGGCGGCCGCCACCGCCGAGGTGCCCGTGGTGCTCGACCGCGACTGGACGCCCGGGTTTCCGGCGCGGCGCGTCGCCTTCGGAATCAACGACCCGAACCTGCAGACGGTCATCGTGCTCGAGCTCGACCCCAACTGCGCCTACGACGCCGAATACCAACAGTTCGTCGGCTTGCTACGCCAGGCGATCGCCGCGTCCATGACCTCCGCCGTGCTCCGCGCCACCGAGATCGGTGCGCTCCGCCGGATCAGCGACACGTTGCAGCACGCCATGCTCGACGTGGCGTCCGACCTGCCGACCGTCGCCGCCCGTTACCTGCCCAAGACGAGCGGACTCACGGTCGGCGGCGACTGGTACGAGGTCATCGACCTCGGCGGGGGACGGCGTGCCCTCATCGTGGGCGATTGCGTCGGACACGACCTCGAAGCCGCGACCGCGATGGGAGCGCTGCGCAACGTCAGCCGGGCGTTGCTCAGCGAAGGCCGCGGACCTGTCGACGTCATCAACTCGCTGCACCGGTTCGCGACGACAATGCCTGCGGCCGTCTGCGCGACGGTTGTGTGCGCGATCGTCGATCTCGCCCAACAAACGATTACCTACGCGAATGCCGGCCATCCCCCGCCGCTGCTCGCACGCGACGGGGTCGCGCTCTGGCTCGATCAGGCATTGGCCGCTCCCCTTGCCGTCGGTGACCCGGAACGGACCGAGGCCCGCATCGAGGTTCATGTCGACGACCTACTCGTGCTGTACACCGACGGCCTCATCGAACGACGCGGCGAAGTCATCGACGAAGGCCTCCACCGCCTCGCGGATTGTGTCCTCGCGTGCAGCAACAACTCGGTCCAGGACATCGCCGACAACCTGATGAGACAACTGGTGGACGAGAACCCCGGCGACGACATCTCGCTCGTCGTCAAGCGAATCCACTGAAGGCTCGTGGCACCTCAGTTCGGCAGTTGGCTGCCCCCGGAGGACCGCTCCCGCTCACCGCGCACCGGTTGGGTCCGCGGTCATTGGGAAGCGACTGCCGATCACATGCTTGATGCAATTCGTACGCACACGTCGGCCGGTGGGTCGTTCGTGAAGACATCCGCACAACAGAGCGCGATGACGGGACTGGAGGGCTTCGCGCGAGCAGCTCTCCTCGCCGCGTACCGGATCGCCGGCACCGACGATCGTGCGGTCCGCGATCCGCTGGTTGCGTGGCTCGCGCAAGGGATCGAGGTCGGTACCCGAACCGGCGGACCCGACTCGTGGCCCCTACCTCTCGACCGCGGGCAGTCCATCGTCGAGGCGGCGTGGGTGGCGATCGCGCTGGCGGAGACGCGGGTGACCGTCTGGGATCATCTCGGCTCTATAACCCGCGAGCGGCTCGTCGAGTGGCTCGCGCACGTCCGGGGCAAGGCGGTCTTCCCGAACAACTGGCTCCTCTACCCGGTCATCGTCGACGGTTTCTTGGAGCAGGTCTCGGGGCCGACCGACCCCGCAGCCACCGCGCGAGCGTTGCGACAGGTCGACGCGATGCACCACCGCGACGGGTGGTACTCCGACGGCGCGGGCACGTGTTTCGGCCACTACAGCGCGTGGGGCATACAGTTGTTGCTCGCCCACTACCTTCGGCTCACCGGCGGCGCCGCGTTTCCGGGCGGACCGGACGTCATCCGCGAGCGCCTGCGTGACTTCCTCGCCGAGTACGTGTACCTCATCGGTCGCGACGGCGCGCCCGTGTACCACGGACGTTCGCCGGTGTACCGCATGACCGTCGCCGCACCGTTCTGGCTCGGGGCGCTCATCGACGCGACCCCCTTCCCGGGCGCGACGACTCGGTGCATCACGAGCGGCGTGCTCAGCCATTTCACGCGACACGGCGCACTCGAGGACGGGATTCCTCCGCTCGGCTGGTACGGCTCGTTCCCGGGCGTCGCCGACTTCTACAGCACCCCGGTCTCCACGCTGATGACGAGTGAAGCCTTCGCCGGGCTGCTGCTTTCGAACGACGACGCCGCGTGGACCGACGTCGAGCCGAAACGGCCTGGCGCCGACGCGCGCACCGATCCCCGGGTGCTGACCACCCCCGGCTTCGTATGCACCGCGAGCGGCGACGGCATCGTGCACATGGCTTCGCACGGCGCGACGAGCCCGGCCGTTGCAACCCATCCTGCGTACCGCCGGATCGGCTACAGCAATCGCACCGCACCGGCGACGGGCCCGCTCGGCGATCGCGACGTCGACGGGCAGGTCACCGTGCTCACCGACGACGGCACCGTGCTGCGGCGCGAGGCGTTCGACCTCTTGGGCGCGGGCGACCGCTACGCGGCGTCGACGTGGGTACCCGAAGCCGCGCCGGGCGCGCGAGGATCACGGTGGCTCGGGCCGATCGTCCGCCGGCTCCCGCTCCGGCTCCAACCCGAGGCTCGACGACCGCGACCTGCACGCGACGACCGCGTCGAGACCGCGTCGGTCGCGCTCCCCGACATGGAGCTGCGCATCACGCATCTCTGGTCGCTCGCCGGCGGCGTCGTCCGCGACGGCGGCCTCGCGGTGAGCCACGACACACCACCGGTCGTCACCGAAGGCGACGGATGGTGCGCGGTCACAACTGCCGACGGCCTGACCGGTGCCGTCGTGGGCTTGCACGGGTGGGGCAGGTCGGGCTCGGTCGCGGGCGCGGCCGCATCACCCTTCGGAGCCCACACCGTCGTCCCCTATGTCGAAGGCGTCCCGTACGTGGAGGATGATGCCCGCGCCCCGGAGTCTGTGCTCGTCGTGGCGCACATTCTGACATCCGGGCCGTTCGACGCGGACGCGGTTCGTGCCGCGGTGACGATCGACGTCCGCGGCCATCGTGTCGTCGTCGCGCGCGTCGCCGGCGGCGATCACCACTTGGTCCAGCTCTTTTGTCCCGTTGCCGTACACATGCAGCTTGGGACCCATACCGTCGACGGCAGGTACCGCTACGCACGGTCGTCACCCAACGACGGCTTCTCGTCGGTCCCTGCCTCCTGAACGGGGCAGGCGCGCTCGTCAGACAGGCCGGGCGAACCAGTCAGGTTCGGCGCGGGCGGCGTCGGTCTCCGCGAGCGCCAGCACGTCGCGCAACTCGGCCGCCCGGCGCGGGGCGACGACTCGTCGCAGCTCGAGCGAGCGCTCCCACGAGCGCCGCCGCCACGAACGCTCGTCGCGCACGAAGTCGAGGATCCACGCGGCGCGCACGCCTGGACCACGATTGGGGCCCGAACCGTGCACCGCTCTCGGAGCATGCACGGTGAACCCGCCGGCCCGAACCGGTTGCGCGCGCGCCTCAGCGACATCGACGCCGATTGCCGCGAGCCCATCGCGTCCTGCTGCACCGTGTCCCAAGAGCCCGGCCGGCGTGTGTGGCAGGAAGCGCATGCAACCGTTCGCCTCGGTGGCGTCGACCAGCGCGAGCCAGACCTTCGCCGCCGACACCTCACAACCGTCGGGTGAGAACGCCAGGTCCTGGTGCAGCGCCGTCGCATCGCTCCCGACCGGCTTGAAGATCGCGTGGTCGAAGGCGAGTTCCACGGGACCACCGAGCAACTCTCGGGCCGCACGCGCGGCTACGGCGTAGGCGTGCGTCCGCAGCAGCCTCGGCTCGAGGTGCGCGCACTTCACGATCTCGGGGACACTCCCCCCTTCGACACCCGGCGCGAGGTCGTGGACCCACGGGCGGGGCAGCTCGTCGGCCCGAGCGAACAACGCGTCGAGCAGGAGCCGGACCCGCGCCAGCGCCGCGGGACCGACGGCGGCACGATCGACCGCGACGAAGCCTTCCGTGCGGAACTGCGCAACCTCGGAGCCGCGCACGGGTCGACGACGCGGCACGCGGTCGCGCATCATTGCGTCGAAGGCGCGCGCCGGCTGTCGTGTTCGTCGGGTGGGTGCGCACGACTCGCGACGGCTCCTCGGCTTGCGAGTCGCAACGGCGTGACCCCTCGACGCCACGTGTCGACATGGCCGCGCACGCGTCCGGTCTCGGTGCTGATCGCGACCGCGGCGTCGATCAGCGGGACCGAGAGTGGCCGACGGGTCCGCGCGCGATTTGCGAGTGAGAACGGCAGCCGCCAAAGGCCTGCGGTCCGCGCCAGAAAGCGCGGAGGAACCGGGAAGCCGGGCCAATCCGACCAACGCCGCTCCAGCACGACGGTGCCCGCCGAATACCGATGCCACCGGCCGGTGATCTCGGTGACGCTCGTCCCGACAAAGTGATCGACCGCCGCGTCGGGCTGGTACACCGCGCGGCCGCCGGCCAGCTCCTGTACTCGCCACGTCAGGTCGGTATCGCCACCGGCGACGACGAACGCTTCGTCGAAGCCGCCGATCGACTCGAGCGTGGAACGTCGGTACGCGGCGTTCGCGGTGGCGAAGAACGGAAGGAACTCGGCGCAGGCATTGAACTCCTGGTCGAGGAAGTTCCGTTCGACCATCCACCGTTGTGCGGCCGATTTGAGCTCGGCCTGGATGATGGCGCCGCCGACCGCCGCGACCGACGGGTCTGCGAAAGGCTCCGTGAGATCGGCCAGCCAGTTCGCCCGCGGGACGCAGTCGACATCGGTGAACGCGATGATGTCGGCGTTCGCCGATTTCCAGCCCCGGTTCCGCGCTCGAAACGAGCTCTGCACCGGTTCACTCAGAACGGTGGCGCCGGCCGCACGCGCGAGCGTCGCGGTGTCGTCGCGTGAGCCGTTGTCGACGACAAACAACTCGTCAGGAGGGCGCGTCTGGTCGAGGCAGGCAGCGACGCACTCGCGCACCATCTCCCGACCGTTCAGAACCGGCACCACCACCGACACTCTCACGGTTCCGAATCGTTTCCTCTCTCGGCAGCCGACACTTCACCGGCTGACGGACCGACGGACTCTATCGGCGCAATTGCTTGGCCGATTTCGTCGATATCATCACCATTTGTCGCGCCGCGCAGGTTGCGAAGCCACGAGATCGCGTCGCGACGCTCCATGCGATCGAGGCCGAAAGCAACCAAAACCAACGCATACACGAGCACGATCACCGCGCCCGTGACGGCGACCACGGCCGTACCCTCGATCCCGCCGTGCGAATTCACGAAGCGCAATACCGGGCCCTCGGCGACGAACCAGCCGACCGTGCCCACGATCACCATCGAGGGCACGTGCGTCCGCAGGACCGGAGTGACGAGCAGCATCGTCCCCATGCCGAGCCGCTTCGCCAAGAGAGGCAACGTGATGCCGAGCTCGACAACCACGACCGACGCGAGGATCGCGAAGGCCACACCGTTGATCCCGAAATACTCGCCGAGAACCGCCGTCAACACGATCTGAGTCGTCACCTCGGCCAAGCTCGTCAGGGCGATCAGCCGCTGCCCACCGGAACCACTCACGAACTTCGCCGCCGCCGTACCGAGAGAGCGCAGACCGAACGCGATCGCGAGAATCACCACTGCGTGGCTGGCCCGCTCGTAGGTCGGGCCGACCCATGCGACGAGTGCGGGCCGCGCGAGTACCACAACCACGAGGCACGACGGAAGCGTGACACCCGTCGTGAGCCGGCTTGCGGTGCGCGCCGCAGGTCCTAACTCGTCGATTTCACCGCGTCCGACGAGCGCGGCGGCGTGAGGGAAGAGCGGCGCGGCGAGCGGAGCTCCCACGCTCGTTCCCAGCGATGCCAGCTTGTCCCCCACCGCGAAGACTCCGGCAGTGGAGACGTTGCGGACCACACCGAGAACGAGAACGCTCGTGTAGTCGCGGAAGGCTTCGATCGTGTCGCCGAGCGCGAACCAGCGCGCGGGACCGGCCAACGAACGCACGAGCGCGCGGTCGACGAGCGAAGGCGACAACGAGAAGCCGGGCACGAGTCGTCGCAGCAACACGTAGCGGGCGAGCTGTCCGGCCAACCCGATGCCGACGGTGACGATCCCGAGTGCGAGGAGTCCCCCGCCGCTCGCAAGCACGAGCGTCCAGGCGACGGCCTGCGCGACGGCGACGAAGATCAGCGTCGCGTTGAGCAGGTCGTACCGCTGCAACGCGACGAGACCGCACCCGAAGGTGTCCATCGGGATGGAGACCGCCATGTCGAGACCCAGCAGGAGCATGAGGGCCTGGGCGGTCCTCTCCAGCGATCCGTTCAAGTGCAGCGCGACCGGAATGATCAGCGCCGCGATGATCGAGACCACGAGCGCCACGACGCCGAGCGCGAGGAGCAAGAAGAACGACGAGTTGAGCGTGCGCTCCAGACCGTCCTGGTCGTCGGCCGCGGAGACGCGCGCGATCGCCGACACGACGGCGCCCCCGAACCCGAGGTTCAACAGCTGGACGTACGCGATCACGGATCCGACCAGGATCCAGATGCCGAATCGTTCCGGGCCCAGGTGCCGCGTCAAGATCGGCGTCGTGATGAGCGCCACGATCATCGTGACGCCTGCAGCCGCGTAGTTGGAGACCGCACTCCACCCGAATCCCTTGGGGAGCCGAGATCGGGCCGAGCCCGGACGGACTCCCTCACGGTCGTTCATCGCTCTAGCATGCCGGACAATCGCCTACCCGAATGACGGGTCCGCGCCCACCGGCCTCTTCCTTCGGTCGTCGGACACGAAGCCGTTACCGACCGGAACGCGCGCCACCCTCGATAATCGTGGGGCGTCGTGCGGCGAGGGTCGGAGCCGTTAGGTCTCGCCCTCGTACTTGAACGAGACCTTGACCTTGGCCCGGTACGCACTCACCGCGCCGTCGTCGATCACCAGATCGAGCTGGACAACCTCGGCGACCCGCATGTCTCGCAGCGTCGCGGACGCCCGGAGGACAGCCGCGGCGGCGGCCTTCTCCCAGCTCTCGGTGCTGGTTCCGACCAGCTCGACGATCTTGTACACACTTTCAGCCATCACAACTCGCTCTCGTGGTGCGCTCGTGATTCCCGACGATGTCGTCACTGGCGCGATCGTCCGCGGCAACGTGTCGTCAGCCGCCGTGATCGTCGTGACCGGAACGGCGAATCGCCGCGACGCTCGGTGGGCAAGATCCTGTCGCAGCCAGCGCGAGACCCGGACCGGTAGCGTCGAGATGAGGATCTCGTCGAACGGTCGTGACGTCACCGCCGTTTCCATCGCGGCCATCGGATCGCCCACCACCGAACCCTCGGCCTCCACTCCCGCGTCGCGGAGCCACGCCAGGACGACGCGCATCCGGTCCTGCGCCGCATCTCGGAGATGATCCTGCATCGACGGGTCGATCACGCTGACGCCGCTCATCGCGCCCATCGCCCCACCGATGTCGACGGTTGGCGGCGCCACGGGCACGACGACGACGAAGCGTGTGGTCCGGTCGGCCTCGATCACCCGTCGCAGGTGAGCACCGAGCGCATCGCCGCCCAAGGTTTGGTTGGCGACCACCAAAACCGATCCCATGCCGCCATCCTCTCCGAGAGCGGCGACCCTACCGTCCGCTCCCCGTACGGCGGTAGACATCGCGGCTAACGTAAGAACGTCCTGTACGGGGAAAGCCGGTCCGAAACCGGCGCTGTGCCGCAACCGTGGGTCGGATCTGAAGGGATCGGACGAGTCGGGCAACCCGTTCCGGACGCAGCGCTTCGATATGTCCGTCGCGACAACGGACCGGAGCCTTCGTGCCGGTTGCCGACGTTCGCGCGGCTGTCTGTATGGAGATCCGGGTCCGTGGAGGATCCGATGCAGAATCAACGTCGCCACCGCCGCGCTCGGATCCTGGTCGCCGCGTTCGCGGCTCTCGCGGTCGGCGCACGGTTCGGCGTCGCCTCCGCGACACCGGACCCGAGCGCCGCCCACGCCAACTCCCAGTGGCTCGCCTCCCAACTCGTCGGCGGCGAATACCAGGGCTCGTTCGGCGGCGGTCCCGACTACGGACTGATGATCGACGCGCTGTTCGCCATGACCGCGTCCGGTGATCACGCGCTCGCAGCACCCATCGCCAAGGTGCTCGACGACGACGGCAGCGCGCTCGACTTCTTCACCGACGCCGGGTTTCTCGGGGCCGCCGGCAAGGACGATCGTGTCGGGGGTGCGACTGCGAAGGTCCTCGTCGCCGCACTCGTGAGCGGGCGCGACCCTCGTCACTTCGGCGGGTACGACATGGTCGCCGAGACGAAAGCCGTCATCACTCCCAGTGGCCCCGAGAAGGGACGCGTTCGCGACTTCGGGCCGAACACCACCATCAACAACACCGACACGTTCGGACAGAGCCTGGCCGTGATCGGACTGGCGGGAGTCCACGAGAACGACCCGGCGGCCATCGCACAACTTCTCCGCCAGCAATGTTCGGACGGGTACTTCCGGGTCTTCTACGCGTACGACCCGGACCCGCCCAACGTCCCCAACGACTGCGACGGCGGAAAGCAATTCGACCAGTCTCCGCCCGACGGTGACTCGACCGGCTTGGCGCTGTCCGCGCTGCTCACCGCCAAGGGCGCGGGCGCGACCGGGCTCGACGACTCCATCGAGCGCGCGAAGTCGTGGTTGATCGCGCACCAGGACGCGAGCGGTGGATGGGGCGGCGGCGCGGGCACCGAAGCGCCGAACACCAACAGCACCGGTCTGGTCGTGCAGGCGCTCGCGGCGGCGGGCGGTGCCGGCAACGCGGTGAATCGCGGTCGCGCGTACATCCTGAGTGCGCAGGCCAACGCGGTTGCCGACGCCGCCGACCATCTGCACGGCGACATCGGAGCGATCGCCTACACACCGGCGGAGTACGTCGCTGCCCGCGCGGGCGGCATCGACTCCACCGACACCTGGCGTCGCACGGGAACGCAGGCATCGTTGGGACTCTCACAGATTCCGTTCTCCGAGCTCGTCACCGGCTCGGTCGAGATACCGACGTCGACCACGACGATCAGCACCGCACCGACCACGACGACCACGCTGCCGTCGGCGGCGGCGACGACGACGACGAGCATCAGGGCGGTCGTATCCGGTCAGGCGACCCGCGCGGCGGACGGCTCGGGCCTGACCCGAAGCGCAGGCGAGCTCCCGAGGACGGGACCTGACAGCACCGGACCGATCGCCGG
>JBEPUZ010000165.1:0-10781 GCA_041691275.1 Actinomycetota bacterium | reverse complement strand
TGGTGAACTCGAACCCGGCGACGATCATGACCGACCCGGAGTTCGCCGACGCCACGTACGTCGAACCCCTCGACGTGCCGACGCTCACGCGCATCATCGAGAAGGAACGGCCCGACGCGCTGCTCCCGACGCTCGGCGGTCAGACCGGGCTCAACCTCGCGATTGCACTGCACGAGGCGGGCGTGCTCGAGCAGTACGGCGTCGAGATGATCGGCGCCAACGTCGAGGCCATCGAGACCGCGGAGGATCGCCAGCGGTTCAAGGTCGCGATGATCGAGATCGGTCTCCACGTTCCGCCGTCAGGCATCGCCTACGACGTCGACGAGGCGCTCCGGGTCGGCGACGAGATCGGGTATCCGATCATCATCCGGCCCGCGTACATCCTCGGTGGTGGCGGGACCGGGATCGCGCACAACACCGAAGAGATGAAGCGACTCGCGGAACGCGGTCTCGCCGCGAGCCCTATTTCGGAGATCCTCATCGAGCGCAGCATCGCGGGCTGGAAGGAATACGAGCTCGAGGTCATGCGCGACCACGCCGACAACGTCGTGGTCATCTGCTCGATCGAGAACCTCGATCCCATGGGTGTGCACACTGGCGACTCGATCACCGTCGCCCCCGCCCAGACCCTCACCGACGTCGAGTACCAACTGATGCGCGACGCGGCGTTCGCGTGCATCCGGCGCATCGGCGTCGAGACGGGCGGGTCGAACGTGCAGTTCGCGGTCCACCCGCAGACCGGCGAGATGGTTGTCATCGAGATGAACCCCCGGGTGTCACGCAGCTCCGCGCTCGCGAGCAAGGCGACCGGTTTCCCGATCGCCAAGATCGCAGCCAAGCTCGCAGTGGGGTACCGCCTCGACGAGGTGCAGAACGACATCACGCGAGAGACTCCGGCGAGCTTCGAGCCCACGATCGACTACGTCGTCACCAAGTTCCCGCGCTGGGCGTTCGAGAAGCTGCCCGGCTCGAATCCGGTGCTCGGCACGCAGATGCAATCGGTCGGCGAGGTCATGGCGATCGGGCGCACGTTCTGCGAGTCACTGCAGAAGGCGGTGCGGTCGCTCGAGACCGGACGGCTCGGCGTCAACTGCGACCCGACCGAGCACGAGCTCGATGTCCTGTCCGACGACGAGCTGGTGCTCGCGGCTGCGATTCCCACGCCCGATCGCATCTTCCAGGTCGAGGCCGCACTCCGGCGGTTCGTGTCGATCGAGCGCGTGCACGAGGTCACCGGCATCGACCCGTGGTTCCTCGACCAGATCCTCCAGATCGTCGAGGAGCGCGACCGTCTCGGCGGCGTCGGCCTCGAGCACGCGACCCGCTCCGACTGGCGGCGCGCCAAGCGCCTCGGCTTCTCCGATCCGCAGCTCGCGTACCTGTGGAACACGACCGAGGCGGAGATCCGCGCCCGCCGGACACAGGCCGGCGTGCGGGTGACGTACAAGACGGTCGACACGTGCGCGGCCGAGTTCGCCGCCTTCACGCCGTACCACTACAGCACCTACGAGGACGAGGACGAGATCGCGCCGCTCGAGAAGCCTGCGGTCGTCATTCTCGGCAGTGGCCCGAACCGCATCGGCCAAGGTGTCGAGTTCGACTACTGCTGCGTGCACGCCGCGTTCGCGCTGCACGACGCCGGCTACGAGACGGTCATGGTCAACTGCAACCCCGAGACCGTCTCGACCGACTACGACACGAGTGACCGGTTGTTCTTCGAGCCGCTCACCAACGAAGACGTGCTCAACGTGTGCGAGCGGTTACAAGAGGCCGGCGACGTGCGCGGGGTCATCGTCAGCCTCGGTGGGCAGACGCCGTTGAAGCTCGCGCACGGGCTCGAGCGCAGCGGGATCCCGGTGCTCGGGACGTCACCGAAGTCGATCGACGCGGCCGAAGACCGCGAGCAGTTCAACGCATTGTGCGCTCGGCTCGAGATCCCGCAGCCCGACGGCGCCATGGCGACCAGCGCCGACGAAGCGGTGGCGGTCGCGAATCGCATCGGGTACCCCGTGCTCGTGCGACCGTCGTACGTGCTCGGCGGCCGCGCGATGCAGATCGTCTACGACGACAGCGACGTGCGTCGCGCGATGGCCGAGCTCGCGCACACGGGTTCGCTCGGGCGCGAAGGCGGTTTGTCGGCCGAGCGCCCGGCGCTGATCGACCGGTTCCTGGAGGACGCGACCGAGGTCGACGTCGACGCGATCCGCGACCACTCGGGCGCCTGCCTCATCGGTGGCGTCATGGAGCACACCGAGGAAGCGGGCGTGCATTCAGGCGACTCGTCGTGCGCGATTCCGCCGCCCACGCTCTCGCCCGACGTGGTGCGCACGATCGAGGAGTACACGCGCGCGCTCGCCCAGGACCTCGAGGTCGTCGGTCTCCTCAACGTGCAGTACGCGGTGAGGGATCGGAAGGTCTACGTCATCGAGGCCAACCCTCGTGCCAGTCGCACGGTGCCGTTCGTCAGCAAGGCGACGGGTGTCCCCCTCGCCAAGATCGCGGCGCGGGTGATGCTGGGTGCCACGCTGGAGGAGCTCGCGACCGAAGGACTGCTGAAACCGCCCGCGGCCGGGCGGCACGTCGCGGTGAAAGAAGCGGTGCTCCCATTCAACCGCTTCCCCGAGGTCGACACGATCCTTGGGCCCGAGATGCGCTCGACCGGTGAGGTGATGGGCATCGACCGCAGCTTCGGGATGGCGTTTGCGAAGAGCCAGGCGGGGGCGGGGAACAAGCTCCCGAACGAGGGGACCGTGTTCCTGTCGCTCGCCGACCGCGACAAGGACGCAGGCACGTTCGCGGCTCGCCGATTCTTCGACCTCGGGTTCTCGATCGCGGCGACCGCGGGGACCGCCCGCTTCCTCGAAAGCAAGCGCGTGCGCGTCGACACGATCGTGGCCAAGGTCGGCGAAGCCGTCGGGGTCGACGCGGTCGATCTCATCTCGTCGGGCAAGGTCGACCTCGTGATCAACACGCCGCGCGGGCGCGGAGGCCGCTCCGACGGGATGCACATCCGGCGGGCGGCCATCGCCCACGGGGTGGCGTGCATCACGACGGTCGCGGCTGCGATCGCCGCCGCGAGCGGGATCACCGAGGAAGCCGAGCGCGACGCCGACGTACGGTCGTTGCAGGAGTACCACGCCGACGGTCAGCTCCGGTTCGACGTGTGATGAGGAAGCGACGGTTCCGGGGCGCGTCGAATCCGGGCGTCGACCTCCCGGTGGATTTGACCGTCGACCTGGGCGCCCTGCTGTTGGCGAATCCCGTCGTCGCCGCGTCGGGCACCTTCGGTCACGGTGCCGAGGTCGCGGCCCTCTGCGATCCCCGCGGGATCGGCGCGGTGACGACGAAGTCGGTTGCAGTGTTCCCGTCCCCGGGCAACGCGCCGCTGCGCGTCGCCGACGCGCCCGGCGGCGGGATGATCAACTCGGTCGGGCTTCCGGGCCCCGGCATCGAGGCGTGGATCGAGCACGACCTGCCCGCGCTGGAAGCACTCGGTGCGTGCGTCATCGCATCGATCTGGGGTCGTACCGTCGCCGACTTCGAGCGTGCCGCGCTCGCGCTGAAAGGTGTGGCGCATCGCGTCGTCGCCGTCGAGGCGAACCTCTCGTGTCCGAACGTCGAAGCACGCGCGCACGTCTTCGCGCACTCGCCCGACACGACGCTCGCCGCGACCGAAGCCGTCGTCGGCGCGCTCGGCGGCGCGACGCCGGTGTTCGTGAAGCTGTCGCCGAACGTCACCGACCTCGTCGAGATCGCGGGGGCCGCGATCGACGCGGGCGCGTCCGGCCTTACGTTGGTGAACACGGTCATGGGTCTGGTGGTAGACGCGTCGACGCGCGCGCCGCGCCTCGGCGCGGGAGGCGGCGGGGTGTCGGGTCCGCCGATCAAGCCCGTCGCGCTCCGCGCGGTGTGGGAGGTGTCCCGCGCGTTCCCCGACGTCGCCATCATCGGGACGGGCGGCGTGAGTACGGGCGAGGACGCGGTCGAGATGCTGCTCGCCGGCGCGACCGCGGTCGGCGTCGGAACCGCGACGTTCCTCGATCCCCGGGCGACGTTGCGCATCGTCGCCGAGATCGCCGAGTGGTGTGCCCGAAACGACGTCGCGCGCGTGCGCGACCTGATCGGAGGAATGCATTGACCCATGACCCGACGACCACGACGCCCACCACGACCGATGTTCGGCCCCGGCTCGCGCTTGCGCTCGACGTCGACGATCTCGACCGGGCCGAACACCTCGCCCGCGAAGTCGCGCCGTGGTTCGGCGTCGCCAAGATCGGCCTCGAGCTCTACTCGGCCGCGGGCCCGGAAGCGATCGCACGGATGCGGGCGCTCGACCTCGACGTGTTCGCCGACATCAAGCTGCACGACATCCCGACTACCGTCGGCCGGGCCGCGCGTGTCCTCGGTCGTCAAGGCGTGCGCTACCTGAACTTTCACGCGGCCGGCGGTGTCGACATGCTGCGCGCCGGTGTCGAGGGACTTGCGGAAGGCGCGCGCGAGTCCGGGTACCCGTCGCCGACACCGATCGGCGTCACGGTGTTGACGAGCGATCCCGACACGAGCGCGTTCGCGCAACGGCTCGAGAACGCGCTCGTTGCCGGTTGCGGTGGCGTCGTCTGTTCGGTGGAGGAGATCGAGCGCGTACACGCGCGCCGGCGGGACTTCGTCACCATCGTTCCCGGCGTTCGCTTCGTCGACGGAGCTCGCCACGATCAAGCGCGCGTCGGCACTCCCGGGGACGTCACGCGCGCCGGCGGCGACGTGCTCGTCATCGGTCGCGCGGTCACGCACGCCGACGATCCGCGGGCGGCGGCGCAGCGGGTGACCGACGCGGTCGTGAACGCGCTCACGAAGCACTAGCGCGGCAACGTCGTTCGCGCAAGCCGTGTCCTAGTTGCGATGCAGCGCAGTGTCGCTATGCTGCATCGCTGCTGATTCGAGAGGGCAAAAACCTCTCGGAAAGAACAGTCGCATTTCGCAGTCGCGCCGGAGGAATCACATGGCGAACCCGCCCACGCTCACACCGGAGCAGCGTCAACTCGCGCTCCAAAAGGCCGCGGTCGCGCGCCGTCAGCGTGCCGAGGTGAAGGACAAGCTGAAGATCGGCTCGCTCACGTTGCGCGAGTTGTTCGAGGCCGCGGAGCGCGGCGACGAGTCGGGCGACATGCTCGCCAAGCTGAAGGTCGTCAGCGTCCTCGAGTCGCTGCCGGGTGTCGGCAAGGTGCGGGCGCGCCACATCATGTCGGAGCTCGAGATCTCCGAGAGCCGGCGCCTGAGGGGGCTGGGTACCAACCAGCGTCGGGCGCTGCTCGAGAAGTTTGCCGGCTGACGACTCCGAGACAACCCAGCGTGCTCCGGCGCGCGCCCCCGACGGCTCGCGCCGCCGGGGGGTGCTGCTTGTGCTCGCCGGGACCTCGGGCGCCGGGAAGGGCACCATCGGCGCCCGGCTCCGAGCCGAGAATCCGGAACTGCACTGGTCGGTCTCGTGGACGACCCGGGCTCCGAGAGCCGGTGAGCGAGACGACGTCGACTACCACTTCGTCACCCGCGAGGAATTCGAGCGCCTCCGGGACTCGGGCGGGTTCCTCGAGTGGTTCCCGGTGTACGGCGACCTCAAGGGCACGCCGGTCGAGTATGTATTGCGAGAGCTGGATGCCGGCCACGACGTCATGCTCGAGATCGACGTCCAGGGCGCACTCGCGGTCAAACATGCCCTGCCCGAGGCTCTGTTGGTGTTCGTCCGGGCCCCGGACAGGGCCGAGCAGCGGCGCCGGCTCGAAGCCCGGGGGAGCGAGACGGAGGAATCGATCGCGCGGCGCCTGGCCCGGGCCGACGCGGAGGAGCGCACCGGCCGGGCCGAGTTCGACGCCGTGGTGGTGAACGATGACGTGGGCCGGGCGGTGGCCGAGGTCGCTGCTATCCTGAGTGCCCGCCGCGAACCCGAAGGAACCTGATGGCTGAACGCCGCCCGTCGCTCATGGAGCCTCGCATCGAGACCCTCATGAATAAGGTCGATTCGAAGTTCACCCTGGTCACGCTGGCCGCGATGCGGGCCCGTGAGATCAACGACTACTACAACCAGCTGGGCGAAGGCCTGGGCCGGATCGTGCCGCCGCAGGTCACCTCGGTGTCGCGCAAGCCGCTGTCGATCGCACTGGAAGAGATCTCGGTCAACAAGATCGTCTACGAGCGGATCGAAGAGCCCGAGACCGGCGTCGCCGAGACGGCCGCCGTCGAGGTCCCCGCCGTCGAGCCCGACGCTTCGGCCTGACCGGTCCCGGTCCAGCCGAGCCCCGAGCGAGCACACCGTCGGCGAGCGGTCCGTCCGATGCCCCGGGTCGTCCTCGGTGTCTGCGGCGGGATCGCCGCGTACAAGGCGGTCGAAGTGTGCCGTCGTCTCGTCGACGCCGGCGTCCACGTCGCTCCCGTCCTGACCGACGACGCCCAGCACTTCGTCGGCGCCCTCACCTTCTCCGCGCTGGCATCCGAGCCCGCCCGCACGTCGCTGTTCGGCGGGCCCGAGCCGATCCCGCACACCCACCTCGGCCAGACCGCCGATCTCATCGTCGTCGCGCCGGCCACGGCGCGTCTGCTCGGGAAGTACGCCGCCGGCATCTCCGACGATCTCCTGACCGCCACCCTCCTCGCGACCAGGGCGCCGGTGCTCTTGTGCCCGGCGATGCACGCCGAGATGTGGGAGCACCCCGCGGTCCAGGAGAACATCGTCACGCTGCGGCGCCGGGGTGTACACGTGCTCGACCCCGAGGAGGGCCGGCTCGCCGGCGGCGACTCGGGCGCGGGCCGGCTCGCGGAACCCGCTGCGATCGTGGCCGCCGTGCTCGAGCTGCTGACCGGAGAGCACCCTTTGACCGGCCGGACTGTCATCGTCACGGCCGGGGGAACGCGCGAAACGATCGACCCCGTGCGCTTCGTCGGCAACCGCTCCTCGGGGAAGATGGGTCACGCCCTGGCGAACGTCGCCGCCCGCATGGGGGCGCGCGTGCAGCTGGTCACCTCGGCGAGCCGGCCGGTCGATCCCGGTATCGAGGTCGTGCGGGTCGAGAGCGCGCAGGACATGCACGACGCGGTGCTGCCCCGGTTCGCGGGCGCCGACGTCGTGATCATGGCCGCCGCGGTCGCCGACTTCCGTCCGAAGGCCTCCGCGACCCAGAAGATCAAGAAGGTCGACGGCGTCCCCGACATCGTGCTCGAGCCGACGACCGACATCCTCGCCGCCCTCGGACGGGCCAAGCGTCCCGACCAGATCGTGGTGGGGTTCGCGGCCGAGACCGAGCGGGTGCAGGAACATGCGTCGCTCAAGCTCGCGGCGAAGCGGGTCGATCTCATGGTCGCGAACGATGTGAGCGCAGCCGACGCCGGCTTCGAGGTCGATACCAACCGCGCGCTCATCCTCGGGGCCGACGGGAGCTTCGAGGCGACGGGCCTGCTCGCCAAAGAGCAGTTGGCGGCTCTGGTACTGGAACGGGTCGTCGCCCTCTTGGGCCCGGCGCCGGGTGAGCCCGCTCCCGGAGGATGCCTCTAACATGTCTTGTCCATTGGCCCCGAGACAGCGGCGCCGACACCGGTTGAGGAGTGAGGTTCGTTGAGCAAGCACACGTTCACGTCCGAGTCGGTGACCGAGGGTCATCCCGACAAGATGTCGGATCAGGTCAGCGACAGCGTGCTCGACGCGGTGATGGCCGAGGACCCCTATGGTCGGGTGGCGTGCGAGACGCTCGTCACGACCGGGCTGTGCGTGGTCGCCGGTGAGATCAGCACCTCCGCGCACATCGACTTCACCCGCCTCGCCCGCGACACGATCTGCGAGATCGGCTACACCGACGCCGCGTTCGGCATCGACGGTAAGACGTGCGGTGTCATCGTGTCGATCGACAAGCAGTCGCCCGACATCGCGATGGGAGTCGACAAGGCGATGGAGCAGCGCGCCGGTGGTAGCGACCTCTACGACGAGGTCGGCGCCGGCGACCAGGGCATGATGTTCGGGTACGCCTGCGACGACACCGAAGACCTTATGCCGATGCCGATCTGGCTGGCGCACAAGCTCGCCCGCCGGCTCACCGCGGTGCGCAAGGAGAAGCTCCTCGGCTACCTCCGCCCCGACGGCAAGACCCAGGTGTCGGTCGAGTACGAGAACGGCGTGCCGGTCCGGCTCGAGACGGTGCTCATCTCGACCCAGCACGGACCGGGCGTGAACATCGACCAGACGATGAAGCCCGACCTCATCGAGCACGTCATCCGGCCGTCTCTGCCCGAGCAGTTCCGGAACGACGACTTCGAGGTGTTCGTCAATCCCACCGGCAACTTCGAGCTCGGTGGCCCGCACGCCGACTGCGGTCTCACCGGCCGCAAGATCATCGTCGACACCTATGGCGGCATGGCTCGTCACGGTGGTGGAGCGTTCTCGGGCAAGGACCCGACCAAGGTCGACCGCTCGGCTGCCTACGCCGTGCGCCAGATCGCGAAGACCGTCGTCGCCGCGGGTCTCGCCAAGCGGTGCGAAGCCCAGGTCGCGTACGCGATCGGCGTCGCGCACCCGGTGTCGATCATGGTCGACACGTTCGGCACCGGCAAGGTGTCCGACGACGCGTTGGAAGTCGCCGTGCGAGAGGTGTTCGACATGCGCCCCGCGGCGATCATCGACCGCCTCGACCTGCGCCGTCCGATCTTCAAGCGCACCGCCGCGTACGGGCACTTCGGTCGGACCGAGGGTGACGGCTTCAACTGGGAGACCACGTCTCCCTATGCCGACCAGCTGCGCAAGGCAGTCGGCTAGCGCAATCGGCGAAGCGACGAACGACATCTCGGTACGGGCCTGTCGAGTCCTGCCGGATCTGACCGCGGTCGAGCGCGCCTTCGACTACTCGGTACCAACCCCGCTCGCGGGGTCGGTACGGGTGGGCGCGATCGTCCGCGTGCCGTTGCACGGGCGTCGGGTGCGGGGCTGGGTGGTCGCCGACGACGTCGAGTCGGAGGCGGACCCGGCGAAGTTGCTCGACGTGACCGCAGTGGTGTCGGCGGGACCGCCCGCCGACGTCGTCACGCTGACGGAGTGGATCGCCCGGCGCTGGGTCGGGCCGCGGGTCGCCGTGCTGCGCTCAGCGTCGGCGCCGAACCATGTGGCGCCCGCGAGTGTGGGCGCGCTCGTCTCCGACGGTACGGCCTCGCTTCGACCCGCAGCGGCGATGCGGGTCATCCGCCAACCGCCGTTGTTCGACCGCCGGGCCCAGGTCGCCGAGCTCTGCGCGTCGTCGGGTTCCACGATCGTGTGCGTCGCGGATGCGGGCAGATCGCGTGCCCTCGCCGCGTATCTCTCGGCGCAGGGCCGTGAGGTCGCCTTGCTGCACTCGTTCGAATCGGACGCGGCGCGCACCCAGGGTTGGCGTCGAGCGGCGCGGGGCGGATGCGTCGTGATCGGCGGTCGGATCGCCGCGCTCGCGCCGGTTCCCGACCTCGCCGCCGCGATCGTGGTCGACGACGCCGACGAGGCTCTGCAGGAGGAGCGCTCGCCGACGTGGCACGGGCGCGACGTGCTGCACGAGCGCGCGCTCCGCGCCTGCGTGCCGTTCACGGTGTGCTCGCCGGCGCCGACGGTCGAGGCGCTGACCGCGGCGGGAGTGGCCGTCGAACGACCTGCGTCCGATGTGGAGTCGGGCGGTTGGCCCCGGGTCCAGGTCGTCGATCGCCGCGAGGAGCCGCCGGGCTCGGGGCTCTTGTCGGAGGCCCTCGCCACCGCGCTGCATCATGCCGACGGGCTCGCAGTCTGTGTGCTCAACCGGCGAGGGCGGTTCCGCCTGCTCGTCTGCGCAGCCTGCCAGCACCTCCTGCGCTGGGATCGCCCCGACGAACGTCCGCTCGTGTGCCCCGAGTGCGGGGCGACGAAGCTGCGGGTACTCCGCTCCGGGGTGACGCGGGTGCGAGAAGAGCTCGAGGGGCTGGTCCCGGGGGCGCGGGTGGTCGACGTCGACACCGCGACCACGGAAGTGCCCGAAACCGAGATCGTCATCGGCACCGAAGCGGTGCTGCACCGGGCCGAGGTCCGGCGCCGGCGCCCGGCACTTGTCGCGTACCTCGATCTCGACCAGGAGTTGCTGGCGCCGAGGTACCGGGCCGCGACCCAGGCGCACTGGCTGTTGACGCGCGGCGCGCAGTTGCTCTCCGGTCGTCCCCGGCACGATTCGTTGCTGCTCATCCAGACGCGCATTCCCGACCATGTGGTCGTGCAGGCGATGGTGCGGGGCGATCCGGGCCCGGTCGCGGACGCCGAGATCGAGTACCGCCAGACACTGGGATACCCACCGTTCGGCGCGCTGGCCGAGCTCGCAGCGACCGACGAGGCGTTGCAGGCGACGATCAATGCGCTGCGCGCGCGCGGGCCCGACACCCAGGTGTTCGGTCCCGCCGACGGGCGGGCGCTGGTGCACGCGTCCGACTGGGATGCGCTCGCGTCGGCACTCGCCGCAACCCTCCCTGCCGGTCGGGCCATCTCGCGCGTCCGGGCCGTCGTCGATCCCCCACGCGTGTAGACCCTGCCGCGAAAACTCGTGTCGGGGAATCCTTCGAGGAATCCCCGGCGCGGGTGTTTGCCGTAGATCCGTGGAATCTTTCGAGGAATCCTCGGTGCGGGTGTTCGCCGTGGATCCGGGGAATCTTTCGAGGAATCCTCGACACGGATTTTGCAAGCGGTGCCCGGGGCCGGGGCCGGCCGGGGCCACCGCTACCATGCCGAGCGTGGCGACTCACACCATCCGGGTCTTCGGTGA
>JBEPUZ010000164.1:0-10880 GCA_041691275.1 Actinomycetota bacterium | reverse complement strand
TCGGCGTCGGCTCGGTGATCGTGCTCGTCGCGGTCGGCAACGGTTCCTCGCTCGCGGTGCAGAAGCAGATCGAAGGCCTCGGTGCCAACACGCTCGTCGTGATGCGCTCGCGCGGCCGGGTCGGCGGCGCGGGCGGGTTCGGCGGCGGCGGCGGTTTCGGTGGTGGTGGCGGTGGCCGGGCCACGAACGGCACCCAGAGCTCGGTGTCGCAGCTGACCACGAAGGACGTCACCGCCCTCGGTGACAAGACCCAGGCCCCCGACCTGAGGGCGATCGCACCCGTGATCACAGGGGGTGGCGGCGCCGGCGGCGGGAGTGCGGTGACCGGCACCGTGAAGCTCGTCGACGGCACCAACGTCTACGTGGCCGACACCGCCGGAAACGTCGTGAAGGTGGCTACGACCGCAAGCTCGCAGCTCACCAAGACCGACCCCGCCACGACCAAGGATGTGGCGCCCGGAGACGTCGTCATCGTGCGGGGTTCGCAGAACAGCGACGGCTCCTACACGGCCCAGTCACTGGTCATCAGCTCCGCAGGAGTCCTGGGCGGGACCGGCTCCGCGGCCGGCGGCTGATCCGAGAACCCCGAGAACTCCGCCAACAGTTGTCAGGAATTCCGGCGCATGGCGCGGAGAACTCCGACAACTGTTGGTGGACGTTTTCCGGGATCTGTTGGTGGTTGTTTTCCGGGAATGAGGCGGCGGGGATCTGCGTTGTAGAGCCTGCTATGCCTCGTCTCTCAGTAACTCTCGACATGACCCAGACCGACTGGTTCGAGGACGCCGCGTGTCAGGAAGCCGACACCGACGTCTTCTTTCCGGTATCGGAATCTCAGGCCGGCGAGGCCAAGTCGATCTGCGCGATCTGCCCGGTGCGGGAGGAGTGCCTCGAGTACGCACTCGAGACTCGTCCCTCAGACGGCGTGTGGGGTGGCTTGACCGCGTCGGAGCGGCACCGGTTGATCCGGCGCCGGCAGAAGGCGGCCCGCAAGGCGCGCGAAGCGCGTCCCGCGGCGTGAGCCTTTTCGCCACTGCCTGAGATTCCGCTCGGGGAACAGAACTAGGCGGCGTTGGCGTCGGTCGACTCGGGTTCGGCCGCGACGACGTCGTCTTGTCGGCGCGCCGGTGTTGCGGAACGCGCCGGCGGCGGTTCGGGCGGAGAGCCTTGCGTACGCGGCTTGCTCGCGTACATCGTCACCATCGCGCAGATGGCGTACACGCCCGCCCACGCGATCGCGAGCGCGATGAAATAGCGGATCCCGGCGTCGGTGATCTCGATGTTGCCACTCATCGTCGCGCGCAGCGTCGGGAACCACAGCACGAGCGAGACCGCGAGGCTCACCCCGAACGCGAACGCGGGATCGACATTTGGCCTGCTCATGTCGTCTCTCTCATCGGACGCTCGGTCATGGAAGAACCCGCCTTACCGTTCCAGGCGTTCCAACAAGAGGTCGGCCCACACCGCGGGAGTCGCGGGGTTGGAACCGATCCGCCCGACCGGAATCCCGAGCCCGAGGATTGCCGCGGGACTGATCGTGTCGGCGATTCCCGTCATCGCGATCACGTCGACACCACCGAGCAACGAGATCCGGTGCCCGACGTCCTCGGCCTTGATGGATCCGTCGACGACCGCCCACGTGATCGTCGGCTCCAGCCGGTCGAGGATGCGGTGCGCCCAACCGAGCTGGGCCCGGCCCGAGCCGATGCTGCACGCGACGATCGTCGGCTCCGCCCGACGCCGGCAGCTGCGTCGGAACGCCTCCGCCTCCTCCGGGTGTGACACGTCGCTCATCGCTTCGGGCGTTGCGAGCAGCACGTGTTGGGGGTCGATGTCGAGCTCGTCGGCGAGCCGGCGCGCCAGCGCGATCGGCGCGGTGCCGATGCCGACGATCGCGATCACGACGCCGGTCGTGCGGGGAAGCAGCGGTGGCGGCGGAAGCTGCGCGAGCCGCTGACAGAGTGCAGTGCGGAGGTCGCCGGTCACCGCCGTCGAAGGGGCGAGCTCGGCCGGGAGGCCGAGCGCGAGGAGGCGAGCGTCTCCTTGCGGGAGCGGTGTGATCCCGGGCGCGATGGGCATTCCGGTCGGCGGGGCCGGGGCCGCGGCCGCGGGCGCGGTCGCGACCGTCGGGTCCGAGGTGGTGCGCCGGTAGTGCGCGCTCGGCGAGATCGGCCCGTCGTTGACGGTCGTGGTGGGCATGGAGGCCTCCTCCTCATCGAGTTCGCGGGTCAGGTTGGCGAGCATCGTCCCGAAGTCGTTGCGCTCCGTGGAGAGCGTCGGCCGCGGCGGATCCGACAGGTCGATGACCTGGTCGCGTTCGATCTCGTTCACTTCTTCGACGAGGTCGAGGACCGAGGCGGCCGCGGCCGACGTCGGCGCGACCGGCGGTGCGACGGACTGGCGCGGCGGGTTCGCGTTCGCGCGCGGCTCAGGCGCGGACTCAGTGTCGGTCGTGCTGTTCGGAGCGGCCGCGTTGCGAGCACGCCGGCGGCCGCGAGCACCGCGGCCCCCCGTCGTCACCCCGTCGGCGTCGACCACGACCTCGTAGCCCTCGCGCGCGAAGAAGCCCGCGAGGCCACCTTGGCGGATCCGGTTGGCCGCGACGATGCGCGCTTCCGGTCCGACTTCGTTGCGGACGCGCTCGAGAAGCTCCTCGAGCTCGCCACCCTCAAACCGCAGCTGGCTGGCCAAGGTTCACCACTCCGATCGTGTCGAGCTCGAGCTGCGCGCCGAGCTCCGTGTAGGCGAGGACGGGAAGGCGGGGCGCGGCCGCGTGTAGCAGCCGGCGAACCGACGGCCTCAGCTGCGCCGCGCAGACGAACACGGGCTCGATCCCTTTCATCTCCGCGGCTTCGGCTTCGCGCGCGACGGCGAGCGCGAGTTGTTCCGCAGTCTGGGGATCGAGGGCGAGGTACGTGCCGGTGTCGCCGGTGCGCAGCGTCTCCGCGAGCGCGTGTTCCACGAGGGGATCGAGCGTGAGGACGGGGAGCTTGCCGTCCTTGGCGTACGACGCCGAGATCGCCGGTCCGAGCGCAGTGCGCACCGATTCGACGATCTGCTCAGGATCTTTCGTGGTGCGCGACCGCTCCGAGATGACCTCGAAGATGCGCACGAGGTCGCGGATGCCGACCGCTTCTTCGAGCAGCATCTGCAGCACGCGCTGGATCTCACCGGTCGTGACGCTGGCGCCGTTGAGCTCGTCGACCACGACGGGGTCGCTCTGCTTCACGACGTCGATGAGCATCTTCACGTCTTGGCGGCTGAGGAGGCGTCCGGCGTTGCGGCGGACGACTTCGGCGAGATGGGTCGTGATGACCGACGCCCGGTCGACGACGGTCGCGCCGGTGATCTCGGCCTGGTGCCGGAACTCGGTCGGGACCCAGGTCGCCGGGAGACCGAACACCGGCTCGCGTGTGGGGATACCGGGGAGTGAGCCCGCGTCGTCGCCGAGGACCAGCACATGGCCGGCGGGGGCCTCGCCGCGTCCGACGTCGACACCGTTCACGCGCACCGCGTAGGTGCTGGCCGGAAGTTCGAGGTTGTCGCGCGTGCGGACCAGCGGTATGACGACGCCGAGCTCGAGTGCGAGCTTCCGCCGGAGCGCGCGCACGCGGTCAAGCAGATCGCCGCCCTTCGCCGAGTCGACGAGGTCGATGAGGTCGTACGCGATCTCGAGCTCGAGCGGTTCGACGCGCATCTCCCCGACGAGGTGCTCGGGCGAGTCGGGCGACAAGGGGACCGGCGCGATCTCGATCTCCTTCTCCGCCGCTTCGCGCTCCGCGATCTCCGCGTCGCTGGGGAGGCGGGTGGCGAGGAGCAGCAGGACGCCGCCGACGATGAAGAACGGGACCTTGGGGAGGCCGGGGACGATCGCGACCGCGCAGATCGCGCCGCCTCCGAGCTGCAGCGTCTTCTTGTGCCGCGTGAACTGGTGGAGCAGGTCGGAGCCGAGGTCCATCTCGGTCGCAGCCCGGGTCACGATCAGACCGGACGAGAGCGAGATCAAGAGGGCCGGGATCTGGGCGACGAGCCCGTCGCCGACCGTGAGGAGGCTGTACGTGTGGATCGCGTCGCCGAACGACAGGTGTTGCTGCAGGACGCCGACCGCGAAACCGCCGATGAGGTTGATCGCGACGATGACGATGGCCGCGATCGCGTCGCCCTTCACGAACTTCGAGGCACCGTCCATCGCGCCGTAGAAGTCGGCTTCTTCGGCGACCTCCTTGCGCCGCCGTTTCGCCTCGACGTCGTTGATCAGACCCGAGTTGAGATCGGCGTCGATCGCCATCTGCTTACCGGGCATCGCGTCGAGGGTGAAGCGCGCCGCGACCTCGGCGACGCGTCCGGCACCGTTCGTGATCACGATGAACTGGATCACGATGAGGATGAGGAAGATCACGAGCCCGACGATGACCGAGCCACCGACGACGAAGTGGCCGAACGACTCGATGACTTTTCCCGCGTAGCCGTGCAGCAACACGAGTCGGGTCACCGACACGTTGAGGGCGAGGCGGAACAGCGTCGCGATGAGGAGGTACGACGGGAAGATCGAGAAGTCGAGGACGCGAGTGGTGAACATGCTCGCGAGAAGTGCGAGCGTCGCGAGGGCGATGTTCGTGACGAGGAGCAGGTCGAGGAGCGCGGTCGGCAACGGCACGACCATCATCACGACGATGCCGACGATCGCGGCGGGGATTGCGACCTGTCCGATTCGGTTGGGTTTCACGGAGCTCCGGGGCTTCTCACTGCGCGCCGTCCGTGGCCGCTTCGTCCGTAACCTGATCGGCTCCGTGAGCCCGGAGTTGACGGTTTCGCCCGATTCTCAGGGGTCCGGGAGCGGGCCCGGGAGCAGGTCCCGGGGCAGGTCGGGGGAGGCGCTAGAGGAGGACCGGCCTCGGCAGCTCGTGATAGCCCTCGGCCCGGCCCTTGGCCTTGAGCCCGAAGACGAACGCGAGCAGGAGGGCGACCGCCTCGTAGAGGTCCGCCGGGATCAGCTGGCCGATCTCGCACGAGGCGTAGAGGGTCCGGGTGAGCACCGGCTCGTGAACGATCGCGATCTTGTGCTTCTCGCCCTGTTTCCTGATCGCGAGGGCGATGGCGCCCGCCCCCTTCGCCACCACCTCAGGTGCGCCCTTGGCCGCGTCGTACTTCAGCGCGACCGCGTAGTGGGTCGGGTTCACGACGATGACGTCGGCCATCGAGACCGATCGGATCATCTGATTGCGGCTGACGGCGAGCGCTCGCGACCGGACCGAGCGCTTCATCTCCGGGTTTCCCTCTTGCTGCTTCATCTCTTCTCGCAGCTCCTGGCGCGTCATGCGCAGCTGCTTGGTCACCCGGTGCTTCTGGTACGCGTAGTCGGCCGCGGCCACGACGAGCCCGACCGCCGACACGTTGCGCACGACGGTGAGCGCCGTCTTGGCGACGAAGCCCGCGATCGCGAACGAGTTCGACATGTTGCCGTTCGTCAGCGTGCGCGTCGCTCCCATGAACGCCGGCCACGCCACCGCGATCAGCAACGCGGTCTTCGCGAGCGCTTTCGCCAGCTCCCACCACGCCTGGGTGCCGACCATCTTCTTGATGCCCTTGAACACGTTGAGCCGGCCGAAGTCGGGCTTCAGTTTCTTTGAGGTGGGCCGGAAGCCCACCTGGGCCACGTTCACCAGCAGGCCGATGACCATCATCCCGAGCAGCATCGGCGCGACGACACCGACCGTCTTCCACATCGAGGCCGCTGCGAACTTTTTGGCCGCGCCCTCGTCGGGGTGCGCGATCGTCACACCCATCTGGCGGAGGATGTCGGGCAGCACCACGACGCCGCGCTTGTACGAGATCTGCAAGAGCGTGCTCGTCGCGAGCATCGCCACCCAGGTGGAGAGGTCGGGGGTCTTGGCGGTCTGACCCTTCTCGCGCGCCTCCTTCAGGCGCTTTGGAGTTGGCTTCTCGGTCTTGTCGCTGCTGTCACCGGCCGCCATCGCGGGTCACCCGACGCCGAGGGGCGCCATCGCCTCGTGCACGAGGTTCGCAACCGCGGGTGAGATCAACGGCACCGCGAGGGTGACCACGAGCAGGGCCACGATGACGCGCAGCGGGAACGCGAGGGAGAAGACGTTGAGGCTCGGCGCCGCGCGCGACAACAGCCCGAGCGTCACCTCGGCGAGGAACAGGCACCCGAGCACCGGACCGGCGACCTCGAGCGCGGCCACGAGGAACTGGCCGAGGTTCTTGGTCATCACGTTCGACAGGTCGGAGAAGGCGAGGCCGTGCGCGGGTACGACGTCGAATGAGCGGAACCACCCGTTGACCAGCAGGAGGTACGCATTCGTCGTGAACAGCAACGTGACCGCGATGAGCTCGTAGAAGCGCCCGAAGATCGCCACGTTCGACTGGTTGAGGGGGTCGTAGATCGCGGCGAGTGAGAAGCCGGCGAAGAGGTCGACGAGCGCGCCGGCGGCCTGCAGCGCGTTGACGAGGATCATCGTGAACAGTCCGAGTGTGATGCCGACCAGCGCCTGGGTAACGAGCGCGCCGAGGAACCCGCCGGTGTCGAGCGGGATGTTCGGGCTCGCAATGTGCGGCGCGGCGCAGAGGGCGAGCGACGCGGCGATACCCGCCTTCACCGTCGTCGGGATCATGCGCGTGTTGAACGGCGGCGACACGAACAGCCACGCTGCCGCGCGCACGAGCGCGAGGCAGAATGCCGTGAGCAGGATCGGGTCGAACGTGAAGTTCACGAGAGACTGCGACTGCGTGTCACGACGCGATTGTGACTGCGCGTCACGACCCGATCGTGGCTGCGCGTCACGACGCGATGAGGTGCGGGATCATCTCGAACAGGCTCTGGGTGAAACCGATGATCTGGCTCAGCATCCAGTGCCCGGTGATGACGAGCACGAGCGCGACCCCGGCGAGCTTCGGGACGAAGGTCAGCGTCTGTTCTTGGATCTGCGTCGCCGACTGGATCAGTCCCACGAAGAGACCGATAGCGAGCGAGACCCCCAGGATCGGTGCCGAGAGCTTGGTCGCGAGCAGGATCGACTTGACCGCGATGTCCATGACCGAACCTTCGTTCACGACGTTTTCTCCTTCATGAGCAGAGCGTTTGCGGCTTACGGGGTTGGCTGCAGCGGTGCACGGTCAATGATTGAAGCTCGTGATGAGCGAGCTCACGACGAGCGCCCAACCGTCGACCATGACGAACAACAGGAGCTTGAACGGCAACGACACGAGTACCGGTGGGAGCATGAACATGCCCATCGACATCAGGGTCGAGCTGACCACCAGGTCGATGATGAGGAATGGGATGAAGATCACGAACCCGATGATGAAGGCGGTCTTCAGCTCCGACAGGATGAACGCGGGGATCAGCGTCGACAGCGGCACCTTGCCGCGCGACGACGGTGCCTTCTCACCGGACGCTTTCACGAACAGGTTGAGCTCGCCCCGCCGCGTCTGGTTCAACATGAAGTCGCGCAGCGGGACCTGCGCCTTGTCGTAGGCGTGGGAGAAATCGAGCTTGCCGTTTAGTAGCGGCTGCAGGGCCTCGTCGTTGATCTTCGTCAACGTGGGTGCCATGACGAAGAGGCTGAGGAAGATCGCGAGACCGATCACGACCTGGTTCGGTGGGATCGACGGCAGTCCGAGCGCGTTGCGCGTCAACGACAACACGATCACGATGCGGGTGAAGCTCGTGAGCATGACGAGGAGCGCGGGGGCCACCGCGAGCACGGTCAGCAACAAGATGATGACGATGCTCTGGTCGGGCTTCTTGCCGTCGCTGCCGGTGAGGCCGCCGAGGTTGACGTTGATCGACGCGTCGCTACCCGCGGTCGTCGGAGTGGTGGGGACCGAGGGGGTCGGGATCGACGGCGTCGTGACGACGGGAGTGGCCGGCGCCGCGCTCGCGGGATCCGCCGTCAGCGTCGCGCTGAGCCAGCCGCACGCGAGTGCGGCGAGCGGGAGCGCGATCGCGACGAAGACGCGACGAAGCCATACGCGCCGTCGGGCCCCGAGTGCCGGGGATGACTGGGAATGGATCGGATCCTTGGAATCCGGGCAACGCTTCGGCACGCAAACCCTTCCGGGTTCGGAGATGCTCAGCGACGGGCGGTGCGATTCCGCATCTGCTCGAGCATCGTCTTCCATGCCGTAGCGGGGCCGTTGGCCCCCGAAGACACCGTCCAGTTGTTGTCTTCGTCCAAATCGATGTCCGTGATCTCGACGTCGCCGAGCTTGGTCACCTGGTGATCGGTGACCCCGACGACGAGCGAGCGGTCGCCGACGCGCACGACCGCGATCGACGCGTTGCGGCCGAGCGGTCGCCGGGCGAGGAGCTCCAGCTCCGGCCCTTTCGGCCCCCGCCGGGAGGCGACGCCGGAGAACCCGCGCTTGCGCAACACGTTCGCGGCCACCCACATGAGGCCGATCACGACCGTGAGCGACAGGATCAGTCGCACGAAGAGCATGAGCGTCGAGGCGGAGGCCATCAGTTCTCGTCCACCACGATCTCGGCGACGCGGATCCCGAACTCCTCGTCGACCACCACGACCTCGCCGTGCCACACGAGCGCGCCGTTGACCAACACGTCGACGGGACTCCCCGCGGCGCGGTCGAGCTCGATCACCGAGCCGATCTCGAGCCCGACGATGTCGCGCACCCTCAGGCGGCGGCGGCCGAGCTCGGCGGAGACCTCCATCTGCACGTCGTTCAACAGGGTCAACGGCCGGGGCGGTGCCACTGCGCCGGAACCGTCGTTGAGAGGCTGGAACTCGTGGATGGCGACGCCGGGGGCGCGGGCCACCAGTGGTTGGGCTGTGGGTGGTTGGGCTGTGGGCTCGGGCGTGAGCACGTTCGATTCCGGCGGCATCGACGGCGCGGGCGAGAGGCGCGGCGGCTCCGGTAGTGCGGGCGCGATCGGTGCCGCCGCCGGCACCGGGATCGCGACCGGTGGTTCGTCGACGAGCCGCACGATGACGCACGCGACCCGGGTCTCGTTCTCGATGAGCGGGACCGCTGCGAACTCGCCGACCACGCTGGTGAGCAACGTCTCCGTCGCGATCTCGCCCGCGCCGGCGACGTTGACACCGATGTTGATCGTGAACGCGATCGTCTCCGCGCCCGCGTCGAGTGCGGGGATCGCCGCACTCGTGAGGGACGCGTCGTCGGTCGCGGCTTCCATGGTCATCGCGAACGACTCTCCGACCACCAAGGAGAGCTCGCCGATGACACCGTCGGAGAACGGCAGCACGATGGTGCGGGTCGGCCCGGCGGGCAGGACGTCGTCGAAGGGCTCGTCCAGCTCGGCGCCACCGGCCGTCAGCACGATGTCGTGACCGAGCAGGTCTTCGAGCGCGCGCGCGACAACGGCGGCGACCTCGGCGATAGGGAGGTTCGAGATCAGCGCCATCCGCCGTCCCGGTTCACGTCGACCACGAGGGTCGCCAGGCGCTTGCCCCGGCGTCCGGAGACGCCTTCGCAGCAGAGCACGTCGTCGACCGTCACGCCGAGCGGGCGGTCGACAGGATGGTTGAGCGGAACGATGTCACCGACCTGAAGCGCCACGATCTCGGCCGAGGTCAGCCCCACCGCGTCGAAGCGCACGCGGGTCTCGACCGGCACGTTGTAGAGCGCGGCTTCCTGCTTCTGCTGCCAGACCGCGGGGTCTTCGCCGCGTTGGTCCTGGAACAGCGTCTGGCTGGCCAAGCTCTCGAGTACAGGCGCCATCGTCGTGAACGGCACGCAGATGGTTGCGGTGTCGCGCTTGTCGCCGATCCGCATCTCGAACGAGACGACGAGCACCATGTCGGACGGCGCCGCGATCTGCGCGAACTGCGGGTTGAACTCCTGTTGCACGATCTCGGCTTCGACGCGCACCAACGTCTCGTACGCGTACTCGAGCTCCCGCAACGCCCGGTCGACCACCGAACGCATCAGGTTCTGCTCGATCTCGGTGAGCGGGCGCTTCGGGCTCCCGGCGTCGCCGGTTCCACCGAGCAGGCGGTCGATCGCGGCGAACGTGATCGGGAGGGGAAGCTGCAACAACGCCGCGCCCGGCAACGGGTTGAGTGACAAGATCACCATGTACGACGGGTTGGGCATCGCCCGGATGTACTCGTCGTAGGTGAGCTGCTCGACCTTGTCGAACGCGCTGCTCGCGCCGGCGCGCAACGTCGTCGCGAGCACCGTCGAGAGCTGGCGCGCGAACGTCTCGTGCACGATCTGGAACGCGCGCACGTGATCGCGGCTGAACTTGTTCGGGCGCCGGAAGTCGAACGGAACGACGTTCGATTGCCCCCGGCCCCGCCGACTGGTCGTCGTCGTCGTTACCACGGGCCCTCAATCGGCCCGAAACGGTCACAGCTGAGCCCTTCGCGAACCCGCAGAGGCGTCGCGGACTGCGCTTCAGGCCACGCGCAGATCCGGAGGTCGCAGCCGCATCGTTACTGCATCACGAAGTCGATGAAGTAGGTCGTGACGACCTTGCCCTCGGTCTTCACGCAGACCTCGTTGCCGATCTGGTGCTCGAGCTTCTCGCGGAAGGCGTCGTTCGAGAGTTCGACGTAGGAGCGACCACTGAACGTGTCCAACACCAGCTGGCTCGCGGTGCTGCCCCAGTTCTCGGTGTCCTTCACGGTGGCCGGGACCGACTTGGCCGGGAGCTGCAGCGACACGCCGATCTTCAAGAAGTGCGAGCCGTCGAGGTTCACCGTCTTGGAGTCGAGCTCCAGGACCGGTCCGGCGAGCTCGGGCGCCTGGGTCGTGGGTGTCGCCGCCGCCGCTGCTGCCGCCGCCGGCGCTTTCGGCACCGGCGCCCTGGGCGCCGTAATTCTGTTAGCGAGCGCCCACTTAGTGTCGAGCGCGCGCTTGGTGGCGGGGCGATCTCC
>JBEPUZ010000163.1:0-10888 GCA_041691275.1 Actinomycetota bacterium | reverse complement strand
CGGACTGATTTGGAACGCGCGCGACCGGACCGAACCCTGGGTCGACGAGGTCTGGTCGATCATGGATCGCGTCGAGAAGCGCGCGCCGTGGCGCGATCACGAGAACTGGCGCGACAGCGCCACGCGGGCGATGCCGGACTTCGGTCCGCTGAACGTCGGGGAGTTCCGTCACCTGCAACCCATCACGCCCGACGGTGTCGTTCAGCGCGTGGCGTCGGTCAGCCATGTGGCCGTTCTTCCCGCGCAAGAACGCGAAGCGGTGCTCGACGAGGTGCGCTGTCTGCTCGCCACCCATCCCGCGGTCCGCGACCGGGGCGACCTCGAGATCCCGTACCGCGTCGACTGCTTCTGGGCCGAGCGGATCTGATCATGACGACGTCCGTCGACGGGTCGATGCCGACTGAGCCCAGCGTGGCCCGTCCCCTGCTCCCCCTTGGCCGGCGCATCGATCTCGCCAACCGCGGCACCACCTTCGTGCGCGAGGTCGTCGGCCCGCACGGTGCGCCGACGTTGCTCCTCCTCCACGGGTGGGTGGCCAGCGCGGGACTCAACTGGTTCCAGACGTTCGAGCCGCTCCGCGAGCACTTCAACGTCGTGGCGCCCGATCTGCGAGGTCACGCCCGCGGGCTGCGGACCCGCCGTATCTTCCGGCTCGCCGATTGCGCCGACGACTGCGCGGCAACCGTCGTCGAGCTCGGCACCGGGCCCGTGATCGCGGTCGGCTACTCGATGGGCGGACCGATCGCGCAGCTCATGTGGCGCAGGCACCGCGACCTCGTCGACGGATTGGTGCTGTGCGCGACGAGCGCGGGGTTCGCGCCGAACCGCCTCACGCGCAGCCTGTACCAGGCGACGATGCTCGGCGCGACCGCGACCGCCCGCCTCCCGTGGCCGGGTCGCCTCCTCCCGCCTGTGCCGATGGTCAAGATGCACCCGGCGACGATGCCCACGTGGGCCGCAGCCGAGATGCGTAGGCACGACTTGCGCATGATCATCGAGGCGGGCCACTCGATTTCCACCTACAGCGCGCGGCGCTGGATCGGCGAGGTCGACGTGCCCACGTCGATCGTGTGCACGACCGAGGACCGCGGTGTGGCTCCCGCCCAGCAGCTCGCGATCGCCGAAGCGATCCGCGATTCGACCGTCCACTCAATCGCCGACGGGCACCTCGCCTGCGCCAGCGCCCGTTTCGCAGAGCCCCTCGTCTCCGCCTGCCTCGACGTCGCTGCCCGCACGCGCTGAGACCACTTCCGCCCACCAGCGCGGTCGTTCCCGTCGGGCCCATTGTTCCGGCACCCAGCCCCGGACCATCGAGCGGAGCGAGTCGCCGTCACCGAACGCGAACATGATGTGACCGATGATCACGACGACCAGCGTGATGAAGACCCAGTCGTGCACGAACGTCGCGCCGGTGCGGATGCTGTCGGGGAACGGCCCGAACCAGCGCATGATCGATCCGGTCCCCAGCATCAACACGATCGCAGCGCCGACGAAGATCGCGTTGAGCTTCTGACCGGGATTGAACTTGCCCAGCTTCACGCCGGCGCGTTTGCGGCGAGACCACCACCGGCGGTCGTCGGCCGTCCAACGGTTGAAGCGGGAGATGTCCTCGCGCAGGAGACGACCACGCGGGAGCAGCACGCCGACGAGGAGCGGGAGCGGGAGCAGCAGCCCGGAGTACACGTGGATGGTCTTGACCGTGTGGCGATGGCCGACAATCGTCGACAGCGGTTCGAAGTACAACGAGCCGCCCGTCGCCAGCAGCACCAAGAACAGCGTCGCGTTCGTCCAATGCACGACCCGTTCGACCCGATCGAAGCGCGGAATCCGCCGGGCAACGGCGGCGGTCGTCACGCTCATGACGACGTGGGCTGATCGTCGCGGCCGTTGCTCCGGCCGACCCAGCCGTCGACGTCGTAACCGTTCTCTTCCCAGTAGCCGGGGATCACATGGTCGACAACCTCGATGCCGCTCAACCACTTGCACGACTTGTAGCCGTACATCGGAGCGACGTACAGACGCGCCGGGCCGCCGTGATCACTACTGAGCGGCTTGCCTTCGAGGTCGTAGGCGACGATCACGTCGTCGCGGCGACCCTGATCCATCGTCAGGCTTTCCGTGTACGCGCCGTCGAACGAAGTGAAGCGCAACGCCGACCCGTTCGGCTTCACGCCGGCCCGGTCGAGGAGGTCGGCGAGCTTCACCCCGGTCCAGTGCGTGTTCGGCACCCGCCAACCCGTGACGCACTGGAAATCCTTCGTCAACATCGTCGGCGGCATCGCCCGCAGCTCGTCGTACGTGAGCGTGAGGGGCTTGTCGACCAGGCCGTTGACGGTCAGCCGGTAGTCCTGCGTTGCGCGCTTCGGAAAGCCGCTCGTGATCGTGTAATAGCGAAAGTGGGGGCCGAGGGGAAGCAGCGTCGAGAGGCCGGTCGGATCCGACTTGGGTACGACATCGGCGAGAAAGTCGGAGACCTTGGCGCCGAAGAGCACTCCGAGCGTCCCCGCTCCGACGAGACCGAGAAAGACCCGGCGCCCGACGGGAGAATCTCTATCCGTCACACATCGAGGATATGACGCGTCGTCGCTGGTAGAACCGCAGATCGGCGGGTATCAGTCCGAAATTTCGCGGATCTTCAGAACTCTCTCGGCCGAGTGGTTGGCGTCGAGACCCTGGATCTGCAACAACTCATCGCGCGCGGCCTCGGCCATCGCGGCCGCGTTCGGGTCGGCCGCCGCGAGCCGGGCCTCGATGCCTTCGGCCATGATCTTCTCGGCTTCGTCGACGAGCGCGGCGACCATCTCCGCCTCGGGCACGACCCGCACGACCTGACCCTTCACGAACAGGTGACCCTTGCCCCGGCCCGCCGCGATCCCGAGATCGGCCTCGCGCGCCTCACCGGGTCCGTTGACGACGCAGCCCATGACCGCGACCTGCAGTGGGATGTTGCGGGCCTCGAGCGCGGCCTGCGCTTCGGTCGCGACCCGGATGACGTCGACCTCGGCCCGACCGCACGACGGGCACGCTATGAGATCGAGACCCTTGCGCTCCCGTAATCCGAGCGTCTCGAGGAGCGTGCGCCCGGCCTTGGCTTCCTCTACCGGGTCGGCGGTGAGCGAGAAACGAATCGTGTCGCCGATGCCTTCGGCGAGCAGCGTGGCGATGCCGGCGACGCCCTTGATCAGGCCTTGGGGCAGCACGCCCGCTTCGGTGACGCCCAGATGGAGCGGATGATCGGTGGTCTCCGAGAGCAGCCGGTACGCGTCGATCATCAGCGGCACGCTCGACGCCTTGACCGAGATCTTCACGTCGTCGAAGTCGACCTCACGGAACAGGTCGAGCTCGTGCATCGCGGATGCGACCATCGCCTCGGCGGTGATGCCACCGTGGCGCTCGGCCATCGCCGGATCGAGCGAGCCCGCGTTCACACCGATCCGGATCGGGACCCCACGCGCCTTGGCCTCGGTCGCCACGAGCTTGATGTGCTCGGGCTTGCGGATGTTGCCGGGGTTCAGGCGCAGGGCGTGCACGCCGGCTTCGAGCGCACCCAGCGCGAGCTTGTACTGGAAATGGATGTCGGCGACGATCGGCACCGGCGAACGGGGCACGATCTGGGCCAGCGCCTCCGCGGCCTCTTCCTCGTTGCAGGTGCAGCGCACGATGTCGCAGCCGGCCGACGCGAGCGCGTAGATCTGGGCAAGGGTCCCGTCGACGTCGGCGGTCTTCGTGGTGGTCATCGACTGGATCGACACCGGGGCGTCGCCGCCCACCGGAACCCGGCCGACCATCACCTGGCGGGTTCGTCTACGAGGAGTCACGGACCCAGCCTAAGGCGCGCCTCTACCCTCGTCCGACCCGCGCACCAAAGCTTCACTTCCCCGGTTCGGGGCGGCGGGCGGCAACCTCAGAAGGGGTTCGCGACCGGATGGGTGATGTCGAGGAACAGGCTCGACAAGAAGATGAACCCGAGCACCCCGACCACCGCCACCGTGATCGGGAGCAGCTTGGCCGCGTCGACCCTGACCTTGCGCCGTCGCACCCGCGAGGCGACGCTCTCGTAGAGCGCGATCGCGATGTGACCGCCGTCGAAGGGAAGCAGCGGGAGCAGGTTGAAGAGCCCGACGAAGATGTTGATCGAGAGCAGCAGGCCGAACACGCTTACCCAGCCCGCTTTCACCGCGTCGCTGGCGAGCGCACCGACGCCGGCGGGCGACACGAAGCGCTTCGACTGATCGGTGTGGGTGCTCGTGTCGCCGGTGAGGATGCGGAAGTAGTTCGAGATCCCCGACGGCGAGAACATCGTGCCGATGGCCTTGATCGATGCCCACCCGATGTCGGCGACCTGCTTGGGCGCCTGCGCCACCGACGTCACCAGACCCGGATGGGGCACGACGGAATCGGGTGCGATCCCGGCGACGACCCGCTTGACCGCCGGGTCGGTGCTCTGTTCGAGCTTCACCGCGATCGGCATATCGACATTGGCGCGCCGGACGACGAAGTCGACGATCTGGCCCGACTGTGCGGGTGCGCTCGTGGGGTTGATGAGCGACTGCACCTGGTCCCAGCTCGTGACCGAGGTGCCGTTGATCGAGATCACGGTGTCGCCCGCCCTGAGCCCGGCCGCCGCCGCGCCCTGCGAGGTCTCGGCGAGCTTGGTCACCACGCGCTGATTGCGATAGTCGCCCGCGAAGAAGAGCACCGCGAACATGAGTATCAACGCGATCAGGAAGTGCACGGCCGGACCCGCGGCGGCGACGATGACCTTGGGGAGAGTGCCCTTGTTGCGGTATGCCCGGGGCTCGTCCTCGGGAGCGACCTCCTCGAGGTTCGTCATGCCGATGATGCGGCAGTAGCCGCCGAGCGGAACGGCCTTGATGCCGTACTCGGTCTCGCCGCGCGTGAACGACCAGAGGCGGGGGCCGAAGCCGACGAAGAACTCGGTGACCTTCATGCCCGAGCGCTTGGCCGCGACGAAGTGCCCGAGCTCGTGCAACATGATCATGACGAACAACGCCACGATGACCGCGACGACCGCGGCCTGGTGCGGAAAGAACACCGCCGCGACCACGAGGATGGCGAGGACGCCGATAGTGGCGCCCAGCGTGCGCCTCGGATCGACCTCGACGTCTTCGAACGGATCGCTGACCCTCACGCGGCACCTCTGACGACCACTAGGTCGGCGGCCCGCTCACGGGCCTGCCGATCGGCTTCGAGCACGTCACCGATCTCATCGGCGTTTCCGGTGCCCGCGTTCAGGACTTCCGCCACCACCGCCGCGATCTCCGTCCATTGGATCCGGCCGGCCAGGAACGCCTCGACCGCCACCTCGTTCGCCGCGGACAGCACCGCGGGCGCAGTGCCGCCGGCGCGGCCCGCCTCGTAGGCGAGGGCGAGGCACGGGAACGTCTCGAGATCGGGGACCTCGAAGTCGAGGCTTCCCAGCGTCGACCAGTCGATGGCGCCGTACGCGGGCGCGAGCCGGTTGGGCGCGCCGAGCGCGAGCGCGATCGGAAGCCGCATGTCGGGCATCGAGAGCTGGGCGATGGTCGCGCCGTCGCAGAACTCGACCATGCTGTGCACCACCGACTGCGGATGCACCACGACGTCGATGCGATCGAACCCGACGCCGAACAGCTCGTTCGCCTCGATCACCTCGAGGCCCTTGTTCATCAGGGTGGAGCTGTCGACCGTGATCTTGGCGCCCATGCTCCACGTCGGGTGCGCGAGAGCGTCGGCGATCGTGACCTCGCGCAGCTGGTCTCGGGTGCGGCCCCGGAACGGGCCACCACTCGCCGTCAGCACGATCCGTGCGACCTCCGACGGCCGCCCCGACCGCAGGCACTGCCAGACCGCGGAGTGCTCGGAGTCGACCGGGATGATCTCCCCGCCTCCCGCCGCCCGCGCTTTGGCGACGACGGGTCCGGCTGCGATCAGGCTCTCCTTGTTCGCGAGTGCGAGCCGCTTCCCCGCGTGGAGCGCCGCGAGCGTTGCCGGCAGCGCCGCGAACCCGACGACGGCGTTGAGTACGACGTCGACCTCGGGGAGAGAAGCCAGCTCCGCGAGCACTTCCGGCTGGTCGGCGCAGGCGCGGACGTTCTCGGCCGGGACGCCGAACTCGGCCGCCTGGGCCGCGAGCAGGTCGGAGCTACGGCCGGCGGCGAGGGCGACGACGCGGTACTCGTCGCGATGATGCGACAAGACGTCGAGCGCCTGGGTACCGATCGAGCCCGTCGATCCGAGGATGGCAACGCCGCGCGTCATCCTCCGAGGTTAGGGGCCCGGCGAGGGTCCCGGGGGCTCAGCCCAGCTTGAGCGAGACCGCGATGTAATACGCGATCGGCAGGCAGAAAAGGAGTCCGTCGAACCGGTCGAGCACCCCTCCGTGACCCGGCAGCAAGGTGCCGAAGTCCTTGAGCCCGAGGTCGCGCTTGATCATCGACTCGCACAGGTCGCCGAGGAAGGCGCCGCCGGCGACGAGCAACCCGAGGATCCAACCGCTGTAGTGAAGGTTCCACGGTGTGATGTGACCGATGACGATCCCGCCGACGAGCAGCGAGGCCACCATGCCGGCAAAGGTGCCCTGCACGCTCTTGTTCGGTGAAATGCGGGGCGCGATCGGCGTGCGGCCGAACTGCGACCCGACGAAGAAGCCGAGCACGTCGTAGGCGATGGTGCACGAAGCGACGCCGATGATGAGCCCGACCCCGTCGGCGCGGCCCAACAGGAGTCCGGCGAATCCGCCCAGCCCACCGATCCACGCGAATCCCAGCACCGTCGTAGCGATACCGAGGAGCGGGCGACCGGGGGTGACCTCCCACAAGAACCAGAGCATCGCGACCACGACGACCAGACCGAAGTAGATCGGGTACGCGCCCGGGCCGTAGTGCTTCACTGCCAGCGGGAGCGTGGCGCTCGCGACGAGGGTCAGGAGGGTCGCCGACCGGAAGCCCTTGGTACGCAGCGCGTTGCTGAACTCGATCGACGCGATACCGATGATCAGGGCCGCGAACAACGCGGTCGTCGTACGGCCAACAGTGAACGACACGAACGCGATGACCACGATCGCGAGTGCGGTCATGATCGCGGTGGGGACGTCGCGCTCCGACGATGCACCGCCGCTCAGCTCCTCGGAGAGAGACGGACGCCGGCTCGCACGCGTGGTCGGGATCGGCGCCGCAGCCCGCGACGACGGTGTGAGCACCGCTTCGGGTGCGACGCGCCGCTCGCGCGGTGCGCGGGGCAAACGCGGGCGTCGCTGGGCGAGGGCCTCGGCGAACGCCTCGTCTTCGTCGACGGGTTCGGCTTCCGAGAGCGCGCCGAGACGTTCGTGGTCGACCAGATCGTCGCCGAAGTCGGCTTCGGCCCAGTCGGAGCCCTCGGCCCGAAAGCGCGGACTGTTGCCGGTGATCGGTGCCCACGCGTCGAGGGCGTCGCCGTCGACGGCGTGCTCGCCGGTGTCGTCGGCGAAGATCGCCGGTACCGCGCCCGTTGGCGGTTCCGTCCAGTGCGGCAGCGGCGGGACGTCGGCGGTGGCGGGATCCGCAGCGGCTGGGCGCGCGATCTGGGGCTCGTCACCATCGGGGCGCGCCACGATCGGGACGGAGGCGCGCTGGGTGAAGCTGGGTCGGGGCTCGGGCTCCGCCGCGACCGCAGACAGATCGAGCTGGCCGGTGTCCTCGTCGCGGAGTTCGGCCTCGCGGATGTCGGCGTCGGGACCGGCTTCGGGTCGAGGGTCTTCACGCCCGTCGTCCGACCCGTCGTTACCCCGAACGGTGGGTGTCTCTTTCGCACCCAGGATCCGGACTCCCTCGACGGGAGTCGCGGTGGCACGGTCGGATTCGTCTCTGTCTGTCACGTCATCCTCCCAGGGCCTCGTCAGGCTAGGGGCAGACCTTCGGCGCTCGCATCTCGACCCTCCCGGGTCGCCGCGAGCATCCGCAGTTTCGGCCCTACGGACCGCTCGATGGCGGCAATCACACCTCGAGCAGCTCTTTTTCCTTGTGCCCGACGAGTGTGTCGATCTCGGCGACCACGTCGTGGGTGAGCTTCTCCAGCTCCTTTTCGACCCGGGCGAGCTCGTCGTCGGAGATGTCGCCGTCCTTGGCCTGGTGTTCGAGCTCTTGACGAAGGCTGCGGCGCACGTTGCGTACGGCGACGCGGCCGTCCTCCGCCATCTTCTTCACGACCTTCACGAGCTCCTTGCGCCGGTCGGTGGTCAGCTCGGGAAACGTGAGCCGGATCACGACGCCGTCGTTGCTCGGGTTCACACCGAGATCGCTCGACTGGATCGCCTTCTCGATGGCCTTCAACGCGCCTTTGTCGTAGGGCGCGACCACAAGCACCCGCGCTTCGGGGACCGAGAAGCCCGCCAGCTGCTGGAGCGGGACCTCGGAGCCGTAGTAGTCGACCTTCAGCTTCTCGACGAGTACCGGGGCGGCCCGTCCGGTGCGGACGCTGGCAAACTGGTCCTGCAGGTGCTCGACGATCTTGTGCATCTTGTCGCCGGCCTCGTCGCCCTTCGCGCTCACTTGGACTCCTTCGGATAGACCAGCGTGCCGATCTGTTCGCCGGTGAGCGCCTTCGTGATGTTCCCGGGTTGCATCACGTCGAAGACGATGATCGGCAATGAGTTGTCCATGCAGAACGTGATCGCGGTCGAGTCCATGACCTGCAGGCCGCGTGTGAGCACGTCGAAGTGGCTGAGTGCGTCGATCTTCACCGCGGCCGGATCGAGCCGGGGATCGGCGCTGTAGACGCCGTCGACACCCGAGTGCGTGCCTTTCAGCACCGCTTCCGCGCCGATCTCGGCCGCGCGCAGAGCAGCGGTCGTGTCGGTCGTGAAGTACGGGTTGCCATTGCCGGCCGCGAAGATCACGAGCCGACCCTTCTCGAGGTGCCGGATCGCACGCAACGGGATGTACGGCTCCGCGACCTGGGCCATGGTGATCGCGGTCTGGACCCTCGTCGGCTGACCCATCGACTCGAGCGCGTCCTGCAGCGCCAAGGCGTTGATGACCGTGGCGAGCATGCCCATGTAGTCGGCGCGCGCCCGGTCCATGCCGCGCGTCGCGCCGGTGAGGCCGCGGAAGATGTTGCCGCCGCCGACGACGATGGCGATCTCGACTCCGAGGTCGCCGCGCGCTTTGGTGACCTCTTCGGCGATGCGTTGCACGACGACGGCGTCGATACCGAAACCGATCTTCTGGTCGGCGAACGCCTCACCCGAGAGCTTCAGCACGACCCGGTGGTACCGGCTCGTGGTCATCGGCAACTCCTCTCGTGGGGATTCGACAGAACTATTCCTCGCCGATCTTCACCCGGGAGAAGCCACGAACGTGGGCATCCCCTCCGAGCGATTTCACGACCGCGTCGATCGTCTGCTTGTTGTCCTTGACGAACGCCTGCTCGAGGAGGACGACCGTCTTGTAGAAGCCGTTCAGCTTGCCCTCGACGATCTTCGGCCACGCCTGTTCGGGCTTGCCCTCTTCGCGGGTCTGCACCTCGTAGATGTCGCGCTCGCGCGCGACGTCGGCGACCGGGACCTCGTCGCGGGTGACGTACCGGGGCGCGGCGCTCGCGATGTGGAGCGCGATGTCGTGGGCGACGGCGCGGGCGTTGGCATTGGTGCGGTCCACGCCACCGAGCTCGATGATCACACCGACCGTGCCGCGCTCGTTCTGGATGTGCTTGTACCCGTCGAGAAGGCCGTCGGTCGTGGCGAACCGGGATACCCGGCCGATCTCGATCTTCTCGCCGAGCGTTCCGGACAGACCCTTGACGTAGTCGTCGACGGTCTCACCATTCATCGTCTTGGCGCCGAGATCGGCGTCACCGTCGTCGACGACGAGCTTCGTGAGCGCCGACAACGACTGACCGAATCCGTCGCCCTTTGCGACGAAGTCGGTCTCGCAGTTGAGCTCGAGGACCGCGGCGACGTCGTCGGTGACAAGCACTTCGATGGCGCCCTGGTCAGCGGCACGCCCGCTGCGCTTGGCCGCGCCCGCGATGCCCTTCTCCCGGAGCCAGTCCTTGGCCCGCTCGAAGTCACCGTCGTTCTCGAGCAACGCCTTCTTGCAATCCATCATCCCCGCGCCGGTCATCTTTCGCAGCGCGGCGACGTCTTTTGCGGCAATCTCGGCCATCGTTCAGCCCTCGGTGGTGGTGTCGTCAGTCGGAGTCTCGTCCGGCGCGGGAGCCGGTTCGGCCGCCGGCGCTTCTTCGGGGGCCGAAGCCTCGGGCGCGACGGCCTCGGGCGCGGGCGCCGACTTGGGTGCTTCTTTGGCGACGCGGGCGCGCTCTTCGATCTCACGCTGCTTCGCGGCCGCGGCGTCGCGCGCCTCGGCCTGGCGCTGATCGAACTCCGCCTGCTCCTCAGGGCTCCGCTTTGGACGCGCCGGAGCTGCGGGCACGGCCGGCGCTTCCGAACGCGTACCGGCGCGTGCGCCGCGACGCTTGGCGATCTCACGGCCTTCGATGACGGCGTCGGAGATCACGCGGCACATGAGCTGCGCGGAGCGGATCGCGTCGTCGTTGCCCGGGATCACGTAGTCGATGATGTCGGGATCGCAGTTCGTGTCAACGATCGCGACGACCGGGATGCGAAGCCGGTTGGCCTCGGTCACCGCGATGTGCTCCTTTTTGGTGTCGATGACGAACACCACGGAAGGCAGCTTCTCGAGGTTCTTGATGCCGCCCAGGTTGCGCTCGAGCTTGGCGAGGTCGCGGCGGACCTTCAAGCCTTCCTTCTTCGACATGAGGTCTACCTCACCGGAGTCGACCTGGCGCTGGAACTCGCGCAGCTTGGCGACACGTGAGTGCACCGTCTGGAAGTTCGTGAGCATGCCGCCGAGCCAACGGAAGTTGACGTAGGGCATTCCGCAGCCGTTGG
>JBEPUZ010000162.1:0-10930 GCA_041691275.1 Actinomycetota bacterium | reverse complement strand
TACGCGACGCAGACATCCGCGAAGATCGGGAGCACCACCTCGGTCATCGCCTCCGCGAGCGTCCCGAACGTCATCGCCGACGCGCTCGCGGGTCGAGCGGTCGGTACGTCGATCGCGCCCCGTCCGACTCGGCTCTCGTCGCGCAAGCTCTGGATCGCGTTCGCGCAGGGTTCCGACGGTCGGGTGACCGTCGACGCCGGGGCGCGTCGCGCGCTCGTCGACGGCGGCAAGTCGCTGCTCGCCGCGGGTGTGCGCGAGATCGAAGGTGCATTTGACGTCGACGCGCCGGTCGAGATCATGGGCGACGACGGCCGCGTGTTCGCCAAGGGACTGAGTCGCTACGGCGCATCGCAACTCCGAGCCGTCGCGGGCAAGCGCACGTCGGATCTCCCCGCCGGCTCGCCCCAAGAGGTGGTTCATCGCGACGACCTTGTCGTGCTCCCGTAGGCGCGGCCCTCGGCGGGTCAGATGGCGGCGAGGCGCGATTCCGGGAGGGGATTGCGGCCGTCGAGGTGACCGGTCGATGCGTAGGGATGGAAGCGCACGAACGCCTCGCGGTGGTGGAAGGGCTTGGCCCGGCCCGCGGCGATCGCGTCGTTGTGCGCGACGCCCGCGGTGAACGCGTAGCCCGCGCTCGCTTCGGCCGACTCCCACAACGAACACGTCGCGACGAACGGCGGCCGGACGAGCGCGGTGCCCCAGAGCAGTCCGGGCGCGGTGACGACCTGTTTCTCCGCCTTGCCACTCGCGCGCAGGAAAGCCGGAAGACGCGGGATGCGGACCTTGCCCATTGTGAACACGGCAACCGGACCGGTGCTGCCCACCCGACGTGACTTCGGGAGGTCGTCGGGGAGACCGGGCCACGACCCGTGCGCGCGTAATGGTTCGAGCCGGACGTGCCATCCTCCGGCCAACGTCTGTGCAATCGGCGACTCCGCGAGGAAACCGTCGAGCGCGGCATCGTCGTCCCACATCGCGATCAGCGCGACCCGACCGATGTCGGTCTTCGTCGGCAGAGGGCCGCCGAGCCGGGCGGCGAGTGCGAGGTTCGCATTGCGCAGGCCCGGCGCGGTGACACGCGACGGGCCCTTGGCGACGAAAGCCAGGGCGTGACGAGGCCCGAGATCGGCGACGTGGATCGATGCGAGCATGAGCCCTCCCCAGTGGGTGAGCCGCCCCGTGAGCTGCGGCCGCTCCTATGCGGGCGAGTCTTGCGCGCCCAGGTGACCGCGTTCGCACCGGCCGAGAAGGCTGTGTCGGATCCGGTCGCGGGTGCGGGCGCGGGGTCGTTGTTGCGCTCCTGCTCGGGGGCCGACCGGACCGAAACGACCGGACTTGACCGTTCGGTCAAGCGATAGCCTTGCGGGATGACACCCGTCACCACGCTCGGTCGTCGGGCGAAAGCCGCGAGCCGGCTGCTGGCAGGAGCGTCGACCCCGGCCAAGAACGGGGCGCTGATCACCGCCGCCGACCTCCTGGCCGAGCGGGCCCACGAGATCCGGGCCGCCAACGAGGTCGATCTCGAAGCGGCGCAGGCGGCGGGGATGCAGAGCGGTCCGCTCGACCGGCTCCGGCTGACCGACTCCCGGCTCGAAGGGATGGCCGACGGTCTCCGCACGGTCGCGGCTCTGCCCGACCCGGTCGGCGAGGTGCTCGACGGGTGGCGGCGCCCCAACGGCCTCGAGATCGTGCGCACCCGCGTCCCCCTCGGTGTCGTCGCCATCATCTACGAGAACCGTCCGAACGTCACGAGCGACGCGGCCGGACTCTGCGTGAAGTCGGGGAACGCCGCGCTGCTGCGGGGCTCGTCGTCGGCGTTGCGGTCGAACATCGCGATCGCCCAGGTGTTGCGAGACGCGCTGGGCAAGAACGGGCTGCCCGACGACGCCGTCATCTTGATCGAGGACACTGCGTACGAGACCGCGACCGAGGTCATGCAGCTCACCGACTACGTCGACTGCCTGATCCCGCGGGGTGGGCCGGCACTCATCCAGAGCATCCGCGACAACGCGAAGGTGCCGGTGATCATCGACGGTGACGGGAACTGTCACGTCTACGTGGATGCGGCCGCCGATCTCGACGAAGCCGCGAAGATCGTGGTGAACGCCAAGACCCAACGCCCGAGCGTGTGTAACGCGGCCGAGTCGCTCGTCGTCCACGCGTCGGTGGCCGACGCGTTCGTTCCCCGAATTGCCGACCTGCTGCACGCGCAAAGTGTCGAGCTCGTCGGTGACGCCGAAGCGCAACGCCGATCGCCGCATGTCGGCATTGCAACCGAGGACGACTTCGGACGCGAGTACTCCGATCTCAAGATGTCGGTGGCGGTCGTCGCCGACCTCGACACCGCGATCGCGCACGTCAACAACTACGGCACCGGCCACACCGAAGCGATCCTCACGCGCGATCTCGAAGCGGCCCGCCGTTTCACGCACGAGGTCGACGCGGCCGCCGTCGTCGTGAACGCGAGCACGCGCTTTACCGACGGAGAAGAGTTCGGCTTCGGCGCCGAGATCGGTATCTCGACGCAGAAGCTGCATGCTCGCGGCCCGATGGGCCTGCGGGAACTGACCACATACAAATACGTCATCTGGGGTGAAGGGCAGGTACGGGGGTAATGGGCGAACGGTTCGCATCCGTCGACGAGACGGCCGCACAACTGCGGAAAGTCGACTATCTCTCCGACTCGAGCATCGCCGGGGTCGTGTTCCTCGCCGACCGGCTCGGCAAGCCGGTGTTGGTCGAGGGTCCCGCGGGCGTCGGCAAGACCGAGCTCGCCAAGGCCGTCGCGCAGACGCTCGGCGCCCGGCTCATCCGCCTGCAGTGCTACGAGGGTCTCGACGAGTCGAAGGCCATTTACGAGTGGAACTACAAGAAGCAATTGCTTCGCATCCAGGCCGACCGTGAGCACGAGCGTGACTGGGAGACGGTCGAGTCCGACATCTTCTCCGAGGAGTTCCTGCTCACCCGGCCGTTGCTCGAGGCGATCCGCGCCGACGACCCCGTGGTGTTGCTGATCGACGAGGTCGACCGCGTCGAGATCGAGACCGAGGCGCTGTTGCTCGAGGTGCTCTCCGACTTCCAGGTCTCGATCCCCGAGCTCGGGACGATCGAGGGCAAACAGATCCCCCTCGTCTTCCTCACGTCGAACAACACGCGTGAGCTGTCGGAGGCGTTGAAGCGCCGCTGCCTGTTCCTGCACATCGACTATCCCGACATCGACCGGGAGAAGGAGATCGTGCGGGTCCGGGTGCCGGAGGTCGACGACGCACTCGCGCAGCAGATCGCCAAGGTCGTCAACTCGATCCGCAATATCGACCTGAAAAAGTCGCCGTCGATCTCGGAGACGATCGACTGGGCCCGCACGCTCGTGTTCCTCGGTCGCAACGAGATCACGCCCGAGGTGCTGGGCGACACCCTGCACGTGTTGCTCAAGTACCAGAGCGACATCACCAAGGCGCGCAAGGAGCTCGGTGTCGACGCGCCCGCGGTCATCAAGAAGTAGTGGGTGCTGGGGAACAAGCTTTCGGACGCGATGTCGAGGGGATCTGGGTCGAGGGGATCTGGGTCGAGGGGAGGCGGTGACGTGACGGCCTTGCCGACTGAGCCGCACATGCTCGACGTGCTGCAGGGTTTTGTGCACGAGCTCCGCACCGCGGGCCTGCCCGTCTCGATGACCGAGAACCTCGACGCGATGCGTGCGATCGAATACGTGCCGCTCGACGACCGCGAGTCGTTCAAAGCCGCGCTCGGTGCCACGCTCGTCAAGAACGCCGGGCACTACCGAGTGTTCGAGACGGTCTTCGAAGTGTTCTTCTCGATGTTCTCACCCGGCGTCGACGCCGACGGCGAAGCGGTCCTCGACGCCGACGCGCAGCAGAACTTCGAGGAGCTGCGCGCCGCGATGGACCAGGGCGGCGCCATGAGCTCGGTGTCGAACGAGGAGCTCGCGCAGATGCTCCTCGACGCGCTCATGCGCATGGATCAGGGCGAGATGCGCATGCTCGCCGCCGCCGCGGTCGCGCGCTTCGCGGGCATGGAGCCGGGCCGGCCGGTCGGCGGTGCGTACTACCTCTACCGCACCTTGCGGCAGCTCGACGCCGACGGGCTCGTCACGAAGATGATGGCGAAGGCCCAAGAAGGCGAGCAGATCGGTGAGGGCGCCTTCGACGAGCGCCTGGCCAAGGAAGACTTCGAGGGCCGGCTGAAGGTCTTGAAGGAGATGATCGAGGCCGAGATCCGTAAGCGCCTCGTGGCCGACCGCGGCGTGGAAGCCATGGCGCGCACGTTGCGCAAACCGCTGCCCGAAGACGTCGACTTCATGCATGCCTCTCGCGACGAGATGCAGATGCTGCAGAAGGCGATCTATCCGCTGACGCGCGCGCTGGCCGCGCGCCTGGCGCAGCGCCGTCGGCACCGCCGCAAGGGCACACTCGACTTCCGCCAGACAGTGCGTCACTCGATGTCGTTCGGCGGCGTCCCCGTTGAGCCGAAGTTCAAGCGGCCGCGTCCGTCGAAACCCGAGATCATGGTCGTGGCCGACATCTCCGGTTCGGTTGCATCGTTCGCGCGCTTCACCTTGCAGTTCGTCTACGCAATGTCGAGCGAGTTCTCCAAAGTGCGGTCGTGGGTCTTCATCGACGGCGTCGACGAGGTTACGCGCTTCTTCGACGAGTCGCAGGAGCTGAGCGAGGCGATCCAGCGGGTCAACACCGAGGCCGACGTCGTATGGGTCGACGGGCACAGCGACTACGGCCACGCGTTCGAGGTCTGGCACGAACGCCACATTCGCGAGGTCACGAAGAAATCGTCGGTCATCCTCCTCGGCGACGCGCGCAACAACTACCACGCGTCGCAGGCGTGGACCGTTGCCGAGATGCAGAAGCGGGCGCGCAAGGTCTTCTGGCTCGATCCGGAACCGCGCGGCTATTGGGACACGGGCGACTCGATCGTCTCCGAGTACGCGCCCTACTGCGACGGTGTCTACGAGGTTCGCAACCTGCGCCAGCTGCAGAAGTTCGTCGCCGACGTCGTCGAGGCCTGAGCCTCAGCCCGAACGGGCGCTGCGCAGCATCGTCCAGATCGGCGGGGCGCCGTCGATGTCGATCTTCTGAACGAGCTCGAACGCGTGCCGCGCGTAGTACGAGAGGTTCTCTTCCTTCTGAGTCTCGAGGTAGGCGGCGAGACCCTCGCGATCGCACCGCTCGAGCACCGGGGCGAGCGCGGCGCTCCCGGCGCCGATGCGTTGGAACAGGGGATCGGTGCCGAGGATGGCGAGGTAGTAGTGCGGTTCGTGCAGCTCGTGATGCGCCTTGTCGACCGCAGTCAGGAGTCGGACCGCGCCCGGGAGATGGCGGCCGGAACGCACGAAGGTAGGGGCTCCCCGCAGGTTCGTCATCAGGTCGCGCCGTATCGTGCGCGGGTACGCGCCCGGTGGCAGCCAGACCGCGGCGCACGCGACCTTCCCGCCGGTGTGGGCGACCCAGATCTCGCCGAACCGCGCGGCGTCGGCGACGCCCGCACCCATGAACGCGAGGAGGGCTTTGCTCTGAGATATCGGGTCGGAAACGAAGTGTTCGAACAGCGGATCGTCGTAGAACGCGCGTGCGAGTCCGGCCACCACCGCGGAACGATCGCCCCGCTGCATCCGGGCGACATCGAAGACTCGAGATGCCATGATCCGAGCGTACGCTGAACGCGTGTCGACGACGAAAGGACCCGCGTCCGAAGCGGCGACCTTGGCCCGCCTCGGTTGGGACGAGTCCTTCGTCGCGGATGCGGCCGAAGCCGGGCTGCCGGCCGCGATCCCCGGGCGGGTCGCCCGGGTCGACAAGGGCTGGGCGACGGTGATGACCGCGACCGGCACGAACCGGACCCAGCTCGCCGGGCACTCGGTAACCACCGGCGACTGGATCCTCGAGGAGCACGGAAAAGTTGCCGTCGTGTTGGCACGCCGATCGGCGTTCGTGCGCGGCGACGCGGGCGACGGACGCGCCCGCCGGCCGCAGGTGGTGGCCGCGAACGTCGACCTGGTGTTCGTCGTGCAGTCGTTGAGCAACGGCCCGAACCTGCGCCGCCTGGAGCGTGAGCTCGTCCTCGCGTTCGAGAGCCGCGCGATCCCGGTCGTTGTGCTGTCGAAAGCCGATCTCGCCGACGCGGCCGAGGTCGAGCGCGCCGTGCAGCTCGCGCATTCGGCGGCCGCCGATCTCGAGGTCGTCGTCACGAGCGCGAACGAGCGCACCGGTCTCGACCGTCTGCGCGAGCTGGCGCGCGACGGCAGGACCGTCGCGCTTATCGGCGCGTCTGGTGTGGGCAAGTCGAAGCTCGTGAACGTCTTGATCGGACGCGATGCGCAGGTGATCGGTGAGGTGCGCGAGAACGATCAACGCGGGCGGCACACGACGACCGCGCGCGAGCTCGTCGCACTCCCGGGCGGCGGATGGCTGGTCGACACGCCCGGCCTGCGTTCGGTCGCGCTCTGGGAAGCCGACGACGGTCTGAGTCGAGTCTTCTCCGACATCGAAGTGCTCGCGGCCCAGTGCCGGTTCCGCGACTGCTCACACGGGCCCGAGCCGGACTGCGCGATCCGCGCCGCGATCGATCGCGGTGAGCTCGACCGCGCGCGCTTCGAGCACTATCAACGCCTCGACCACGAGCTCGACGAGAACGCCCGCCAGAAATAGGCGGTGATGGTCAGCTGGGAAGAATCGTGCCGACGCGGTCGGCGATGCGCGCGAGTGCGAGCAGCTGGCGTCGTTCGCGGCGGCGGAAAGGGTGCCCGTCGCGGCCCACGAGGAGCACGAAGTCGCCGGTCGGGAACGGCGCGACCGCGAGGTCGTCGGGTCCGGACTCACCCGCGGCGACGACGGGCGACGCGGCCGTCCCCGCGGCCAGCACCTCGAGTACCGACGGCTCGGGCATGTCGTCGCCGGCGGTGGCGAGCGCCACGTTCTTGTGCAAAAGCACCGCCCAGTCGGCGGAGAACTCCTCGCGCACGCTGTCGACGAGGCGTTGGATCAGGTCGACGCGCGTCGCCGCGCCCGAGAGGTGCTCGACCGACTCGAGCGCGTCGAGGCGGGGGTCGGGAAACGTGGCGACCTCGCGCCATTCCTCGACCGATGCGCCGTCGACCTCCTCGATCTCGCGTACGAGCAGCGAGATGAGTTCGCGGTCGGGAAGGAGCACGGCGAACTCGTCGACCGCCACGTGTTCGCTGCGCTCCAACACATCGATGCCGACGATGTCGCCGCCAATCGCACCGATGCGCGACGCGACGAGGCCGAGCGCACCGGGCCGGTCCGGCAACCAGACGCGCACAACGAGACTGGGCACCGGGGCAGGTTACGACTCCTCGGGTCGCATACAGCTGTTGGCAACGCGCCGTTCATAAGGCCTTCTCGTACACTCGCAGGGTGGAGCGGCTCGGCGTCCTCGGCGGCACCTTCGACCCGGTCCACGTGGCCCATCTCGCGGCCGCAGCGGCGGCTCGGGACCAGCTGGGACTCGATCGCGTCCTCGTGGTGGTCGCGGGTGATCCGTGGCAGAAACGGGGCCGGGTGGGCGCCGATGCCGAGGCCCGGTTCGAGATGGTCACGGCCGCGATCGACGGGGCGGAGCGGCTCGTTGCGTCCCGGCTCGAGATCGACCGGACCGGCCCCACCTACACCGTTGACACGGTCGAAGCCCTCCGCGCCGAGGCCGAGCGTGCGCTCTTCCTCATCGTGGGGAGCGATGTGGCGGCGTCCCTCGACTCGTGGCACCGGGCCGACGATCTTCGCACGAACGTGACCCTGGCGATCGTCGACCGGGAAGACATCGCCCCCTCCGTTCCTCCCCCGGGCTGGGACTGTCTGCGGGTGCACATGCCGCGGCTCGACGTCTCGTCGACCGATCTCCGGCGCCGGATCGCGGCGGGCGAGTCGGTGGAGTTCCTGGTCCCACCGCCGGCGGCCCGGATACTCCGCAGGCGCGGTCTCTACACTGGGGAGTGATGACCCGAACGCGCGCGACGACGCCCCGGCGCCGTCGCTCACGCGAGTGGATGCGCATCGTGGGCGTCGTCGTCCTGGCGGCCGGCTCCGGCCTCCTCGCCGCGCACTTCGGGACCCATCGGCCGTGGGAGAACTCTCCCAAGACCTCGTCGACCTCGACCTCGACACCCACCGTCGACCAGCAGAGGAATCCGTGACCGAAGCCCAGACCATGACGAGCACGGAGCGTGCCCGCATCGCGGCCCACGCCGCCGACGACAAGAAGGGCGGCGACATCATCGTGCTCGACGTCGCCGACATCATGGGCATCGTCGACGCGTTCGTCATTACGCACGCGTCGAACACCCGGCTTGTGCGTGCGATCGTCGACGAGATCAAAGAGCAGCTGTCGGTGCTCGCGGGCGTGAAGCCGCGCGCGGTCGAAGGGCTCGACGACTCGACGTGGGTGCTGCTCGACTACGGCGACCTCATCGTGCACGTGTTCCTCGAGGAGACGCGCGAGTTCTACGGTTTGGAACGGCTCTGGACGGATGCACCGCGCATCGTCTGGAACGCAGCGCCCGCGGTCTAGGCCGGCGGTGAGGCCCGCGGGTCGTTCTGGACAGCGGTCGTTCAGGGCGGGGAGACTCGCCGGATGCGCACCCACAGGATGTCACGCTCGATCGCGACACTGGTCGCGGTGGCGACGCTCGCGATCGCGGGGTGTGGCTCGTCGTCGAAGTCGGCGACGGGCGTTGCGCCCGGTACGACAGGCACGACGGGCACGACCGTTCCGCCGAATCCGGCGCCGTACGCGAAGAAGGGTGCGTACGGGGTCGGGTACACGACGTTGCATCTGGCCGGTGGGCGGCGCGTCGTCGTGTGGTATCCCGCCAATCCCGCGACTACGGCCGGCCACACCCAGGAGTCGATCGATCTCGCGAGCCTGCTGAGCCCCGCGCTGCAGGCGAAGATCCCTGCCGCCGACCGGGTGCAGTACAAGGCCGACGCGTACGAGGACGCGCCCGCGGCGACGACGCCCGGGAAATACCCGCTCGTTGTGTTCAGCCACGGCTACGCGGGCTATCCCGAGCAGTCGGTGTCGTTGACGACACACCTCGCGTCGTGGGGTTTCGTCGTCGTCGCGCCCGACCATGTCGAACGCTCGCTCGACGGCCTGCTCGGGACGGCGGCCGCGGGTGTGCCGAAGTCGACCGACCTCGCGGTGTTGCAGGCGACCCTCGCGCTCGCGATCAATACGTCGAACGGACCGGGTCTGTTGCACGGCCTGGTCGATCCCGATCGTGTCGTCACGGCGGGTCACTCGGCGGGTGCGGGCGCGGCCTACCAGTTCGCCAGCGTCGATCCGCGCGTGAAGGCGTGGATCTCGTATTCGATCGGCTTCGGTGGCGCCGGCGGTCCCGCGCCGAGCGCGCCCACGAAGCCGGGCATGGTGATGCTCGGCACGACCGACGGCGTGATCCCGCCGGCATCGAGCCGCCAGGTCTACGCCGGCATGCTCCCCCCGAAGTATCTGGTCGAAATCCCGAAGGCGGGGCACCTCGTGTTCTCCGACATCTGCCTGATCGGCCGCAGTGCCGGCGGTGTGATCGGGATCGTGAAGGCGATCAAGCTCCCGATTCCCGCCGAGCTGCTGAAACTCGGCTCCGACGGCTGCACGGCGGATCATCCGCATCCCGAGATCGCGTTCCCCGCGATCGATCAACTGAGCGTCGGGTTCTTCCGTTGGGCGCTGCACATCGACGCGCAACCGGTCGGCCTGAGCACCACCGCCGTCGCCGCACTCGGTGGGGGAGTCACGGTCGCGCACCAGGGCTAGTCGCAGGCCAATCGTGGGCTCATCAGGCTGCCCTCAGGTTGGACCTGCCGTCTGGCGATAATCGGAGATGCGCAGCGTTGCGTCGGTACGGAAGTCGATACCTGCGGTGGTTGCCCGCCAGGGAATCTACGACACCTCGCGCCAACTGGTCGCGTTCGAGTTGTTGTTTCGCTCCAAGACCGCAGAGGTCGAGACCGCCGACATCTTGGACCGGGCCGACGGTGACGCCGCGACGGCTCAGGTCCTGGTCACGGCGTTCAGCGAGATCGGCCTGGACGCGCTCGTCGGTACCCGCCGCGCCTTCGTGAACGTGCCGTACGACTTCCTGACCAAGGGTTTCTGCAGCACGCTTCCGGCTGATCGCGTGGTGCTCGAGATCCTCGAAGACGTCGAGGTCGACCGGCGCGTGATCGAGACCGCGCGGGGGCTCGTCGCGCAGGGCCACACCCTGGCGCTGGACGACTTCGTATTCCAGCCGGGAATGGAAGCGCTCATCGAGCTGGCCGAGGTCGTCAAGCTCGACGTGTTGGCCCTGACCCCGCGTGAGCTCGCCGAGCAGGTGGCGCTGCTCCGGCCCTACGGCGTGGGCCTGCTCGCGGAGAAGGTCGAATCGGAGGTGCAGATCCCCGAGCTACTCGCGATGGGCTTCTCGTACTTCCAGGGATACGCGCTGCAACGCCCTACTGTCGTTCGGGGCGACACGACCGAGATCAATCGCACCGTGCTCCTGCAGATCCTGAGCGAAGTGCAGCGGCCCAACGTCAGCGCGCGCGATCTCGTCGAGACCGTCGGTCGGGATCCGTCGATCGTCTACGCACTCCTGCGGATCCTCAACAGCGCGCAGCTGAGCCTCGCCAGCCGCGTGACCTCGCTGCAACAAGCGCTCGTGCTCTTCGGCATTGACCGGCTGCGGAATTGGACGAGCATGCTCGTCATGAGCCGGCTCGCGCCCGACGCAGAGGAGTCGCTCTCGGGTGCGCTCGTGCGGGCGAAGTTGTGCGAGCTCTGTGTCGCGGCCGTCGGGGGCGACCCCGCGCCCGCGTTCACCGCCGGACTGCTCTCCGCGCTGCCCTCTCTGTCAGGCTGACGTGAGACACCTGGTGTTGCCCACCATCCGTTGAGG
>JBEPUZ010000161.1:0-10938 GCA_041691275.1 Actinomycetota bacterium | reverse complement strand
CAGAAGAACCACTACAACGGCGCTCGCAACCCGCGCGCGCAGTTCCGCAAAGAGATCTCGATGGAGACCATCGTCAACGCGCCGCTCATGGCCGGCGGGCTCGGCGTGTACGACTGTTCCGGAGTCGCCGACGGTTCGGCCGGGGCAATCATCGTGCGGGCCGAGGACGCGCTCAAGTACACCGACAAGCCGATCTACATCAAGGCGCTTTCGCTGGTTGCGGGCAACTGCTCGGGCAACGCGGATCCGGAGTACGACTACACGACGTTTCCCGAGATCGCGGCGACCGGCCGCGACGCGTACGCGCAGGCCGGCATCACGAACCCGCGCGAGCAACTCGCGATGGCCGAGGTCCACGACTGCTTCACGACCGCGGAGCTCCTCATCTACGAAGACCTCCAGTTCGCCGAGCGCGGCACCGCGTGGAAGGAAGTGCTCGACGGCACGTTCGAGCTCGGCGGCGCGCTGCCGGTCAACCCCGACGGCGGCCTCAAGAGCTTCGGCCATCCGGTCGGCGCATCCGGTCTCCGCATGGTGTTCGAGGCGTGGCTCCAGCTGCGGGGCGAGGCTCCGCCCGAGCGCACGATCGCACACGCCGATCGCGGGCTCGCCCTGACGCACAACCTCGGCGGCTACCCCGGCGAGATGGTCTCCTTCGTGTCGATCGTCGGCAACGAGCTCGGCTGACGCCAGCCGGCGATTCGGCCGTCTCACCGCTCGGGCATGATGCGGCGATGGCCGACGCTCCCGACCGGGGACTCCCTGATCCTCCGGTGACGAACCGCCTCGGGCGGGGCGTGATCGTCAGTGCCGGCGCGGCCGCGCCCGAGCCGTGGGGCGGGGCCGACCGGGTGCTCATCGACGACGCGGCCTTGACCGAGCCGGCCGAGGCACTCGCCGCGCTGCATCACTACTGGTCGGAGCGCATTCCTGTCGTGGTCGAGTTGCAGTGCTCGCCCGACGAGCTGCGCGCCCCCGAGACCGAGTTCGGTCGGGCGCCGTACGCACTCTCGCCCCGGTTCGAGTTCGGGCGCGAGCGCCTCTATTTCCTCGCCCGGGCGAACAACTACGACAACCGCGTCGGGCGCATGGTGTGGGGCCCGACCGTGGAAGCGCAACGGCTGGGCGCGGCGGTCTCCGACCTGGCCGACATAGTGCTGGCCGACGGCACCCCCGCGTGGTGCGACGGGGGGCCGCGTGCGGGCGCTACTCCTGTACCCGAGGGTCACCTGCTGGTCCATCGCAACAACCTCGAGCAGCGCGTGCTCGGGCCCGATCGCCCCGTCACGAGCTCGTCCGAGCTCGCGGCCGACCAGCTCGCGGCCGTCGTGCACGACGCGGGCGCGGCACGCGTCATCGCACCTGCGGGCTCGGGCAAGACCCGCGTACTGACCGAGCGGTTCCGGCTGTTGGCCGACCGGGGTTGGAGCGCCGGTTCGATCACCGCGGTTGCGTACAACGTCCGGGCCAAGGACACGATGCGCGAGCGCCTGGTCGACATGCCCGAAGGCGCGCGCCGGCGCGTGCGAACCCTGCACGCACTCGGCAACGACGTTCTCGGCCGCGCCGGCGCCAACGGTGCGTTGATCGACGAATGGGAGATGCGCCGGCGCATCGAAGCGTTGGTACCGGTGAAGCCGCGCGCGAACACCGACATGTACGCGCCGTACCTGGAGGCGCTGAGCGAGGTCCGGCTCGGGCTCGTCGATCCCAACGTGGTGGAGGCCCAGCGCGACGACGTCGCCGGGTTCGGCGCCATGTTCGACGAGTACCGCGACAAGCTGCACGCCGACCGGGCCATCGATCACGACGAGCAGATCTACGGCGCGATCGAGGTGCTGCTGCGAGTGCCCGAAACCCGGCGCGCGTTCCAGCGCGAAGCGCGCCACCTGCTGGTCGACGAGTTCCAGGACCTCACGCCTGCACAGTTGCTCCTGCTCCGACTGATCGCAGCACCCGCCTACGACGTCTTCGGCGTCGGCGACGACGACCAGGTGATCTACGGCTATGCGGGCGCCGACCCCGACTTCCTCATCAACTACGACAGCTACTTCCCGGGCGGCACCCATCACGCGCTGGCCACCAACTATCGGTGCCCCGGAGCGGTCGTGACCGCGACCCGCAACCTGTTGTCGTACAACCGGCGCCGGATCGACAAGGAGATCGTCGCGGCCAAGGACGACACCGGCGCGAGCGCGGATGCGCTTACGGTCGTCGCGGTCGAGCCCGAGCGCGTGGCGCAGGCCGCAGTCGAGCAGGTGACGACATGGCTCGGCGCGGGCGCGCCGCCGACCGATATCGCCGTGCTGAGCCGTGTGAACGCGGTCCTGTTGCCGGCGCAGCTGTTGCTCGGCGAGGCCGGCGTTCCCTGTTGGACACCGGTGAGCGTCGCGGTCCTGAACCGAACGGGAACTCGCACCGCTCTCGCGTACCTACGGCTCGCACTCGCGGCCGGGAACAACACCGGTTTTCACGGCACCGACCTCGCGCTCGCGGCCCGGCGCCCGAGCCGGTCGTTGCGGCGAGAGGTGCTGCAGCGACTCGAGCGCAAACGGCAATGGACATTGGTGCAGTTGCGGCGGGAGTCGGACGCGCTGACGGGTGCGGCGGCCGCGAAGTTCGATGCGTTCTGCGACGATCTCGACGGACTGGGGCAGGCGTTCGACAACGGCGGCACCACCGACCAGCTCCTGACCCGCATCCGCGACGCGGTGGGCTTGGGCGCGGCGCTGGCCACGCTAGATCTCTCCGGCAAAGCCCCCGATGCCAGCCACCGTGACGATCTCAACGCGCTGATCGCGGTCGCCACGTTCGAACCCGATCCGGCGTCGTTCGAGCCCTGGTTGCGGACGCGCCTGCGGGCGCCGAACGAGCGGGCGGGCAGCGACGGGGTCGCGCTCTCGACGGTGCACCGGGTGAAGGGGATGGAGTGGCCTTTCGTCGTGGTGCTCGGCGCGCACGACGGGTTGATGCCGCACGCGCTTGCGGACGACGTCGAGGAGGAGCGACGGATCTTCCATGTCGCCATCACTCGAGGCGACACTGCGGTGAAGGTGATCGCCGACGTCACCGCCCGCCGGCCGTTCCTCGACGAGCTGCTCGCACCGGCGCCCACCCGCACCGAGCGGAGCGCCCGGGTTGCCGCCGGACCGGAGCCGCGGGCCGCGGCCGCCGCCGCATCGGGCCGGGGTCGGAACACGATCGACGCCGAGGTGGGTCTCGCGGTGGCGTACGCGGGATCGACCGGCACCCTCGTGGAGCTACGGGCCGACGCGGCGGTCTTGGAGGACGACGGGGGGACACGGCTCGTGATCCCGTACGGCGAGCGGGTCGAGCTCGACGGTCGTCGGGCCCAGCTGGTGCGGGGACGTTCGGCCGAGGTGACACACGCGTCGCCGGGTCTCGTCGAGGCGTTGAAGGCGTGGCGGAAGCAGCGCGCCGCGAGCGATCACGTTCCTGCGTACATCGTGCTCACCGACGCGCACCTCGAAGGCATCGCCGACCGGAGACCGGAATCGCTCGACGAGCTCTCCCGGTGTGCAGGTATCGGGCCGACGAAGTTGGAGCGCTACGGCGACGAGATCGTCGCCGTGATCGTCGACACCCCGACCGAAACGGCGGCGGGCTAGGCCGAGGTCTTCTCCGCCGCGGCGGCGAGGCGCTCGAGCGTCGTCTGCATGCCCGCCCGGTTGTGCGACCCGCGGTCGGTGACACCACTCACGGGCCCGGCCAGGGTGCGCGCGACCAAGCCCCGCTGGTCGATCCACGACTCCGTCACGCGGCATCCACCGTCCGGCGTCGCGTCGAAGGTGTAGTCTCAACGTGCCACCCCGAGCGGGCCGACCTTGACGACGAACGCGAACGAACGCCCGGGTTGCGCGTCGACGACCGTCGCGACGGTCTTCCACTTCTTCTTGCCGTTCTCGTTGGTGCCGCGGAACTTGGCGCCGACGACCGGCGTGTTGGTGGCACCGATCCATTCGCAGCGGGTGTTCTCCGGGGAGAACTCGCACATCCGGGTGACGTCGGAGACCATTGCCCACAGTGCGTCGGCCGATGCCCCGATCGTCCGCTCAACCACAACATTTTCGCCCATGCGCGCACGCTATCGCCAGACCGCGCTTGCACGCACCGTTCCTGTGAGAGCATCGTTCGGCGCACCGTTTCTGCGCCCCCCGCTTCTCAGAGAGGCTCCTCATGCCCTACCCCCGCGACGAGATCGAAGCCACCGTCGAACGCTACGTCGAGGTACGCAAGGTGATCGACGACGGCGGGGCCATGTGGAGTGCGCTCGCGCAGTTCTTCACCGACGATGCGGTGTTCATCGATCCGGCGTGGGGTCGGGTCGAGGGCATCGACGAGATGAAGGCAACCGTGTTCGGCGACGCGATGGTCGGGCTCGAGGAGTGGAAGTTCCCGGTCGAGTTCTACGCGATCGAGGGCGACAATGTGCTCATCAAGTGGAAGCAGCAGCTGCCGGGACAACGGTCGAACGGCCGGCCCTGGGAGCAGTCGGGCGTGTCGACGCTGATCTACGCGGGCCAGGGCAAGTTCCGGTACGAAGAGGATCTGCTCAACATGGTGCATGTGCTGGAGGACATGCGGGAGAGCAGGTGCAAGGTGCCGGACGTGGCGATGCCGCCGAAGCACCCGAATCGCGACTTCTCCCGGCCGAACGGCTGATCGGGTGGACGACGCCGGACTGCAAGAAACGATCGACTACGTCGCGATCACGCGGCTGCAGAACGCGTACGCAGACGCGGTGACGCGGCGGGCGTGGTCTGAGTTCCACGACATGTTCCTGCCCGACGCGCCGGTGCGGGTCGACACGGTGACGAACGCGGTGCTGTCGTTCACTGGTCCCGCGGCGATCGGCGACTTCATCGGCGGCGCCGTGGGGCGGTTCGAGTTCTTCGAGTTCGTGCCGCTCAGCACCCGGGTGTCGTTGCAGGTCGGCGGCGACCCCGACCGCGCGACGGCTCGGCTGTACATCTGCGAGCTCCGACAGGATTCGGCGTCGGGCCATTTCACTCAGGCATTCGGGCTGTACCAGGACGACTGCCGGCGGGTCGACGGCCGTTGGTGGTTCGCCGAGCGGGCGTACCAGTCGCTCGCTCGGAGCGGTCGGGGCGAGGTGTTCCCGTTTCCCGCGGACGCGTTCCCCGCCTGACGGCTTCACTCCCATCCGCTCGAGTCGACGACGGATACCGGAGCCGATGACGGCGATCGCGTAGACCGCGCGGTCGACTCGTTTCGCACGGCCCTTGAGGGTCTCGTAGCCGAGGGCGTCGGGGAGCCGCTTGACCGGATGGCGGGACGCGATGGCGTAGCCGTTGAGGTGCCAGCTCGCGATGGATCTCGACGAGCGGCATGGGTCGCTGGTTGCGGAGCAGGACCGCGAGGGCGGCGAAGCGGAGACGCTTGGCGTCGAGAGGTTGCGCGGTGCACGCCTCGGGCGGGAGTGGCGGCGGTCCTCCCCGGAGGGTGCGACGAAAGCCGTGGACGATGTCCTTGGCAGGCACGAGGCTCCCGCGGGCGAGACGTTCGGTCGGAGGAAGCCGAGGCGGCGGTGCCCAACAGCGGACCGCCGACGCAGACAATAAACGGCCCGTGCGCCACCAACCCCAAAACCCGTCTCGACGAATCTTTCGAAGAATCGCCCACACAGGTTTTCGGGTGGGGGTGTGGCGGAGCGAAGGAGTGGGGTCGTCAGGCGGAAGTGCAGAGAGCGAAGAATTCTTGGCGGGCTCGGGGATCGTCGCGCAGCACACCGGTGACGCGCGACGTCAGCGTCCGGCTGCCAGTACTGCGCACGCCCCGGATCGACATGCACAGATGCTCGGCTTCGAGCACCACTCCCACGCCTCGGGGAGACAGCGAGTCGTCCAGCCAGTCCGCGATCTGCACCGTCAGCCGTTCCTGCACCTGCAGTCCACGCGAGAAGTGCTCGGCCACACGCGCCAGCTTCGACAGTCCGAGGATGCGCTCCCCGGGCAGGTACCCAACGTGCGCGACGCCCACGAAGGGCAACACGTGATGCTCGCACAACGATGAGAACGGAATGCCCCGAGCCAGGACCATCTCGTCGTAGCCCTCGTCGTTCGCGAACGTTGTCGGCGTGAACTCGCGCGGCGTCAAGAGCTCCGACAACGATGCGACCATGCGCGCCGGCGTGTCTCGGAGATCGGGCGCATCGACGTCTACCCCCAGCGCCGCCAACAGGTCGCGGGCCGCGCCCGTCGCCCCCTCCACATCGATCGTGCGATCGTCGGCAACGTGCAGCGCGGTCACGAGCCCGCCTCGTCGTGGTGACCGGGCAGCACGTCGGTCTCCGACTTGTGCCAGACCGGGCTGTCGCCTGCAGTCTCGACGTTGAAGCCGTAGTCGAACACGAGACTCCCGCCGTACGTCGCCCCCCAGCTCACGAGGCCCGCGATCACGACCGACAACACCATGATCCCTGCCGGCGTGGACGCCTCCGTGTGGTAGCCGTTCAGCCGCAGCGCAATGTCGACGAGCGCCAGCACGGTGACCGTCAACATGATCGAGGCGTGCGTATTCGCCGTACGTCGAGCCTGGGTCCCGGCCTCCGACGATCGCAGCCAGTCGATGAAGCCGGTGAGCGCAGCGAAGACCGAGACGATCGCTCCCCCGATGAACACGTACGTGCCGGCGTGCCACATCTCGCGCGCCCACGCGTGCGAGTGGCCGCCGATCACGGAGATGACGTCGAAGACCGCCCCGAGGATGTAGGCGCCGATCGGGATATCGGTCAACGGGGGATGGGACGGCTTGCCCGCGAAGCCGCGCAGACCCTTGAACTTCCGACCCTTGAACGTGATCGCCGGGCGCACCGAGAATTTTCGCATGCCTTGAGGGTACTTCTATTGTCAAGTGATCTTTGCGATACACTTCCTTCGTGAGCGAACAGCAGTTGGACGCGATCGCCGGCCTCGCCGACGGGCTCCGTCGCAGCCTGTACCGGTACATCGTCGACCGCGCCGAGCCCGTCGGCAAGGACGACGTGGCCGCTCACGCCGGTATCAGCCGATCCCTGGCCAGTTACCACCTCGATCGCCTCGCGGCAGACGGCCTCCTGGCCGTCAGCTACGCACGTCTGGGCGAACGCCGCGGACCGGGCGCGGGTCGCCCGGCCAAGCTCTACGCGGCCTCGCCGACCGAGATCAGTGTGCAGCTCCCGCCGCGGGACGACACCCTTCTGGCTCGCCTCCTCGCGGCGGCCGTCGAGGCCGACGACTCGGGCGCGACCCGCGCCGCGCTCATCCGCGTCGCCCGCGCCGAAGGCGAACGGGTCGGAGCGGAGCATCGGGGCGTGGACACCGGCACCGTCGGCACCGCCGGCACCATCGGCGCACTTCTGGCCGAGCGGGGCTACGCTCCGATCGAATCCGACGCCGAGATCCGCATGCGCAACTGCCCGTTCCACCACCTCGTGGCCGAGCATCGCGAACTCGTATGCAGCCTCAATCGAGCCTTGCTCGACGCCGCCGTCAACGCCGTCGGGTGCGAATTCACGGCCGAGCTCGATCCTATTCCCGGACACTGTTGCGTCGTGCTCCGCCGGGCCACACCGCCGGCCGAAACCGACAAAAGCGCGAGTGCCACCTGAGCGTGTTACCTGCTGGCAACAATGTGGGTGCATGATCACGGTCGGAGAGCGGTTGCAGCGGTCCCCCGCATCTGCGAGGGTGCCGCACCATTCGGTGAGCGGCTCGCAGGAGGCGGGGTGTTGACGGATCCGCAAGGACCGGTGGAGGTGGCGCTCCGAGGCGTGACGAAGCGTTTCGGCACGATGGTCGCGGTCGACGACATCACGATCGAGGTCGGCCGGGGAGAGTTCTTCTCCCTGCTCGGGCCTTCGGGCTGTGGCAAGACCACCGCCCTGCGCATGATCGCCGGGTTCGAGGAACCCGACTTGGGCCGGGTCGAGCTGACCGGGCGCGACATCGTCGGCGTCGCGCCCTTCAAACGCAACGTCAACACCGTCTTCCAGTCGTACGCGCTCTTCCCGCACATGACGGTCGCCGAGAATGTCGCGTTCGGACTCAAGCGCAAGAAGGTCTCGAAGAGCGACATCAAGCAACGGGTCAAGCACTACCTCGAGCTCGTGCAGCTGACGGGCTACGACGACCGCCGGCCGACGCAACTCTCCGGCGGTCAGCAGCAACGGGTCGCGCTCGCCCGCGCTCTCGTCAACGAGCCCGCCGTCCTGTTGCTCGACGAACCGCTCGGCGCGCTCGACCTGAAGCTGCGCAAGCAGATGCAACTGGAGCTGATGCGCATCCAGCGCGAGGTCGGCGTCACCTTCGTCTACGTCACCCACGACCAGGAGGAGGCCCTCGTGATGAGCGATCGCATCGCGGTCATGTCACAGGGCAAGGTCGAGCAGATCGGATTCCCCGAGGACATCTACGAACGTCCGGCGACGCGATTCGTTGCGGGCTTCATCGGTACCTCGAACATCGTCGAAGCCCCCGTGGTCGGCCGCGTCGGAGACTTCTTAGAGGTCGCTGCCGCCCCCGGCGACCGCCTCCTCGTCCCCGCCCCGCCGAACCGCTCCCTCAGCCCCGGCGACACTCTCGCGTTCACCGTGCGCCCGGAGAAGCTGCGTGTGGTCGCCGAGAGCGAGCCCGTCGCCGACCGGCTGTGCACGATCGCGGGCACCGTGATCGACGTCGTCTACCAGGGCGTGTCGACCCAACTCGTCGTGGAAACCGACGCGGGCACGACCCTCGTGGTGTTCCGCCAGAACAACGAGCGCGTGAGCGACGCGGGTGTTCCCGGAACGCGTGCGCGCCTCGTCTGGGATCCCGAGTTCAACGTGGTGCTCGCCGATGAAATGGTCAAGACCCCCGACAAGGAGCTGACGTCATGAGTGATCCCGACCGCGTATCCCTGGCCTTCATCTGGGACACGGCCTCGCCCCACTTCAGCCGGCGCACGTTCATGCGCACCATGGCGTTCGCCTCCGCCGCGGGCTTCGCGGCCGCGTGCGGGAGCAGCAGCAAGACGAGCAGCGGCGGCGGCACTGGCACGACCACCGCGGGCGGATCCACGACCGGCCCCACCTTCTCCAGCAAGGCGGAGGCGAAGACGCTCAACTTCTACAACTGGACCGACTACATCGCCGCCGACACGATCCCGAACTTCCAAAAGGAGACGGGGATCAAGGTCACCTACGACAACTACAGCTCGAACGACGACCTGTTCGCGAAGATCCGAACGGGTGGATCGGGCTACGACATCATCGTGCCAACCGACGCGACGCTCGTGAAGATGAAGCACGCCAACCTGTTGCAGCCGCTCGATCTCTCGCTGATTCCCAACCTGAAGAACCTCGACGAGCGGTTCCGGACCGCGGCATACGACCCCGGCAACGCGTACTCGATCCCGTGGCAGTGGGGAACGACGGGTATCGGCTTCGACAAGACCAAGGTCACCGGCTCCGTCACCGACTGGGACGCGTTCAACCTGCCCGGGGTGGCCGGGAAGAGCTCGTTCCTCGACGAGGCGCGCGACGCGTTTGCGATGGCCCTGTTCGCGTTGAAGAAGGATCCCAACACCCTCGACACCAAGGATCTCGACGCCGCCGAGCAGTACCTCCTCGATCTCAAGAAGAAGGTCCAGAAGATCACGTCCGACTACCAGGACCCGCTCAAGGGCGGGCAGTTGGTGCTCTGCCAGGCGTACTCCGGCGACGTGTTCACGATCCAGGCCGTCAACGCCAACATTAAGTACGTGATTCCCACGTCGGGCGCATTCTCGTGGGTCGACTCGATGGCCATCCCCAAGGGCGCGGCGCACCCGCGAAACGCCGAGCAGTTCATGAACTACATCCTCGACCCCAAGGTCGGCGCCGCGCTCACGAACTTCGTGAACTACGGCAGCCCGAACAAGGCGGCCGAACCGTTCATCAACAAGGACATCCGCGACAACCCGCTCATCTACCCGCCCGCCGACGTGCTCGCCAAGCTCCCCTTCCAAAAGGACCTCGGTGAGGCCGAGCTCGAGTACTCCGACCGCTGGGACAAGGTCAAGACGGCTTGAGCGTCGTCGCCCCGCCGGAACCTCCGTTGCCGGCCGCTCCGCCCTACCCGCCGCGCCCCGACCCGCCGCGCGGGCGACGTACCCTCCCCGACTGGGTGAAGGGCAACCTGCTGCTGTTGCCCGCCAGCGTCTGGTTCATCTTCTTGTTGGTGATCCCGTTGCTGATCATCATCCAGTACAGCCTGGGCACGCGGGGCGTGATCGACCCCGTGCACTTCACGTGGAGCCACCTTCGGTACCGCAACTACAAGGACGCGCTCGACCCGGACCGCCTCCCCATCTTCATCCGTTCGATCGAATACGCCGGAATCTCGACGATCCTCTGCGTTCTGCTCGGGTTCCCGCTGGCCTACTGGATCGCCCGCTTCGGGGGCCGGCTGCGCAACGTGTACCTGATCCTCGTCATCATCCCGTTCCTGACGAGCTATCTCATCCGCGTCTACGCGTGGGAAGCGATCCTCGACAACAACGGACTCTTCAACCGCGCGCTCGGCGACATCGGCCTCGGCCGCCACCACGTGTTCATCAACCACAGCTCGGCCGTACTCATCGGTCTGACGTACGGGTTCGTGCCGTTCATGATCCTGCCGCTGTACGCGGCGATCGAACGCATGGACTTCTCCCTCGTCGAAGCGAGCTACGACCTCGGGCACGGCAAGGCGTCGACGTTCTTCCGAGTGATCCTGCCGACCGTCTCACCGGGTCTGGTCGCAGGCGTCCTGCTCGTGTTCATCCCCGCGATCGGTGACTTCATCACCCCGGCGCTGCTCGGCGGGGTCCGCACCCAGATGATCGGCAGCACGATCGCCGACCAGTTCGGCGGGAGTCAGAACTGGCCGCTCGGTTCAGCGATGTCGGTGTTGTTGATGG
>JBEPUZ010000160.1:0-11026 GCA_041691275.1 Actinomycetota bacterium | reverse complement strand
CCGGCGAGGTGTCGACGGCCATGCGCGTCGAGTTCATCGCGCTCGCACACGCGGCGAGACACATGCATTGAGCGCGCAGAGGGCGACCTCAGACGCGTTCGAGCACGACCACCGGGATCTTGCGGGTCGTCGCCTTCTCGTAGTCGGCGAAGTTCGGCATCAACGCCGCCTGCGCCCGGTAGAGCTGCTCGCGCTCGGGCTCGTCCGCCACACGTGCGCGCGCCTCGAACTTCTCGGTCGGGAGCTCGACGGTGAGGTCGGGGTTCGCAACGAGGTTGTGGAACCAGTCGGGGCTGGTCGGCGCACCACCCTTCGAGGCGATGATCACGACGTTGTCCTTCGCATCCGTCGTGTACACGATCGGCGTCGTCCGCAGCTTGCCCGACTTGGCGCCGGTCGTGGTGATCAAGACGAGTGGCGAGCCGCCGAACATGCCGGTGACCTTGCCGCCGTTGCTGCGGAACTCGTCGATGAGCGCCGCGTTGAACGCGTTGAAATCGCCGTTGAAGTCTTCGAGGTTGGGCATAGGGACGGTTAACGTCGGCCGGGTGCGCCGTATTCCCGAAGCGGTGGATCTCACCGATCTCGACCTCTTCGCCGGCGGATTCCCCCACGAGCTCTTCACCGAACTGCGCGCCATCGGGCCCGTCCTCTGGCACGAGCCGACCGCGAACACCCCCGACGGCGACGGCTTCTGGTCGGTGCACGCGCATGCAGCGTGCATGACCGTGGTGCACGATCCCGGGGCGTACTCATCCGAGACCGGGGGCAACCGTCCCTACGGTGGCACGACGTTGAACGATCTGCCCATGGCCGGTCTGATGCTCAACATGATGGACGACCCCCGCCATCAGCGGGTTCGCCAGCTCGTGAGCAAGGGCCTGACGCCCCGCATGATCGCCCGCCTCGACGACGACCTGCACGCACGTGCGTCCCGGCTCGTCGAACAGGCCATCGATGCCACCACCGACGCGGGCGGATGCGACTTCGTGATCGATGTCGCCGGCGAGCTCCCAATGCAGGCGATCTGCATCCTGATGGGCATCCCCGAGGGCGACCGCCACCTGCTGTTCGGATGGATCGAGCACGTCTTCGACTTCAAGGGTGGGCGGCAGGCGTTCGCGACCACCGACGAGGCTTCTCACGCGGCGTTGCAGATGTTCGAGTACGGGCGCGAGCTCATCGCAGAAAAGCGCGCCCATCCCGCCGACGACATGCTCTCGGTCGTCACCCACGCCCACCTGCCCGGCGAGGACCCACCGCAGCTCTCGGACGAGGAGCTCGGGTTCTTCTTCTCGTTGCTCTGGGCCGCGGGCGCCGACACGACCCGCAACGCGATCGCAGGTGCGGTCGTCGCGTTCGACACCTTCCCCGACCAGTGGGATGCACTGCGCGGAGCCGACCGCGTGAACAACACCGCGATCGAGGAGATCGTCCGGTGGACCCATCCCGCCGCGTACAACCGGCGTACCGCGACGCGCGACATCGATCTCTGCGGGGAGACGATCCACGCGGGCGACAAGGTGGTGTTCTGGGAAGCGTCGGCGAACCGCGACGAGGACGTGTTCGAACAACCGTTCCAGTTCGACATCGAGCGCGACCCGAACCCGCACCTCGGCTTCGGGCACGGCGTGCATCACTGTCTCGGTGCGAACCTCGCCCGGCTCGAGATCCGCGTGGTGCTCGACGAGCTATGCGCGCGCGTCGGCTCCATCGAGCTCAACGGTCCCGTCGAGTGGACGCGTAGCAACAAGCACACAGGTATCCGGCACCTCCCCGTCCGCCTGAACGGGACGAGCTAGGCGCTACGGCTTCTTCGCCGCGGCGGGCGTCGTGGGTGGCGTGATCGCGTTCCCGGCCGCCGGTTTTCCGACCGCGGGCGTCGCCGGCATCACGTCGGTCTGGGCGAACACGACCATGCGCTCGTAGAGGTCGTAGACGCGCTGGCCGTAGAGCGCGCCCGTCGCCCAGGTCCCCCAGAGGTCCCACCACGTCTGCACCTTGCCCCGGAACCCCAGCTTCAGCGTCCCCGGCAACAGGATCTTCTCGGTGTACTTGGCGTCGGGGAACGTCGGGTCGACGTAGATGCGCAACAGCTGCAGCTGCGCGAGCACACCCGTCTTCGCGTCGGGGAAGTCGATGCCGTGCGCGCACGAGTCGCACCAGCCGATACCCGCGAAGTTGTTGTCGGTGGGCGCGCTGCCGGGGTTCGCAAAGCCGGCGGTCTCGAGGATCGACTGCGCAAACGCCACGTCGCCGCGCACGCCGGTCGCCGCGCCTTCGTCGAGGTAGATCTGCGCGAGCACTTCGATCGGCACGGTGATGTGAGGCGTGTAGTGCTCGGCCACCACGAAGTCGGCCATCTGCTTTGCCGTCAGCAGGCTCGGACCGAGGATCGGGCTCGTCGCGCTCGTCGCCGCGGTCTGGAAGTCGTGGATCCCTGCGAGCGCGACCGCGATCTGAGTGTTCGAGTCACCGATCGTCTTGTGTAGGTCGGCGAGGTGCGCCTTCGCGTTCTTCAGCGCGGTCGCCGAGCGCGCCGCCACCGTGCGACTCTGAGCGATCTCGCCGTTCACCCGCCGGGCGAGGTCGGTGTACTGCGCGAGCAGGTTCGACACGTTCGATCCGAACGTTCCCAGCATGTGCAGCTGGCTGCCGGCGTCGACGATCGAGTTCGTGTTGAGGATGCCCTGGATCGCAGTCATCAGCTGCGCGTCGCCGGCGTGGATGTACGCCTCCGCAGCAGCTTGATGCAAGAGCGTGCGCGTCTGGTCGAGCTGTCGGCGCGTCGTGGCCGCGACCCCTGCAAGCCGCTTCGCTTCCTTGCGCGCGACCGCGTCCTTCTTCGTCGCGGCCGTGACCGCGCGTTGGGCGCCGACGATCCCGCCCTGCGCGGCTTTGAGCGCGAGCTTCGCTTCCTGCATGGTCTGCAACAGCTCGAGACCGGAGTTCGTGGGCAGTGTGAACGCGGGCATCGCCGCGGGCGGAGGCGGGATGGTCGTGGTCGTCGTCGGCCCGGGGACTGTCGTGGTGGTCGGATCGGAAGGCGACGGGATGTGCGGACCACCGATCGTCGTCGATGTGGTCGGAACCGTCTTGGGCGGAGCCTTTGCGACCGTGGTCGTGGTGGTGGGCGCGAGGCCGTACGCGAGCCCGGGAGTCACCACCGACACGACGACGGTCACGGCTACGGCTACGGCCACGACAAGGGAAACGCGCACGCGCGAGAGTACGAACATCTCCTTTCAAGTCGGCATCGGGACCCGTGAACTTCAGGAATGGTCCACTTGCCGTCAACCGTTTACTGCTGTGGAATCCGTCCGAAATGTGGACGGATCGGTCAGCTCCGTGGTACCTGGCTCCAGGGCAGACCCTTGTCGGCGCGGGGCTCGCCCGGCAGGCCGAGTACCCGTTCGCCGAGGATGTTCTTCATGATGTTGGTGGTGCCACCCTCGATGGAGTTGGCCTGGACCCGGATGAACGCCTTCTGCGGGTTCGAGAGGTCCATCGCGTTCCGGGGACGCTCGAACGTGTAGCCGCTCGGGTACAGCAACGCGTCGGGGCCCATGAGGTCCATGACGAAGCTCATGATCCGTTGGTTGAGTCCCGCCATCGCGAGCTTGCCGACCGAGCCCTCGGGCCCGGGCGTGCCCTTGCGGCGCGTCTGGCTGGCGCGCATGTTCGTGAGGCGGTTCACCTCGGCGTCGATCCAGAGGCGGAGCAACGCGTCGCGCGAGACCGCGTCCTGACGTTGCACGTTCTTCTTCCACTGGCTCACGGCAACCGCGATCACACCGGAACCGCGGGGGTTCACCTGACCACCGATCGACACCCGCTCGTTCATGAGCGTGGTGAGAGACACTCCCCAACCTTCGCCGACATCGCCGAGGCGCTCGCTGTCGGCGATGCGAACGTCGGTCACGTAGACCTCGTTGAACTCCGCTTCGCCGGTCGCCTGTACGAGCGGCCGCACCTCGACGCCGGGCGCGTGCATGTCGAGGACGAACATCGTCATGCCCTTGTGCTTCACCTGTTCCGGATCGGTGCGTACGAGCACGATGCCGAAGCTCGACACGTGCGCGAGCGTCGTCCACACCTTCTGCCCGTTGACGATCCACTCGTCGCCGTCGCGGATCGCGCGCGTCGACAATCCGGCGACGTCGGAACCGGCGCCGGGCTCACTGAACATTTGGCACCAGATCTCTTCGCCTGTGAACAGCGGACGCAGGTAGCGCGTCTTCTGCTCGTCGGAACCGTGCGTGACGATCGTCGGCGCGCACATCCCGGTACCGATCGGGTTGCGGCCGTAGGCAATCGGCGCCCCCGCGGCGTAGAGCTTGCTGTTGATCGTGTTCTGCAACTTGGGCGAGAGCCCGAGTCCGCCGAAGCCTTCGGCGAAGTGCACCCACGCGAGCCCGAGGTCGTACTGCGCGCCGAGGAACTCCTCGGGCGGCGTCGACTTGGGGTCGAGCTTCGCCAAGAGCTCGTCGCACAGTTGGGTCACACGCTGCTCGTCCGTCGCCAACGGAGGCTCCTCTCAAAACTTGACCGAGCGGTCAAGTGTACTGACCGGCAGCTACGGTCGCCACGTGCGCAAGGCCACCACCGCCGAGTCGATCGGGGCGTCGATCGTGGTCACGGTCGCGGTCGTCGTCGCCGTGCGGGCCGCGCGCCGCCGGCCCGAGCTCCTGCATCGCGACTTCCTGCACAACTCGCTGCTGACGCGCAACGGGCGACTGGCCGCGATCGGGTTGCGGGCCGGGACCCGCCAGGCGATCCACACCGCCCGCCGGGTCGGGGCCACGCCGGAACGGCGCACCGAGCTCGACCTCGAGAACCAGATGCGAACGGCGGCCGACGTGGCGAACGCGCTCGGCCAGCTGAAGGGTGCGTTGATGAAGCTCGGCCAGATGGCCAGCTATCTCGACGACGGGCTCCCCGGACCGATGCGCGACGCGCTCGCCTCGCTGCAACAGGACGCCCCGCCCATGGCTCCCGAGCTCAGCGCGCAGATCGTGCGCGAACAGCTCGGCGACGCACCCGACCAGCTGTTCGCGCAATGGGACCCGATCCCGATCGCGGCCGCGTCGATCGGGCAGGTCCACCGCGCGGTGACGCACACCGGTCTGCACGTCGCGGTCAAGGTCCAGTATCCCGGCATCGACGAGGCCATCCGCGCCGACCTCTTGAACACCGACGTGATCTTCCGCGCGCTCGGGTTGCTCTTTCCGGGCTTCGAGCACGGGCCGCTGGTCGAGGAGCTGCGGGCCCGCCTCGTCGAGGAGCTCGACTACTGCATCGAGGCCGACAACCAACGCCTCTTCGCCGACTGGTACGCCGAGCACCCGTTCATCCACGTCCCGCGCGTCGTCGACGAGCTCTCGACCAAGCGGGTGCTCACGACCGAACTCGCCATCGGCGCCCGCTTCGCGGAGGCGACGACGTGGGATCAGGACGAGCGCAACGCCGCAGCCGAGGCCATCTTCCGTTTCGTCTTCCGAAGCATCTATCGCCTGCAGTCGTTCAACGGCGATCCGCATCCCGGCAACTATCTCTTCCGCCCCGGCGGGAAGGTCACGTTCCTCGACTTCGGGCTCGTGAAGCGGTACACGCCGGCGGAAGTACACCTGTTCCAGTCGCTGATCGAGGCGTTCGTCATCGACCACGACGTGCCCAAGTTCCGCCACATCCTCGAAGCGAACGACGTGCTGAAGCCCTCCACGATCTCCGACGACGACGTGCGCGCCTACTTCGGGCACTTCTACGAGTTCGTGCTCGAGGATCGCGAGATCGCATTCACGCCCGAGTACGCGTCGGAGACGGTGCGGCGCATGTTCGACGTGTCGAGCCCGTACGCGCACGTGGCGAAGTCGTCGAACGTGCCGCCCGCGTTCGTCGTGACCCAACGCATCAATCTGGGCCTGCACGCGGTGCTGGGTCAGCTCCGGGCGAAACGCAACTGGCGCCGCATCGCCTTCGAGCTTTGGCCCTTCGTCGACGGCGATCCGTCCACGCCGATGGGCGAGGCCGAAGCCGCCTGGCTCGAATCGCACGATCACTGACCCGCTCCGGAGCTCGGGCCTTGTCGTCGGTCGAGCGAGTCGGAGTCCTGGAATTTCCCCGTAGCCTTGAACCGTGACGCCCCCTCCCGGCTCCAGCGCCGAAACGCACGTCGAGCTCGTTCACGACGACGGGATCGTCCGGCTCGTCATGGACCGGCCCGATCGGCGCAACGCGCTGTCGCACGGGCTCATGACCGAGATGCTGGGCGCGCTCGACACCGTCGCGAACGACGACGAGGCAAGGGTGTTGATCATCGAGGGACGCGGGCCCGTGTTCTCGGCCGGGCACGACCTCGCCGAGATGACCGCCAACCGCGACCCCGCGTTCTACGAAGACCTGTTCTCGACCTGCGTGCGGCTCATGACCCGCGTGCAGGAGCTCCCACAACCGGTGATCGCCAGGGTCCACGGCGTCGCGACTGCAGCCGGATGCCAGCTCGTCGCCGCGTGCGATCTCGCGGTCGCCGCCGACGACGCCCGCTTCGCCACACCCGGCGTGAACATCGGGCTGTTCTGCTCGACGCCGATGGTGCCCGTGGCGCGATCGATCGGACGCAAGCGCGCGCTCGAGATGTTGTTCACCGGCGAGATGATCGACGCCCCGACCGCGCTCGAATGGGGACTGGTCAACCGGGTCGTGCCTCCGGACCGGCTCGACGCCGAGGTGACGGACCTCGCGCGACGCATCGCGACCGCGAGCCCGTACGTGCTCGCGCTCGGGAAGCGCGCGTTCTACGCGCAGGACCAGTTGCCGGAGCGCGCGGCCTACGAGATCGCGCAACCGGTGATGGTCGACAACGCCCAGGCCGACGACGCCCGCGAAGGCATGACCGCGTTCCTCGCGAAGCGCGCGCCTGAGTGGCGCAACCGGTAGTCCGCGTGGTCGAACCGATCGTCGACATCACGCCGACGCCGCCACGGCTTCGCTTCGACGCCTTCGCTCCCCTCCGTCACTCCGCGTACGCACGGCTGTGGAGCGGCGCGTTCGTGTCGAACATCGGTACCTGGATGGAGGCGCTCGCGCTCGGTCTCTACGTGCAGAACCTGACGCACGAAGCGGCGTGGACGGGCACCATCGCCGCCGCTGGATTCGTTCCGATCGCGCTCTTCGGCCCCCTCGGCGGCGCGCTGGCCGACCGCGTCCCCCGCAAGCTCCTGCTGATGTCGACAACGATCGTGCAGGCCGCGCTCGCCGCGGTGCTCACGATCCTCTTCGCAACCGGACATCCGACCCCGCCGATCCTCACGCTCATCGTGTTCGGGAACGGGATCTGCGCCGGGCTCGGGTTCCCCGCGTTCCAGGCGATCCTTCCCGACCTCGTTCCGGTCGACGATCTTCCCGGCGCGATCGCGCTGTCGTCGGCGCAGTACAACCTCGGGCGCGTCGTCGGTCCCGCGCTCGCCGGCATCGTGATCGCCGCGGGCGGCTACGCGTGGGCCGAGGCCGTGAATGCCGCGAGCTTCTTCGCAGTAGTCGCAGTGCTCATCACGCTGGCGCTGCCCGCCCCGAGCGCGCACGCGCGCAGTCAGAAGCTCTTGGGATCGATCGTCGAGGGATTCCGGTTCGTACGCCACGAGCGCGGGCTGCGCATCAACGCGGCCGCGATGTGCCTCAACACCTTTCTCGCCGCGCCGTTCATCGCATTGGTACCCGCCATGGCCGTCGACGTCCTGCACAACAAAGGACTCGGAACCTCGGTCCTGATCACCGCCCAGGGCATTGGCGCGGTCGGCATGGCGCTGCTGCTCGGCACGTTCGTCCAGCGCTTCGGTCCGCGCCGGCTGTTGGTCGGTGTGATGGCGACGCTCCCGGTCGCGCTCGCGGCCTACGCGTACGCCCCCGATCTCGCGCTGTCGGCCCTGGCGCTGTTCGTCGTCGGCGCGCTCTACCTCGGCGCGCTGTCGACCTTCTCGACCATCGCGCAACTGCGTGCGCCCGCGAGCATCCGGGGTCGCGTCTTGGCGGTGAACACGATGATCCTCGGTTCGCTCTACCCGCTCGGCGCGATCATCCAGGGCAAGGTCGCCGACGGGATCGGCCTACGCGCCACGACCTTCGGAGGCGCCGCAATCATGGCCGTCGTGCTGATCGTGACGCGCGTCGTGCGACCGGGCATCACCAGTGCCCTCGATCCCGCCGTCGACCCCGAGCCGGGTTCGCCGCTCGCGGGTTAGGGTCGACGCCATGGCAGTCGTAGAGCTCGAACGACGCGGACCCATCGCACTGGTCACGCTGAATCGTCCCGAAGCGCGCAACGCGGTGAGTCCCGAGGTGAGCCAGACGATGGCTGGTCTCTTCGACGAGATCGAAGCCGACCCGGCACTGCGCGCCGTCGTGTTGACGGGCCGCGGCGAGGTGTTCTGCGCCGGCGCCGACCTGAAGGTCGTGGCCGGCGGCGGCGCGAACGACATCGCCCGGGGCAAGGGTGGTTTCGCCGGCATCGTCACCCGCAACTTCCCCAAGCCGCTGATCGCCGCGGTAAACGGACCCGCGCTGGCCGGCGGCTTCGAGATCGTGTTGTCGTGCGACCTCGTCGTCGCGGCCGAGACCGCCCGCTTCGGCATCCCCGAGGTGAAGCGGGGACTCATTGCGGCCGCCGGTGGTCTGATCCGGCTGCCCAAGCGGGTGCCGCTCGCGATCGCCCTCGAGTTCGCGATGACGGGCGATCCCATCGACGCGCCGCGGGCGCTCCAGCTGGGCCTCGTGAACCGGGTTGTCCCCGCAGATCGAGTCGTCGACGAGGCAATCGCGCTCGCGGAGCGGATCGGCGAGAACTCCCCAATCGCGGTCCGCGCCTCCCGCCAACTGGTCCGGGAGGCCGGGGAGATCTCCGAGGAAGCGGGCTGGAAACGCACGCTCGAGTTGATGATGCCCGTCTTCGAGTCCGGCGACGCGATCGAAGGTGCGACCGCCTTCGCGGAGAAGCGCGCCCCCGTCTGGCGTAGCACCTAGGCCGTTCGCGGGCGTCCGGGCGGCCGACCCGGGCCGGTGAGAACCTTGGGAGTGAACACTCCTAGAATCCGTTGTCGTGAGCACCGGCACGGACGAACAGCGCTCGGAAGCCCTGCCATCTGAAGCGCGGCCATCTGAAGCGCGGCCATCTGAAGCGCGGCCACCTAAAGAGAGATGGCGGGTCGAAGACCTGGCCCGGCGGGCCGAGCTCTCGGTCGACACCGTCCGCTTCTACCAAAAGCGCCGGCTCCTCTCGCCGCCGGAACATTCCGGTCGCGTCGGCTGGTACGGGCCCGAGCACCTGGAACGCCTGAGCCGGATCCGGGAACTGCGCAGCCGTGGCCTCACGCTCGCGCTGATCGGTCGCATCCTCGACGGCGACCTCGACCCCACCGACGCGCCGCTCGCAGCCGCGGTCGCCCGCGCCGACGCGGAAGCCCCGGAGGAATTCCTCACGATCGGCGAGCTCGCGAAGCGCTCCCAGGTTCCGGTCGTGCTGTTGGAAGCCGTGGTGCGCGAGAACCTTCTGGTCGCACGCGTCCGCGACGGCGAGGCCCGTTACACGACCGCCGACATCGCAGTAGTCCAGCAGGGCATGCGACTGCTGGAGCAGGGTTTGCCGCTCCCCGATCTGCTCGCGCTCGCGCAGGAGCACCACGAGAAGACGCGCGAGATCGCAGAGACGGCCGTCGGCTTGTTCGACCAGTACGTGCGGGCACCCCTGCGCGCGTCGGATCTCCCTGACGACGAGAAGGCGGAACGGCTCGTCGAGGCATTCCGCCTTCTGCTGCCCGCCGTCACCACCCTCGTCGCACATCACTTCCGGCGCGTGTTGCTCGAGGTCGCGCAGGAGCACCTCGAATCGGTCGGCGAGGACATCGAGCTCGCGGCGGTCAATGTCGCGGCCGAGAGCCGGCTCGAGAGCTGGCCGACATGAGTCCGGGCCCGGTCGACGCGAACCGCGATCTTCCCGCCCTCGACGACAAACCCCGCGTCGTCGAGGAGATGTTCGACCGGATCGCGCCCCGTTACGACGCGCTGAACCGGGTGCTCACTTTCCGCATGGATGTGGGCTGGCGCAACAAGGCGGTCGAGACGCTCGCACTCGCGCGCGAGTCGCGAGTGCTCGATCTTGCGTGCGGCACCGGCGATCTCTGCCGCACGTTGACCGACGCCGGCCTGCGGCCCGTCGGTGTCGACTTCTCGGCCGGGATGCTGCACGCGGCGCGGACCACCGCCCCGCTCGTTCGGGCCGACGCCCTGCGCCTCCCGTTCCCCGACGCCGCGTTCGACGGACTCACCTGTGGATTCGCCTTGCGTAACTTCGCCGCGCTCGCACCGGTCCTGGCCGAATGCGCCCGGGTCGTCCGTACCGGTGGCCGGGTCGCACTGCTCGACGTGGCCGAGCCGTCGAGTCCACTCGTCCGCTTCGGGCACGGCGTGTGGTTCCGGCGCGTCGTTCCGTTCGTCGGCGGCCTGTTCTCCGACCGCGCCGCCTACCGCTACCTCCCCGCGTCGACCGCGTACCTTCCGCCGTTGCCCGAGTTGCTCGGCCTCGTCGTCGATGCCGGTATCGTCGACGTGAGCCGGTGCGCGCTGGGACTCGGCGCGGCCCAACTCATCACGGGCACCCGGGAATGACCACCTCCGACGTCACCCTGCGCGCCGCCCGCCTGCAGGCGCGCAGCACCGCAGTCGACCACCGGGTCGAGCTGCTCGACGCGTATTCGGCGAACGGGTTCGCGTGGATCGACGGAGACCGGGGATTCGTCACGTCGGGAACTGCCGCAGTCGTGACCCCGGCCGACGCGGTCGCGTTCCTCGCGACGATCGAACACACGGTCAGCGGAGACGGAGTAGCAGCGGGCGCCGGACCGAGAGCGGTCGGCGCGCTGCCGTTCACGGGATCCGGCGATCTCGTGGTGCCCACGCACATCATCGGACGAGACCGTGACGGACGGGTGTGGCGCACCGACATCGCCGTCGACGAACCGGAAGGAGACGGGCCGGA
>JBEPUZ010000159.1:0-11035 GCA_041691275.1 Actinomycetota bacterium | reverse complement strand
GTCTACGTGACCTCGGGATCAAGCCGCCGTCCGCGCCGCCGCCCACCGTCGAACCGACGCGCTTCGGGTCGAACCGACCGGGATCGCCGGTCGGGCGGGTGCGCCGTTACTTCGAAGGGTTCCGCAGCCGAGCCGACCGCTGACAATTGCGACGAGTGAGCGCGACGATTGAGTCGTCGTTGTGGCCGCGGTCTGTCGCCGCCGTCGCGCTTACGCGCGACGGGCGAAGTAGATGATCAGGACGACGATCAAGATGAAGACCACTGTTCCAAAGCCGATGTACATCGGTGCTCGTTCCGCTCGTCGTGCTTCGTTGACGAGACGGCCGTACCGCACACCGTCGGGTTCTAAACGGCGCCCGGCCGGAACCGGGCCGAGTCGATCAGCCGTCTTTGGCCGGGATCTCTCCGAACGCGATCTGATGCCCGTCGGGATCGGCCACAACGAAGTCGTAGTTGCCCCACGGTTGACGGGTGAGCGGGTTGGTGATGGTCGCGCCGGCCTCGACACAGCGCTGATGGAGCTCTTCGACCCCTTCGACGTCGATGTAACAGCACGCGAAATCGGCAACTGCGGGAGTCTCGACCCGGCCCAAGCCCAGACGGGCATCGCCGTTGCCGATCATTGCGAACGTCGGAGGATTCCCCATGGTGTGGATGGTCGTGAAGCCGACCGCTCGCTCGTAGAAGTCGATCGAGGCCGGGACGTCACGAACGCCGAGCGTCGTGCGGGTCTTGACGAAACGGGTCATGTCTTACTTTCGCCCGCGCCGGCCCGGTGCGCCAGCCCGCAAGCGCGTTCGACTTTCACGCGGGCGCGGTCGCGGTCGTAGGCAGTGCCGGCGCGATGCCTACGACGCCGTTCTGCGATGCTGGGCCGATGCAGGAGGAGCCGCGCGCGGTCGTGCTGGTCGAAGGCGACAGCGACCGGGAGGCCCTCGCGACGCTCGCGACCCGACGGGGCCGGGACCTGGCGGTCGAACGCGTCGAGATCGTCGCTATGCACGGCGTCACGAACATCCGGAAGTTCCTGAAGCGATTTGGTCCCGCCGGGCTCGGCGTCGAGCTCGCCGGCCTGTGCGACGAAGGCGAGGCGCGCGAGGTGCGGCGGGCCCTCGAGCGCGCCGGCCTCGGTTCGAATCTGAGTTTCGCCGACATGGAGGCGCTCGGATTCTTCGTGTGCGTTGCCGATCTCGAGGACGAGCTGATCCGGGCGCTCGGCACCGCCGAGGTCGAGCGGGTCGTCGAAGCCCAGCGGGAGCTCGGCGCGTTCCGCACCTTGCAGAAACAGGCCGCGCAACAAGGGCGGACCACCGAGCAGCAACTCCGACGGTTCATGGGTTCTCGTGGCGGCCGGAAGATCCGGTACGGGCGATTGCTCGTCGACGCGCTCGATCTTGGCGCGGTACCGCGGCCCCTCGACCGCGTCCTCGCGCACGTGTGACCGTCAACCGGTCGGCGGAGCGATCTCGGGGAGCGCGAGCCATTCCGCCCAACTGAGATCGCGACCGATGAACCGGGGTTGTACGAACGGCCACGCCGCCGCGATCCAACCGGGCACGAAGTCGAGCAGCACGGCATCGAGCGGCGCTTCGCCGGGCCGGGTGACGACCCACCAGCTGATGTCGGCGTCCGATCCGGCGCGCTCGGGCGGGTCGACATAGACGCACCCGAACAGACGCGACTCGGACTCGTCGAGCACCGCGTAGTTGAACGAGAGGTGATCGCGCATCTCGCGTTCGTGACGGGCGAGGTCGGCCTGATCCTGTTCGAACGTCATCGTCGTCGGGGGCCATCCCCACGGCGGTCCGAAGATCCCCCACAGGAAGTCGCGCGCGGCCATCACCGTCGGGTAGTCGATTGCGACGTCGCTCTCGCGGATGGGTCGCAGATGTTGACCGGTCGGCAGCGCGACGAACTCCGGGTGCCGGAAATCGTCCGGGAGCCAGGCGCACACGGCGAACGACCGCTACCGCGCGACGAGTGCGGGCGCGAGCTCGCGCCAATCGGAGCGAGGGAGCTCGTCGTCGGCGCGGATCACCTGCACGCAGACATGATCGGCGCCTGCATCGCGCATCGCGTCGACCCGCCGGACGATCGCGTCGAGGTCGCCCCACGCGACGATCGCGTCGACTAGCCGGTCGCTGCCGTTGTCGGTGAAGTCGTCGTCGCCGAACCCGAAGTCGCGCAGGTTGTTCGTGTAGTTCGGAAGGGTCACGTAGATCGCCGTGTGCCGGCGCGCGGTCGCGCGCGCGGTCGCGGGATCGGTGTCGAGGACGACGGCCAGCTCGACGCCGATCATCGCGTCGGGCCCCACGACCTCACGGGCGCGGGCGACGTGCTCGGGCGGAACGAAGTACGGATGGATCCCCGCCGCGCGATCGCGAGCGAGTCCGAGCATCTTCGGCTTGAGCGCCGCGAGCACACGTGCGTCGGCCGGAAACGGCGGCTCGGCACCGTCGAGATCGTCGAGATACTCGACCATCTTCGAGAACGGCTTGTTGTAGCGCCCGGGGTTCTCGTGATCGATCAGGGGCGCGTGGCTGACACCGAGGCCCAGCACGAATCGCCGCTGCCACTCGTCGCTCCACGACGCGCGCCGGCGAGCGACGTCGGCGGGGTCGTGCATCCAGATGTTGAGGATGCCGGTCGCCACGTCGATGCGCGTCGTGGCTGCGAGCAGCGTCTCGACCGCGACGAGCACGTCGCCGCCGACGTCGGGAATCCACATGGCGCGGTACCCGAGGTCGTCGAGCTCGGCCGCGGCTTCTGTGATGACTCCGGGATCTCCGTAACGAAGCCCGCCCGACCAGATGCCGACACCATCGAGTTGCATTCGTGCTCCGAACGTCGTGCGAATCGTTCCAGCGAACAGTTCGGCGGTCCGGCGGCCAGGCTAGGACGCGGAGTGGCCATTGAAACGCCGGAAGCTCGAGACGAAGGACTTGCCGCAGGCGTCCGACCACGATGCCGAACGGCCTTCGTGCGTCGTCGTCCCGGTCCGGTCGTGCCATGACGTCCTGATCGAGTTCCTCGGAGAGCCGATCAAGAGTCGCCCGGAAGTCCTATGGTCGGCCGTCCGGCGTCGGTAGTGTCGCCCGCAACTTCGGATCACGGGGGTCGTGTGCAGCGGTTCTGGTCCTGGCTCGGCCTCAATCTGGGCAAGCACTGGATTGTGGTGATGGCGGTCGGCGGCATCCTCACTCTCGGGCTCGGCTACGGCACGACCAAGCTGAAGTTTTCGACTGATCAGAGCAACTATCTGAACAAGAGCGATCAGGTCTACAAGGACAACGTCGCGTATCAGAAGCTCTTCGGTGGCGAGGCGATGATCACGCTCGTCACGATGGATCCCGGTCACACCGTCGCGGAGTTGTTCACCGCCGGTGACATCGCGCAGTGGACGAAGGTCGCGCACGACATCGACGCGTCGAATCGGGTCCTGAACGTCGTCACGCCCCTCACGGCGATGCAGTGGAACGACAAGCTCGTCAACGGCCCGAACGGCGACGTGACCCAGAGCGTCGCGGGCAAGCTTCTCACAGCCGACCTCGCGCGCGATCCGTCGAAGGCCGGGCAGGCCGCTCGCGGCGCGTCGGCCCTGGGAACCATTCAACGCATCAACGCGATCCCGATCGCGCAACGCGTACTCACCAATCCGAAGTACATCGACTTCCTGCTGTACGACAACCCGCTGCCCGGCAACCCGAAGCCAATCCGCACGCCACTGCTCCCGTTCTTCCCCGACGCCCGTCACGCCCAGCTGGTCGTGCGGCTGCAAGGCAATCAATCGATCAAGGACGAAGGCAAGGCGGCCGACCTCGTCACCGCCGCGGCGAACACGATGCACTTCGACCACGCGCAGCTGGTGACGACGGGCGCGCCCGCCCTGCTCGAGAACCTCAACAACTACCTGACCGGCGGCATGACGACGCTCGCGCTGATCGCGATCGCAATCATGGCGGTGATCCTGCTGCTGTTGTTCCGGGTCCGTTGGCGGCTGCTGCCGCTGGGCATCGTCCTCGTCGGGGTGATATGGGCGTTCGGCGTTGCCGGCTATCTCGGTATCCCGCTCACGATCGTGACCATCTCCGGGCTGCCGGTGATGCTCGGCATCGGCATCGACTACGCGATCCAGATGCACGCGCGCGTCGAGGAAGAGGTCGTAGTCGCTCGGGCCGAGCACCCGATCCAGGAGACCGCTCGGAATCTCGGGCCGGCACTTCTCGTCGTGACGTTCGACGCGATCTTCGCATTCGCCGTGTTGCACTACGCCAAGGTGCCGATGCTGCGTGAGTTCGGATTGCTGCTCATCATCGGCGTGGTCGCGATCTGTCTGAACAGCATCATCGGGACGCTCGCGATCCTCGGCATCCGCGAGTACAAGTCGCCCACGAAGGGCGCCGATTTCAGCGAGGGATTCCTGGGCCGCCTGACCGTCCGGCTCGGGTCGCTCTCCGATCGGAGCGCCCCGGCGCTCGCGGTTGTCAGCCTGATCATCTTCGCGGGCGGTCTCCTCGTCGAGGGCAAGCTTGTTCTGCAGACGGACCCGACCCAGTGGGTCAACCAGAAGTCGCAGGTGATCAAAAACTTGAACGTGCTCGACCGCGAGGTCCACTCGTCGAGCGAGCTCGGCGTCTACGTGCAGTCGGGCGACGTGTTCACGCAACCAACCATCACGTTCGTCGACCGGTTCACGCGTACGCAGCTGAAGCAGTATCCCGACACGCTCCTGACCGCGTCGGGGCTCGTCACGGCCGTCAGCCAGCTCAGTGACGTTCCCGGCGCGACTCACCTCACGCCGACGCCGCAGCAGGTCCGCAGCGTGTACACCACGGCGCCGCGCGACATCCAGCTCTCGACCGTCGCGCCGGACGGCAAGGCGATGAACGTCATCTTCCGCACCGGACCGAGCAGTCTCGATTCACGTTCCAAAGTGGTCCGCGAGATCCGGGCCACGGTACGGCCCCCGGCGAACGTGCACGCGACGCCGTCCGGGCTCGCGGTCGTCGGTGTCGGGCTCCTCGACAGTCTCGAGGCGAACCGCGTGATCCTCACGTACGTCGCGATCCTGTTCGTGTTCTTGTTCCTCTGTGCCCGACTACGCAGCGTCGTACGGGCGCTGCTCTCACTCGTGCCCGTGCTGATCGCGGTCGGCGCATCGTCGTTGTTCGCGTACGCGCTCGACCTCAAGCTGAGCCCGATGACCGCCGTCGGTGGACCCCTGGTCGTCGCGGTGTGTACCGAGTTCACCTCGCTGATCCTGCTGCGCTTCGTCGAGGAGCGGGAGCGGGGCTACCAGCCTCGCGAAGCGATGAACATCGCCGCGGCGCGGACGGGCCGAGCCTTCATCGTCTCCGCGCTGACGGCCATCGCCGGCGTCGCGGTGATCGCGACCTCGTCGCTTCCGCTACTGCACGACTTCGGTCAGCTCGTGGCCCTGAACGTCACGATCGCGTTGCTGAGCGCGCTGATCATCCTGCCGCCGATGCTCGTCTGGGCCGATCGCCGCAACTGGGTCTCGCGCGGCCTCGCACACCCGGGACGGCACTCGACGCCGACGCCGGTGGTCGAAGCGCTATAGCGCTCGAATCCGGGTGGGCTCGTCGACCGTGACCGCCCGTATCGTACGGTTTCGGCCACTCTTCTTGGCGGTCAACAGTGCCTGATCTGCGAGCGCGACGACTTCGTCGAACGTGTCGGCATCGGCCGATGACGCGACCCCGAAGCTGACCGTGAAGGGGGGGACCCGTCCCGTCGTGAGGGTCAGCGCGAGCCGTTCTCGGAGTCGTTCGAGGATGCGGATCGCGGTCTCGACCGGGCAGTCCGGCAACACGATCACGAACTCCTCACCGCCGTAGCGCGCGGTGATGTCGGCGGGGCGGATCGCGTCGCGGAGCACGCGCGCGAACAGTCGCAACGCCTGGTCACCGGCTTCGTGTCCGTGCGTGTCGTTGAGGACCTTGAAGTGGTCGAGATCGCCGTACGCGAACGTGTACTCGGTTCCGTCCCGCCGGAGCTCGTGGATCCGGTTCTCGAAGCTACGCCGGTTCCATAGACCGGTGAGCGGATCGGTTCTCGCCTGCGCCTCCGACTTCTCAAAGGCCCGGAGTATCGCGATGCGTTCGGCCGCCAGACGCGACGTCGCCTCCAGGTAGTAGGTGTCCGAGCGCGCAGGCGCGGTGCCGTCCGGACCCGTGGCGTGCACGACGGCGGAGGCGCGACCGGTCACGTTGATCGGTATGCACGCGGCGGACAGATCGCCGGAGGCTCGGTCCTTTAGGTACGGGCACGCGTTGAGGGCGCGACTGGTCGGGAAGAAGAGCGCCCGGCTGCGTCGCGTCGCGGGACAGTCGGCGGGCGAGACGACGCCGCAACCGGAACGGGCTGCAGTGTCGCCCTCCGCCCGGGTGTCGAGCATCTGATGGAAGTGGGCGCGGCTGGAGTCGGCAACGAGCATCTCCACCTGAAGGGCCGGGACCGTCTCCCGCAGTGCCTGGCGCATGACGTTGTACGCCTCGGTCTCCGTCTTGGCCATCTCCAACGCGTCGTGCATCGTCGCGTCGAAGGCCTGGCGCTCCGCCCGGGTTCGATCGGCCCGCTCCCGGCTCCGTGCCCGTTGACCGAATGCGATGGCCCCGAGCAGCGCAAGCGCGGCGACGACGCCGTTCGCGGCCAGGAAGGTGATCCGGCTGCTGTCGAGGCGGTCGCTCGACGCCTGCAGCCCGTCGTCGGCACGGGTACGGAGCAGCGTCTCGGCTGTTGCGGTCTCGGTCATCATCTCGTTGAACGCGGTGGTCTCCGCGGCGACGGTGGCCGCGATGACGGCTTGCGACGCCCCGTTGTCGAGCGGCGCGAACTTGGTGATCGACGCCGTGTAGACCGTGTTCGCGTGCTTGATGCCCCTGGCGTTCGCGCTGAGGCCTTCGGCGTCGAGTGAGGCGATGAGTGCGAGCGCGTCGTTGGATTGAGCTTGAGCGAGGATCGCACCCTTGGCGAGCTCGGAGGGATCGGGCTTCGCCGGGGTGGCCGCGAGATCGGCGAAGTGCGGACCGATGAAGATCTGCCACGAGCCGAGCGCGGTACGAAGGACATTGACCTGCTCCAGCAGGCGCAGCGTACCGACGGTCTGGTGGTTGTCGCGCTCTCCGGTCGTGAGCGGATGCGCTCCGAGGGTCGCGAACGCGGCGATCGCGGCGATCGCGACCGCGCCGGAGCACCAGATGCGCCGGCGAGCGACGAGTGGTGCGCGCACGCCCGGTAGGCCGACGCGCACGTTGTTCCTCGCGCGCGGTGGCACAGTTCCTCGACGCACGTCGGTTCCTCGATCGGAGGACACGATCATCTCGTGGCGGCGTCACCGCATCGTTACGAAACGCGCATGTTCATCGCGGTCGGAAGGCTTCGATTGCGGCCGCCGGTTGTCCTGGTCCGCTCGGCGCGGGGTCAACGAGCTGGGCGCGGGTGATCCCCAGCACGCCTCCCACCAGGAGGATCAGGCCGATCAGCCCGCTGGTCGCAGGCCCGTACACGGCCATGCGGACGCGCCGCCGGCGCCGAGGCTCGACCGTCACCTCGGTTCCGTCGCCGAGCGTTCCATGCAGCGCACGTGTTCTTCGAGCTCCAAAACGACCGCCGCAACCGTGGTGTTGTGACCCGAGTGTCGCCAGACCCGGCGCTGATGTCGGGTTCGCAACGACCAGACGAACGAGCCGACGCACACCACCGCCCCGACCGCCTGCATCGCGTGGTAGATGCCTGTCACCGAAGCCCGACCCTTGTCGTCATGGTGTCAATTCCCGACCTTGTGGTGTCACCGCAACGTCACGGCGCTCGTACCGCGTTCAACACCCCGTTTCCGTGGAATGAACAGACCCAGGTGCGAGACCTCAGGCGCAGGGAGGCTGCTTGCCGACGACGGGGACGGTGAGCGGGGGAGTCGGCGTGACCGGGCTGCCAACGGGTTCCGCGGCGACCGCGAGGACGAACACGAAGATCCCGCGCGGGAGATCGATGCTCCGGCACCATCCCACGACGGCTCCCGCCGACCGATTGTCACTGAACGTCGTCGCGGTCTGGCCGTCGACCCAGCGATACGGACTCGCGTTGTCGGTGATCGTCGCGCGGTTGGCGGTGATGACCGTCCCCGACACGGGCCGGTTCAATACCGTCGTGCGGTAGGGCGTCCCCGCCACGACCGCGTAGTCACCCGCGTTGCTCCCCACGAATCGGTTGCCGACGACCTTGGTGTCGTCGTCCTCGACCCGCACGCCGTAGACGACATCGCGGAAGGTGTTGCCCTGCACGGTGTTGCCGGAGGCGCGATCGAGTGAGATCCGGGTGACGCCACTCGAGTAGTACGCCGGGTCGCTGCAGTCCATCGGCAAGAGGCTCTCGCCCATTCGGGACGCGACCCACACGCCGTTGGTGCCACCGGTGAACGAGTTGCCCGAGATGACATTGTCGTCGGCGCCGTACCGACGGGGAAGCCACGCGCCCGGATCGACGTGCACGTTCTCGCCACAGTTCGTGTAAAGGAAGACGCCGCCCGCGGCGTTGCCCGAGAAGGTGTTCTCGACGACCCGGTTGCGCCTGGATCCGTCGATCGAGACGCCCTCGCGGCCGATGCCCCAGAACCGGAACTGCGTACCCGCGAACATCACCAGCTGTCCGCTCGGTGCGTTCTCGACGAAACCGTTGTCGCGGATGATGTTGTGGTCGACGACGTTGTCGGTCGACCCGGTCTCGAGGTAGATCCCGCTGCTGCCGGCGCCGGCGATCGTGTTGTGCGTGATGGTCGCGTCACTCACATAGCCGTCGACGTAGATCCCGACCCCGCCCGATCCCCCGATCGTGTTGTCCTCGATCACCGTGCCCGTGATCCCGTGGTCGTATTCGTGTCCCTCGGCCAGGGTGCGAAAACCGACGCGCGTGATTCGCATGCTGTTGAGAAACCCGCGCACGTTGCAGTTGCGGATCGTGATCCCGGAGACGTCGGCGTCGACAGGCGCGCTGACCTCGATGCCGATGCCCTGCTTCCCGGTCCCGTCGACCGTCGCGCCGCGGCAGTCGAGGGTCGCGTCCGACGCGGTGATCTCGAAGCCGGCGGTGTAGGTGCACGACCGGTCGAGCACGCTGTCGACGGTCACGGTGACGCGTACCGCGGCTTGGGAACACGGGATCAGCGTTGGGCGCGGTTGCGGGTGGCCGGGCGGCGACGGCCACGAGGGCCGGCACGCAGTGGCGAGCATCAGCACGACACCCGCGACCACGAGCAGTGACCGGTGCCGCCGCGCCTTATCCGTTGCTGTCGTCCTCCCCATCGACCGAGTCGACCACACCATGAATTCCCCGAGCAAGGCGCAATTCCCTGAGTAGGGCGTCCGCGGGCACACATCTGGGCCTTGGCGCCGAGGGTTGGTAACACACCCTCGACGGTGAGCCCTGTCGGGTTCCCGAGAGGATTACGGAGCGGCCGGGGGACGGGGGCGGTTGGCACGCGGTCGAGTGATCTCGAAGAACCCGGGGTCGGCGGCCAACACGTTGACCGCGTCCCACATGCGGAGCGCCGCGTCTCCTGTCGGGGCCGGCGCCATCACCGGTCCCTTGAAGCCGTGCGGCGGATCCGTGTGCACGACGATGGTGGGGGTCTGGGTCTTGGGGCCGCCGAACGCGTACGCGACCTCCATGGCTTCGACGATCGGCGTGTCCCACTGCTCGTCGTCCGCGGCACGCACGAGCCCGGCGTCGAGGTCGCAGTTCGCGAGGCAATGCCCGAGAAACGCGTCGACGCGGTCGGTCCTGCGATCGAAGAAGGTGCGTCCCCACTCGGTGTAGAGCGCGTCGACGTCGCCCTCGCCGCCCGCGGCTCGCGCGGCCTCCATAATCCGCAGCATCCGGTGCGACAGCGCGTGCGCGGCGATTGCGACTTCGCGGAGGTCGTCGGGCATGGTCGGGACGACGCCGTAGTCGTCGCGGATCTCGAGGCAGTACGACCGCCACGTCACCGTGAGATCTCGGCTCGGCGCGACTTCCACGATCCAGCGGGAAGTGATCCAGGCCCACGGACAGCTCGGATCGACGAAAACCTCGACCTCGGTCATGAGCCGACGTTACCGACGCCCGGGCGGATTGGCGCGACCGAACGGGTCAACGGGTACGCACGCGGAAGGCCGCGCCGGCGAGCACCACCGCCCCGCGAGCACGGCGAGGCTCCACACGATCGCGTGGCCCACGCTCGCCCCGGCGTGCCCGCCCAGGAGGAGGGCGCGCACCGAGTCGATGACGGGTGTCACCGGTTGGTTCCGGGCGATGCCCTGGAGCCACGAAGGCATGCTCTTGATCGGTACGAACGCGCTGCTCGGGTACGGCAGGAAGCTGACGAGGAAGGTCATCCCGTTCGCCGACTCGGCCGATCGGGCGAGGATCCCGATTGCGGCGGCCAGCCAGGAGAAGGCGAGCACGAAGAGGGCGAGGATCCCCAGCGCGCCGATCCACTGCGCGAAGTTCGCGTGCGAACGGAACCCGATCACGAACGCGACCGCGAACACGAGGGCGGTCGACAGCAGGTTGCGGACGACACTCGCGACGACGTGACCGTTGATGAGACTCTCGCCCCGCACGTCGATCGATCGAAAACGGTCGATGATGCCGCCCGTGAGATCCGACGCGACGCTGACGGCGGTCGTGGCCGCGCCGAAGCCGATGCACACGAGCACGACGCCGGGTACCACGTAGTTGACGTAGTTCGTGCCGGTGTCGATCGCGCCACCGAACAGGTAGACGAACATCAACATCATCAGGACCGGCAGCGCGAGCGCGGTGATCAGCCCGTCGATGTTGCGCAACGACAGCCGCAGCGCGCGCGTGACCATCATGCGCGCGACTCCGAGGGTGGGCCGGCGTTCGATGGAAGAGACCGCGGTGGGGAGGGCGAGATCAGACATCGAAGGTCTCCGTGTTCGTGGCGTCCGGGTTGGCGGCGGCAGCGGTGAGTGTGAGGAACACGTCGTCGAGGCTGGCGGTGTGGCTGTCTC
>JBEPUZ010000158.1:0-11112 GCA_041691275.1 Actinomycetota bacterium | reverse complement strand
GCCACGATTACCGCGATCGTCACCAGACTCGACGGGCTCCCACTCGCGATCGAGCTCGCGGCGGCGCGCATCAGAACGCTGACGCCGGCTCAGATGCTGTCGAACCTCGACGAGCGGTTCCGACTGCTCGTCGGCCTGCGCCGGCGCGACCCGCGTCAGCAGAGTCTCGAGGCTGCGATCGCCTGGTCGTACGACCTGCTCGGTCCCGAAGAGCAACAGGCTTTCCGAACGCTCGCGGTGTGCGCAGGCCCCGTCACCTTGGAAACGGCTGCTCGTCTGCTCGGACTCGACCGGCTGGCGGCGGCGGACCGCCTCGAATCGCTCCTCGGCAAATCGTTGATCCACGGCGTCGTCGGTGGTCGCACGACGCGCGGTTTCCGGATGCTCGAGTCGATGCGCCTCTTCGGCCGCGCGCAACTCGCGCGCAACGGGGAAGTGGAGGCCGCGCATCTCGCCCTCGAAGCGGCCCTGGTCCCCGATCACGAGGAGATCGCTCGCGACTACACCGCCTTCAGCGAGGCGTACTGCGATTGGAACGAGCGCAACGCGCTCGAGGCAACGACCCGACGATCGGCCGCGTCGATTGCCCATCGGTCGGAACGCATCGAGTCCGCCGCATTCATCTACGTGTCGGCGACCTCACCCGACCAGCCGGGCGTGCACCACCAGATGCTCGCCGAAGTCCGCGAGCTCCGATCGCGTCACGCCGCCCTGAGCCTCAGCGCGCGAACTGCGTTGTGGGTCGCGCAGATGTGGCTCCAAACATTTACGTTCCAGCTGGGCGACATGGTGCAGACGGCGATCGACGCGCTCGCCGATCTGCCGGACGACGATCCGAGCCGGCGGCTCTTCGACGCGTACCGACTGATGGGGTCGGCCGTCGCCGATCCCGCCGCCGTGATCGTCGAGACCGACACATTGATCCCCGCGCTGCTCGAGACCGTCGACCGGTCGCACGACTCCGGCACGGCGCTCATCGTTGTGGCGCGCTCGATGGCATTGCTCTCGGTCCCGGACTTCGTCCGCGCCCACGAAGCCGCACGCCTTGCGTTGCGATGGGCGGCACCGGGTTCGGGTGCGTACGACGCGGCGCTGGCTCATCTGCTGTGGATGGAGTACACCGGAGGCCTCCCGCGCGGCCCCGAACTGACCGAAGCGCGTGCGCTGGGAGTGTCGCACTACTCCCAGCTCCGGGTGGCCGTTGCCGCGGCCGTCGCGATGGACGCCCCGATCGAACGGCGCGCGGCGGAGATCGTGGAACTCGCGCGTTGGCATCCGCTGGGATCTCAGATCTACGACGAGTCCCAGTTCATCGTGGCGTTCGCCTGGCTGGCACTCGAGGAGCAGCGCTCGGACCGCGCCGCTCAGTTGCTGGCCGCGTTCGCGACGATCGACCCCGGATCGGGAACGGCCGGAGTGCTGGCGCTCGACCGACTTGCAAGGGCTAGGACGGGCGAACCCGTCAGCGGCGATGAGATGCTGCTTCGCTTCATCGATCCCACCGTGCACGAGCGCTTGGCCCGCAGCGTGCCCCTGGCGCTGTCGGACGAGTTGACGTATTGGGACGAGCGCCTCAACGTTCTCCGATCCGCACCAAGCGCTGACCGACCCCGGGGGCCACAGCACTAGCGAGTGGCGGAGCTCGCTTGTCGAAGCGGTCGCTTCCAAGGGCATTCCCAATGTCGCCGGATCGGACGCGACGCGCGGTGGTGTGCGCCGATCGGTAGCGGAGGTGTCGGATTCGTCTCGAGTACCGACCTTGAGGGAGATCGCCGAGAGATCCTTCGGGAATAGTCTTCCGAACGTGTCAGAGGAGATCGCCCGGCTCCGGGCCGATGGTTACGTTGTCGTGCCGGATCTCGCCGGCGCCAACACGATCGGCCAGATCAAAGACCAACTCGCGCCGTACCTCGACAGCGCTCCCTTCGGGCGCAACGACTTCGAAGGCTTTCGTTCACAACGCCTCTACGCGCTGCTACGCAAGGCGCCCGCGGTTGCAGCCCTCGTGGAACACCCACGCGTGCTCGCGATCCTCGACGCGTGCTTGCACCCCGCGTATCTACTCTCGGCCAACATCGCCATCAACGTGCATCCCGGCGAGACAGCACAGTTGCTCCACGCCGACGACGCGTACTGCGCGATGCCGCGACCTCGCGCCGCGCTCGGCGTGTCTGCGATCTGGGCGATCGACGAGTTCACCGCCGACAATGGCGCGACCCAAATCCTTCCCGGCAGTCACACGTGGGACTCGCCGAGCTGCGACGCCGACGACCCGCGTGTCCGGACGATCGAGATGACCCCGGGATCAGTCGTCGTGTTTCTCGGGACCACTTTGCACCGTGGCGGCGCCAACTGCACTGCGAGCACGCGCCTGGCAATCACACCCCAATACTGCGAGCCGTGGATCCGTCAAATCGAGAACATGTCGCTCGCGATTCCGCCCGCCGTCGCCGCAACCCTCCCTCGCCGAGTCCAAGAGCTCCTCGGCTACAGCATCTACCCGCCCTTTATCGGTTACGTCGACGGCGTCGACCCACGCCGACTACTCAACACCGTCACCTAGCTCGCACGACGTACCTCGGATCTGACGCGCGCCTCGTTGAGTACGGGATCGAAGACTCGAACGACACGGGTTCCGTCGTTTTCGAGATGAACCTTGGGCAGAGAACCCGAAGGTCAACGGAGCGAGCGATACACCAGACGTGAGTCCGGCAGAGAGCGTGCACAGTGGTGCGGAACGCCCAGAACGCGGGGCTCAGTGGCATCGCTGAAGTGCTGATCGGCCGGAAGACACGAACGCCCTGATCCGCGTTCGGGGACAGCATCGTCAGCGATCGGTCTCGAGCTTTGTGTCCGGGTTGAGTAGGGCACATGCGCGCCGGTGTGCGGATGGTTCATGTCGTGACGTGGTGACGGTCTTCTTGGTCGTGGTCGAGAAGTGCGATGATCATCGCGTCGGCGATGAAATGGCCGTAGCGTTTGCGCGGCCAGCCGCGGCGGAGGACGAGTAACTCGTATAGCTCGGGCGCGCTGTAAGTCCACAGGATGTCTGCCGCTTGGGTGAGCGTGACCTCTCGGCGCAGGTGGCCAGCGTCGCGTAGTCGACGGGCGTTGACGGTCATGCGACGGAGGCGGTCCGCGTCCATCTCTTGGAGCAGCGTCAGCACTTCGGGGTCGGCGGCGGCAGCGGCGCGGATGAGGAGAAGGATGGGAGCGACGCGCGGCGCGATCTCCGCGGTCAGTGCGCCCCAGGCTGCGATGATCTCGCGGCCGCTGAGGTCGCGTGTGTGGAGCTCGTCGGATCTCTGTTCGGCTGGTGTGCGACTTCCGCCTTCGAGCGCTTTGGCTCGGATCGCTCGGACGAGACCGGGCTTGCCGCCGAATGACTTGTAGATCGTGTCGGCTGAAACGTTCGCGTTGGCGGCGATGGAGGCGATCGTCGTCGTGGGGTAGCCATCGCGGAGAAAGCGTTCCTCGGCGGCGTCGATGATCTTGTCGCGGGTTTGGAGAGCCTTCTCTTGGCGGGAACGGGTGTTGTAGGCGCGTTTTTGCTTGACGGTGTCGGATCGGCGAGCCATAGTGGAGTTTATTCTAGTCCACTAGAACGAATATCTCAGCTTTGTGGGAGATGCCGATGAACGAGCCGCAGGCGATGGTCGAGCGATTGGCGCACGCGACGAACGACCGCGACATCGATGCGCTGGTCGCGTGTTTCGCGGAGGAGTACGAAAACGAGACGCCGGTGCATCCGGCGCGGAGCTTCCGCGGGCGCGACCAGGTGCGCCGGAACTGGGAACAGATCTTCGCGTTCGTGCCCGACATTCGGGTCGAGGTGCTTCGGCTCACCGTCGATGGCGAAACCGTGTGGTCCGAATGGGAGATGATGGGCACGCGGCTCGACGGCACCGCTCATCACATGCGCGGCATCATCGTGCTCCGAGTACGCGACGGTGTCGCGCACTCTGCCCGCTTTTATCTCGAGCCAGTCGACACGGTCGCGAGTACGGTCGATGATGCAGTGCGGGATCAGGTCGTGCGCGGGTGATTCTCGTCGCGGGTGGCACAGGCCGGCTCGGCGCCCTCGTTGTCTCGCGGTTGGCGGCCCGCGGTCTCGACGTGCGCGTACTGACCCGCGATCCGGGGCGCGCATCCCACTTACCCGACTCGAGCGAGATCTTTCGCGGCGACGTTCGCGACCGGGGGAGTATCGAGACGGCGATGCAGGGCGTGGCCATTGTGGTGTCCGCGGTACATGGCTTCGCGGGACCCGGTCGAGTGACGCCCGCATCGGTCGACCGCGATGGCAACGCGAACCTCATCGATGTCGCCGCGAAAGCGGGCGCCGACGTCGTGATGATGTCGGTCGTCGGCGCGTCGGCCGACAACCCAATGGACCTGTTCCGCGCAAAGCACGACGCCGAGCAGCACCTGCAGGCGAGCTCCGCCCGCTGGACGATCGTGCGCGCGACTGCGTTTGTGGAGATGTGGGCCGAAATCACTTCGAAGGCGCCGGTTTTCGGACGGGGTGAGAACCCGATCAACTTCGTGTCCGTCGTCGACGTTGCTGCCGTCGTCGAACGCGCGGTTCTCGACGAGAGTCTCCGCGGTGAAGTTCTCGAAGTTGGCGGCCCGCAGAACCTGACGTTCAACGAGTTGGTCGCCCTGTCACAACAACTGCGCGGAGGCCACAGCAAGATTCGCCACGTACCCCGCTGGGCGCTGAGAGCCTTCGCTCCGATCGCGCGTCAGGCCCGAGCCGCTGTCACGATGGACACGAACAACATGACCTTCGACGCCGTAGCTGCACGCTCTGACTTTGCCGACCTTCTCATGACCGACGTTCGCACCGCGCTTGAACGATCGATCGACGAGCCTCAAAACAATTCATAACCCGGGTGAGCACTGCGACGTAGACAACCGTCGCCGGACGGCACAGAAATCAAGGAGTACAACATGATCGCCACCGAACAACGGCGTGTCCGACTCCTGGGCGGCCTCGCCGCGGTGCTCTGTCTCCGCCACGACGCGCGGGACTCGTGACGGACGGCCGCCCGGTAAAGTGTCTGCGCTATGGGACTCGGCGAAGCCCTGATACTGGTGCTTGCAACCGCCGCCGCGGCCGGGGGAGTGGTCGGGGCTGTTGGCGCGCTCTTGCGCCGGTACCGTCGGCAGTGGAGGCGCGAACACACTGACACCGCGTTGCGGCGTCTTCACAGCTGGCAGCGCGCCCATGCCGGCTTCGGAAGCATGGTCGGCAATGGCATCGCAGGGGTTGTTCTGGGCGCGACGCTGCTTGCAGTCGGCGGCCGGAACATCTCGAGCGGGGTGGGCATGCCTGAGCCTGGGCTGCGGCGCAGCGTTGCTGGTCGCAGCGACACTCGTCGCCCTTGACATCGAGGTTGTTCCGGGACACGACGCCGCAGTCGCGGCAACGCTCCTGGTTGTCTTGTTGTTCGCGGTATCGCTGTATTTCACCCACCCCGCCGAGGATCTCCCCCGCCTCCTCCCCGGCCACGACGGCGACTCTCAACGACTGCAGGTGGCGTACGGAATCGCAGCCGCCGTCACTGCGCTCATACCGCTCCGGGTCTTGTACGTCAGTGCACTCCTGCCATCTCGACGCCAGGTCGACTGATCGGAGGTACAGGACGACAGACTGTGGCTGTTCCCGGAGGGCAGCGAGGTGAACCACGATGCCAACAATTCGTCGGCTCCCACCTCGGCCGGACTGGCGGCGATGCGCCGGACCATTGATTTTCGTGAGTGACGTGGGGGGAGTGTCAGCCGACGGAACCGTGCCCTGGCTGACCGGCCGCTACTCCATCGGCGACACAGGCATCATGCGTTGACCGTCGGATCTGCGCGCCTGATGCCCGAAGGGGGTGGATCCGAGGACTTGGTGCGCCCGCGACGCGCGTCGGCGCCCACTCGGATCCTCGGGTGGGCGGTACTCGGGGTGCTCGTCGTGGGTGCGGTCGTGCTGCGGCTGCGGTTTGTTCTCGGTCCACTCGGGCGGTCTCCATCGAGCGACGAGGACATCGTCGGCCTGATGGCACTGCATATCGTCCGACATCGGGAGTTGGGCGCCTTCTATTGGGGACAGTCGTACGGAGGCTCGCTCGAAGCGATCCTCGTCGCACCCTTCGTCGCGGTCTTCGGCGCCACGATCCTCGGGCTGCGATCGGCAAGCGTCCTGTTGTCACTCGCGATGGCGGGGCTGACGTGGCGGATCGCACGCCATATGTACGCGCCGATCGTCGCCGTTGCCGGTGGAATCCTGGTGTTGTGGTGGCCACTCGCGCTTGTGTACTTCGGGACACAGGAGCGCGGCTTCTATCCCTTGTCCGCTGTGCTCGGGTTGTCCACCATCTTGATGGCCGTCAACATTGACGCCGACCCCCGATCCGTAAGGCATTGGATCGGCCTGGGGCTCTCGGCGGGGTTGGGCTGGTGGGCGAGTCCCAACATCCTGTACTTCGTGATACCCGCCGCGGTCTGGCTGGTACTACGCGGCCACTGGCGGCATCCACGCAAGATCGCCGTCGCCATCACTGCGACAGCGATCGGCAGTTCGGTCTGGCTCATCGCGAACGTTCAGAGCGGTTTTGCGTCGAGGCGCGTGTTGCCGGGTCTGCGCGGCTCGAGCACCTACTGGAGTCGCTTTCGGTTCTTCTGGCAGACGGGCTTACCCTTCGCTCTCGGGCTTCGTCAGCCTCACACCGGCCTCTGGTACTGGAGCCAGCCCGTCGGGCGCGCCCTGTACGCGGGGGCGCTCATCGCGCTTGTCTTCTGTGCCTGGCGCGCGCTTCGGAGCTGGTCGATCGACCTCGTCCTGATGGTCTTCGCCCCGTTCATCTTCGCGTTCTTTCCGCCCACATGGCTGCTCAGCGAAGGGCGGTACACATACTTCATCGCCGCGATGCTCCCGCTCGTGCTGTGCCGCGTACTCACGAACCGATGGAGCGCGGCACTCGTCGTCGTGTTCGTCACGCTGTCCGGCGTCGCCTTCGCACGAAGCCAGCATGAGCTCGAACGTCCGATCGCCGCGAGCATCGTTCCCATCACGCAGGTACTCGAGCGAGCCGGCTACCACACCGCGATCGCCAACTATTGGATCGGGATCCGAATGACGTACGAATCGTCGGAGCACGTGATCGCGAGTCCACTTCCGGGACAAGTCGGCGTTCGCTACCTCCCCTACGTCAGGTCGATCGTGAGCTCGAATCCCGCGTACGTGTTCGACACGCACGGTTCGGACAGTCGCGACGGCTGGCTCCTCCACAAGCTCGCGGCCGCCCACATTTCCTATCGAGTGGTTCGCGCGAACGGCTATTACGCGGTGCTTCCGGCTCGCCGCCTCATCGCCGTGCCGTGACGCGAGCGAATGCCGCGCAGCCGGAGTCAGGGGAGTTCAGCAGCTGGGATTGCCGCGTAGGTCGTAGAGCACTCGGAGGCCCCCGCGTTCAGTGATGATCGGCGGACCGAGGCATCGACTGAGCGCACGCTGGATCGAGGCGCCGCGATCGTCGTAGCCGAGCCGGTCGACCCAGACCGCTACGAACCCCGCTGCCCGCGCGCGCCGCAGCTGGTCAGGCAGTGGGACGCCGAGCTGACCGTCCTGCCAACCCGGCCGCCCTTTCACGGCTCCGTAGCTCCAGCGAAGCGTGTCCGAATGGAGATATCCGCTCAGGTGCGCATACTCCAACATGTGTGAAACCGGTAGCGATTCGGGATACAGCGTGTACGGCAATTGCAAGATGGCTGCGGTCGGGCCGACCGCCCGTTCGATGTCGCCGACGAAGGTTCCGTCGGTAGAGAACTGCGTTTGGGTTCGACGATACGGCGGGATGTCCGCGCCGGACGTCTGATCGAAGATCGCTGCCGTCGTCGCGACGACGAGGATCGCGACAATGGTCAGCGGCGCAAGAAGACGTCGCGAGACCAGGCGATCGAAAGCTCGGGCAGTAGCAGCGACGCCGATGAACGCGATGAACACCGAAATGCGATTCCAGGCGCGAATCTCGGTGAACCCGGCGACGCCGAGGAGGGCGTCACCCCCCGCAGTGATACCCAACGCCAATGCGGTGACTGCGAGTAGCGCAAGGGAACGATCTTCCGCGTGGCGCAGGCCTCGGCCGCCGACGAGCGTTGCGCCCGCACATGCGAGCAGACCTACAACTCCGGCCGCCGCTACGAGACCGAGCCCTTGACCGCTCTCTGAGGGATTACGCACCGTCTCGTACGCGCGCTCGGGTGCGCCAAGAGCACGTATCCGATACTCGGGTATAGGCGCAACAAGCGAAAGCGGTCGCAACGAGAAGTCGTCGTTTTCGTTCAGCGTGCGATCGAAGGCATGGTCTCGTCCGTGCTGAGCGTCATTGACAAACGTGGGTACGAGTTGTGCCCCGAGAACGAGCGCGATGACCAACGCGAGGAAAACGCCGGCAACCACTGGCTCGGCGCGCCGCCGAACGAGGCCTGCGATCGCGCCCGTGAGTGCGAGCAGTACGGCTGACAAGACCGCGTAGTAGGTCCCGGTGGCGCCCGCCCATACCACGATCCCGATGGCGGCGAACGACTGTCTTCGCATCGCGGGACTGCGATGCCCGATGCGCAACCATGGTTCGCCGGAGATCTGCGCGACCGCGAGCGCGACGACGAGCGGGATGGCCGAGTAGTCCGACAGAAAGAAATGCATCTCATTTCGCGCGAAGTGATACGGCAGAAGCGCCGTCAGGACGGCGCCGCTCGCGGCCACGCTTGGTCGCGTGCGCAAACACCGCAAGGCGATGTACGCGCTCGCCGCGACGAGCAGGAAGGTCCCGACGTACATGACGTTCATCGCCAACGCCCAGTCGTGGCTCGCGATCGAGAAGATGCGAAGAAAAACGAAATGCCAGCCGTCACCCAACGGGAAGTCGCGCAGGTTTGCACCCGTCGGATAGCCGAGTCGTGGATCTCCGAAATACCAGCCGCGGAGGAGAACGGTCTTCACGGTCGCGGCCTGCAACGACACATCCGACGTGTCGTAGAACGGGACGTTCGGTCGCGCCCGCCACAGCTGAAGGACTGTCACAGTGGCTAGGGCCGTCGCCCCCTCGGCCAAGCCAATCCAGCCGAGCTCGACGCGCCACGACCGTTTCGAGCTCACGCGGGAGCCGTCCTTTCGATGCATCACGGCTTGGTTCACCGCAGCGGTACGCGTCGGTTCCCAATTGAGAACCTCCCGCGCTCGGGTGATGTCGGGGCGCCGACGTATCGAATCACCTCTCGGCAAAGGTTCGTGTACGAGTTCGGAGGTCGAACCCGTGACATCGTCGACGTCTCGATCAACTCGAGCGTCTGTCCCAATTGCTTTGCCTGGTCATACGCCGCACGCGGGCCATTGGGATCGACGTTGCCGTTGTATGCCTCGGCCTGGGGATGCACGAGAGGGTCGCCGTAGATCGCTCTGGTCGACCCCGGAAGGAAGCGCGCGTCCCTGGTCAGCGCGAGTTGTCGCCACGCCGAGGGGTAGGTCCAATCGCTCGGCGGAAGAATGGACACGGAAATCAACCTATGGCGCGCGAGGCGCACTTCGCGTCCGCTGTGCATCACGTTGGGTATTACGACGGTCGCAAAATGGGCCCGTGAATTCTGCTCACACCAGACTTGACCAAGTGCTGACCTTCAACTGTGTATTGTCCCCGACGACGATTGCCCGGCCAAGGCAGCTCACGCACGCGGACGACTCGTTGGGGGAGGCGACGCGGACTGCATCGATGTATCGCGAACGACAACGACCTCTTTCATTGCGGGGGCGCTCCGCGCGAACATTGGCTCGTGAGACGCATGGGAGGCTCGCAGCTGGCTCGACTTACCGGCATACTCGTGTTGGCGGTGGTGACGGGTAGTTGCTCGTCTTCGGTTACGAGTCGGATATCGTCGAGATCAGGACAGGTCGCGGTTTCGTATCTCGCGAAACGCGCGGAACGAGCAGATCTCCTGTGGTGGACGGTTGCGGGCGAGCAGGTGAGTGGGGTGATCGAGTCCCGTTGGATCATTCCCTCGGATCCAGTAGATTTGCAGGCGGCGTCGGTCGACTTTCACGGGACGCTCCGGGGATCGCAGCTCGAGGTGGAGCCTGCCGACGGGTCCGCCGCGTGGCAGGGTCTTGTCGACCATTCCCACCTGACGCTCAACTGGATATCGCGGGGCACGCGGCTGACCACGACGTTCATAGCATCGAACGTTGGCGGGTTCGATACGGCGGTTCAGGTACTCGGTAACCAAGTGGCCTCGGCGTCGGCGCAGATCGCGAATACGAAAGCGGCGGACATCGCGGCCGCCAAGTCGCGTGTCGCCCAAACGGCGGCCGCGGCACGACTCGCAGCACACACGACGGCCGTCGCGCGTGCTGCGGCGGGTCGGCAGTCCGCGGCGAAGGCTGCCGCGCATCGACAGCGACCGCACAAGTGAAGCGACGTAGGAGAGCCCGCCGACGGCGTGCGCCGGTCGCCGCCGTTCTTGTTGCGCTGACCTTCGCCCTTTCGGGTTGCGCGGCGAGCGGAGTCGTCAAGCGCCGCGTCTCCGCGGTGCCCGCGGGTTCCTCGCTCCGCCTGATTCCGATGTTCGTGCACTACTACCTCTGGTGGGACTCTGGTCACTGGCGATCGAAGCTGGGCTCGGCCTATCCCACGAGCGCGCACCCGCCGCCTCTCCCCGCGACGCTCGCATCGAACGGCTGTTCGGCGAAGGCCGACTACCACGGAGACACACTGATCGACGTCCCGACGACACCTCCGGGGCTGTTCACCCAGGACGACCCCGCCGTCCTTGCGCGCGACGTACAACAGGCGTCGGCGGCGAATATCGACGGCTTTACGGTGTCCTGGGCCGGCAACGGTCGCGCCACCCAGACAGCGACGTCGGCCGTGTTCTCGCGTCGACTCGCAGCTCTTGTCAACGCCGTGAGGATTCACGACGCGCAGCCCGGCTCCAGACCGTTTCATCTGGAACTCGGATACGAGGGTCTCGACAACGCTCGCCGTCCGCGTCCGACCGCTTGGGTCCGCAATGATCTGGCGTACTTCACGCGCACCTATGCCGACAATGCCGTGTTCCGGATCCCGG
>JBEPUZ010000157.1:0-11114 GCA_041691275.1 Actinomycetota bacterium | reverse complement strand
CGAGCCAGCCGTACGGGGTTGCGTGGTAGCCGTGCTGTGATCCGGGCTCGTAGTGCGGAACTTGCTGGGCCAACGCGTCGACGACGGGATCCCACGACAGTGCCTGGTCGAGGGTCATCTCACCGTCGACCCACGCGAGGCCGGCCTGATGCGACAAGAGGAACTTGACCGGGATCTCGCTCTTCCCTCCCGCAGCGAACTCGGGCCAGTACTGCGCGACGGGCGCGTCGACGTCGAGCCTGCCCTCCTGCGCGAGCTTGTTGGCGCACACTGCGGTCGCGCCCTTGGTCGTAGAGAAGACGAGCGCGAGCGTGTCCTCGTCCCAGGCTCGGTCGGTCGTCGGGTCGGCCGAACCGCCCCAGAGATCGACGACCTTCTCGCCCCGGAAGTACGCGCTGAACGACGCGCCGATCTCGAGACCCTTGGCGAAGTTCGCTTCGAACGCGGCGCGCACGCCTTCGAAGCCGGTCGCGGTAGTGCCGTTGCTCGTGCTCATGGCCGAGGGTCTACCAAACCGCGGCCGGTCGGTCGACGCAGGCGTTTTCCCCCACCAAAACCCCACCACAACCCCACCACAACCCCACCAACAGTTGTGCGACTTTTCCGCCGTGGGGACGGTTTTCTCGCACAACTGTTGGTAGTGCGATGCTCGCACTGTCTACACGGGCGGTTCGCGTTCTCCTGACAATTCCGGGCGATGGTCAATCCAACGATTTCCCATCGCCGTCCGAGAGGGCGGCACGTCAGGAGGATCTTCCATGAACGTGAAACAGATCGTCGCCGTTGGTGTCATGTCGGCCGCGCTCGTCGGCGCGACCGCCTCGGGTGCTTTCGCAGCGAGCCCGTCGACGTCGACGGCCAAGTCCGCCGGGTCCACCTGCCTGCCGGCCGGACACGACGACGCGTGGCCCGTCTACGCGCAAGGTGCGCCCGGCCGCGACCCCGGAGTCCGGGTCTGGCACGACGCGGTGGGGTGGCACGTTCGAGTGACGCACAACACGCTGCACGACCGGGTCTTCGAGGGCGAGATCGTGACGACGGGCACGTTGGTCGACGTGAAGTCGGTCCGGTTGGAGAAGAACGACTATGTCCGGCTCGGAAACAACGGGCACGCGCTCGCGTTCCGGTTCAACAACTACGGCGGCACCGACGGGATCGACTTCGCGACGCACTGCGCCCCGTTCCTCGAGTTCGGATTCGCGACCGACGGCCACCGGCTCCCGGTCTCGCACATCTCGATCGGTGCGACTGCGCACAACCCGAACGTCGACCCGTTCGTGATCCGGCGCACCGCATAGGTACAGGTGTCGGGGCGGGAGTAGGGGCCTCGTTGCGTCGTCTTCCCAGCTCGGAGACGGTGTCGGGGGCGGATCTCGGTGACGGGATCCGCCCCTCTGCGCCCCTACACTGTGGGGTCCCCCCGAATTGGAGTCCTTATGACCGCGCGCGACGACCTGCGCAACGTGGCGATCATTGCCCACGTCGACCACGGCAAGACCACGCTCGTCGACGCGCTGCTGTGGCAGTCCGGCGCGTTCCGTGAGAACCAGGACATCAACGTGCGGGTCATGGACTCGAACGACCTGGAGCGGGAGAAGGGGATCACGATCCTCGCCAAGAACACCGCGGTGAAGTACGGCGACGTGACGCTCAACATCGTGGATACACCCGGGCACGCCGACTTCGGCGGCGAGGTCGAGCGCGCACTCGCGATGGTCGACGGCGTGCTGCTGCTCGTCGACGCGAGCGAGGGCCCGCTCCCGCAGACGCGTTTCGTGTTGCGCAAGACGCTCGAGGCTCACCTCCCGGTGATCCTCGTCGTGAACAAGGTCGATCGGCCCGACGCGCGCATCGCCGAGGTCGTCGACGAGGTGTACGAGCTCTTCATCGATCTCGGCGCCGACGAGCACCAGATCGAGTTCCCCATCGTCTACGCGAACGCAAAGGTCGGCTGGGCGTCGCTCGATCCCGAGGTCGAGGGCAGCGACCTCAAGCCGCTGTGCGAGCTGATCCTCGAGCGCATCCCCGCGCCCGAGTACGACGAGGGCGCGCCGTTCCAGGCGATTGTCACCAACCTCGACGCGTCGCCGTACCTCGGGCGCCTTGCGTTGTGCCGGGTCCGCAACGGCAACGTGCACAAGGGACAACAGGTCGCGTGGTGCCGCATCGACGGCACGATCGAACGCGTGAAGATCGTGGAGCTCTTCCTCACCGACGCTCTCGATCGCGTGCCCTCCGAAGATGCCGGTCCGGGCGACATCATCGCGGTGGCGGGCATTCCGGAGATCACGATCGGTGAGACGCTCGCCGACGCCGACGATCCCCACGCGCTCCCGCCGCTGATCATCGACGAGCCGAGCCTCTCGATGACGGTCGGCATCAACACGTCGGTGCTCGCGGGCCAGGACGGCAAGAAGCTCACCGCCCGTCAGGTCGAGAACCGGTTGCAGCAAGAACTCGTGGGCAACGTGTCGTTGCGAGTTCTGCCGACTGAGCGACCCGACGCCTGGGAGGTCCAGGGGCGGGGCGAGCTCCAGCTCGCGGTGCTGGTGGAGACGATGCGCCGCGAGGGCTTCGAGCTCACCGTGGGCAAGCCCCAGGTCGTGGTGCGCGAGATCGACGGCAAGCGCCACGAGCCGGTCGAGCTGCTCACCGTCGACGTTCCCGAGGACTACCTCGGCGTCGTCACCCAGCTCCTTGCGCTGCGCAAGGGGCGCATGGAACAGATGGTCAACCACGGCACCGGTTGGGTCCGCCTCGACTTCCGGGTCCCGGCCCGCGGCCTCATCGGGTTCCGCACGGAATTCATGACCGAGACGCGCGGCACCGGCATGCTCCACCACGTGTTCGACGGGTGGGCGCCCTGGTTTGGAGAGCTCCGGACCCGTCCTACCGGCAGCCTGGTCTCCGACCGTCGGGGTATGACCACTGGGTACGCGCTGATGAACCTGCAGGAACGCGGCGCGATGTTGATAGGCCCGGGCGTCGAGGTGTACGAGGGGATGATCGTCGGCGAGAACGCACGCGCCGACGAGATGGACGTGAACCCCACCAAGGAGAAGCAGCTCACGAACCACCGGGCTTCGGGTTCCGACGATCTCGTCCGCCTCGTACCGCCGCGCGCGATGTCGTTGGAGCAGGCGCTCGAGTTCATCACCGACGACGAGTGCGTCGAGGTCACGCCGAAGAGCGTGCGCCTGCGCAAGGTGTCGCTGTCGCAGAACGACCGCGGCCGGGCGCGTAACTCTCTGAAGCCCCCGCGCCACTGAAACGCGCCGTTACCGATCTCAGTGCACGGCGCCCGCGATGGCGAACAGCATGATCACCGTGACGATCGTGTTGTAGGTCGCGTGCGCCACGATGCCCGTGCTCAGACGGCCGGTGTGGACGCGCAGGCAACCGTTGATCAGCCCGAGGACCATGACTGTTCCGCAGCGGACCGCGGCCTGATCGAACGTCATGCCGAGTTGGAAGTGCGCAAGGCCGAACAGGACGGCCTGCACGACGATCGCCGGTGCCGTCCCGAGGTTGCGCATGAGAACGGTCTGGACGAGCCCGCGGAAGAAGAGCTCCTCGACGATGGGCGCCCCGACGCACGCGAGTAGCCCGACGACCAGGACGAGCGAGGCGCTCGGGGTCCCCGAGACGAAGAGGTGCGGGCTGCCGTTGTCGGGGAAGGCGCTGCGGAGGACGAACTCGACCCGGGACGCGGCCATGATGCCGGCGATCCCGGCTGCGATGCCGATCCCGAGCTCCCGGCCGGTGGGCATGCGCAGGCCCAGATCGGCGATCGTTCCCCCGATCCGGCGGTGGGTGGCGACGTACGCGGCCACGCACAGCCCGGTCCAAAGGCCGAGCTGACTCAGCACGACGTTGGGGACGGTGAGCGTGCGCGCGCCGAGGAGCGACGCGAGCTTCGACCCGATCAGCGAGAGCGCGAGGGCGGCGACGAATCCCAGGACGGCCGCTCCGCCGGCTCGGATGTCGCTGCGCGCCCCGACCCCGAACTCGTGTTGGGGATGCCCCGGGCCGAACCCGTGTCGGGGATTCCCAGAAGGATTCCCCGACACGAGTGCTGCGCCGGGTGCGCCGGAAGCGTTGGGTACGCCGGCGGTGGCGGCCGGGCGCGGGGGAGTCGTGAAGCCGGTCCAGGCGATCCCGTCCCACCAGCGCGTCGGCGCGACCTGCCACGGATCCGGGTACCAGCCCGGCGGCGGCGCGCTCGGGACGGCCGAGGCGTCGATCGACTGCACCTCCCGGTTTTCGACCCCGGGAGGCGTTTACTTGCGAAGAATTCCCTGCGAGTCAGCGCTGGGCGGGATCGAGCAGGCGCCGGGCGGTCCCACCGAGGAACAGTGCCATCGCCTCGTCGTCGAGCGGAAGCGCTTTGGCTTCGGCCAGCGACCGCTTCATCGGGAACCAGGGCTCGTCACTGCCCCAGATGACCCGGCCCCGGTATGTCTTGGTGTTCATGAACGCGACCAGGTTGGGGTCCATGTACCGGGGCGCGTAGGCGGTGCATGAGATGTAGAGGTTCGACCACTTGCGCATGTAGTTCATGAGCAACTCTTCGTACGGATGGCCCATGTGCGCGACCATCACGGTGAGGTCGGGGAAGTCGATGAGCACGTCTTCGAGCAGGTCGGGGTGCTGCACGCGTGAGCGCACCCGAGGGCCCGGGATGCCGGCGTTGATACCGACGGGGATGCCGAGCTCCTCGCACACTTGGTATAGCGGGTAGTGCCGCGCGTCGTTGATCGGTACCTGCGTCGCGAGCGGCATCACGCGCATCATCGAGAAGGCGGGGTGCTGGGCGAGCTCGCGGAGCCGCTTCACCTGACGGGTGGGTCGCGACGGATCGGCGACACCGCCCGCCACGAGGAACCGACCCGGGTGCCTGTCGCAGATGGCGAGCAGCTTGTCGGTGGTCTTGTCGAGCCCGCCGGTGAAGATCCCCGTCGCCACGCCGAGCTCGTCCATCGTCCCGAGCAGCTTCTCGACCCCGGTCGGCCCCTGGTTGCTGCCGAGGTAGCCGGGGATGTTCTCGTACCCCTCCTGCGACACGAACTCCTGTGCGGAACGCTCGGTGACGAGGTTGACCCAGATGTCGAGGATGTCCATGAGCGAGCGACGCTAGCCAACCGGGACGTTTGGGGTCGCCGTCAGGGCGTACGGGCTACGGTTTCGCGCATGCGTGCAGCCCTGCTCGAAGCGTCGGAGAAGCCTCTCGCGATCGTCGACGACATCGACATCGAAGACCCCCGCGCCGGGGAGGTCCGTGTCCGCGTCTCGCACTGCGGTGTGTGCCATTCCGACCTGTCGCTCGTCAACGGCACCTATCCGTTCACGGCCGCCACGGTGTTGGGGCACGAGGCTGCGGGCGTCGTCGAGGCGGTCGGTCCCGGCGTCTCTTCGCTCGCAGCGGGCGACAAGGTCGTGCTCACACCCGTCGCGGTGTGCAACGCGTGTTACTGGTGTGCGCGGGGCGAGTACGGCTGCTGTGTCAACGCGATGTCGATCACGACGGGGACGTTTGTCGACGGTCACACACCGTTGTCGCGCCACGGTGCACCGATCCTGCGCGGGGTCGGGCTCGGCGGATTCGCGGAGTACGTCATCACGACCGAGACGGGTGCGATCAAGGTCGATCCCGACACGCCGCTCGAGGTCGCGTGCGTCATCGGCTGTGCGGTGCAGACGGGCGCCGGCGCGGTGCTGAACACCGCCCGCGTGCCGGAAGGCGCGACCGTGCTCGTCGCCGGTGCGGGCGGTATCGGCGTGGCGATCGTGCAGGGAGCGCGGGTGGCGGGCGCCACCAAGATCATCGTGTCCGATCCGGTCGCCGAACGCCGCGAGATGGTGAAGCGCTTCGGCGCGACCGACGTGATCGACCCGACCTCGGACGACCTGCTCGGCGCGGTGTACCAGCTGACGAGCGGCATCGGCGTCGACTACGCGTTCGACGCAGTCGGTGCGGGCCCGGTCATCGAGTCGTGCATCTGGGCCACCCGCAACGGCGGCACGACGGTCATGGTCGGTGCGGGTGGCATCGACCAGACGGTCACGCTCGCGCCGCCGGTGCTCTTCACGCTCTCGGAACGCAAGCTGATGGGTTGCCTGCTCGGGAGTTGCAACGGGCGGCGCGACATCCCCCGGCTCCTCGCGCTGTGGCGCGCGGGTCGCATCGACCTGGAGAGCATGATCACCGCGCGCCGACCGCTCGCGGAGGTCAACGAAGCCTTCGCCGACATGACGGCGGGCATCGGCCTACGCACCGTCCTCACGGTTTAGGGCCGTCGCCATGGAGGTATCGCTCCCGTCGAAGCTCGAGGACTTCGTGCGGGCCCAGGTCCGCTCGGGTCGTTATGTCGACGAGCAAGAGGTCGTACGCGACGCGCTCCGCCAGATGCGCGCCCTCGTGAAGGCGGCCGAGGATCCCACGGTCGCCGGCTTGGTCCGCGACGCGATGGGCATCGCGAACCAGGCCCAACGCGACGTCACGCACGTGCTGCAGATCGCCGACCACGAAAGCAACGTGCTGGGGGAGATGGTCGGGCACGCGGCGTCGCTCGCCACCGCGGCGATGGACGTGATGCGCAAGGTTCCCGGTGCGCGCGAGCTCGACCGGGTCGTGCGGGGCCCGGTCGAACGGCTAACCGCGACCGCCGAGCTGGGCGAGGTCCAAGCCAAGGCGATCCGCCAGAACCTCGAAGCAACAGCCACCGCCCTCGGCTTGCTGACCGCAGTCCTCGAACGGGTCAACTCGGCGAGTCGCGCCGTCAACAGCGTGATCCTGCCCGACGCAGGCTCATGACGGCCCGGGACCTATGACGGCTCGGGAGATGAGCGCGGCGGAAGCGGCCGCGCTGCTCCGTCCGGTCGACTCCCTTGCGATCCCGCTCGGACCGGGCGCGCCCGCCGGCTTCCTGCACGCGTTGGGCGAGCGCGACGCCTGGCAGGCGCTGCGCGTCTTCGGGGCCCTGCTGCTCGATGTCTACGCGGTGTTCACCAAGCCCGGCGTCGAGCTCCGCAGTGGCTTCTTCGGACCGGCAGAACGGGTGTTGCGCGACTCCGGCGCCGACGTGCAGTACATCCCCGCCGACTTCCGGCGCTTCGTGACGATCGCCGAGGAGTTCGCGCCTCGCGTCATGACGACGGTCGCCGCACCACCCGACTCCGACGGCTTCATGAGTCTCTCATTGCACGCAGGAGCGACCGTCGGCGAGCTCCACCGGGCCGCCCTCGACCCGGAACGACTCGTCGTCGTCGAGGTGAACCCGCGCTTTCCCCGGACCGTCGGCATCCCGCCGCACCATCGGCACGCGTTGCATGTCGACGAGGTCGACGTCATCGTGCACGACGACCGCGCTCCGTACGTGCTCGTCGACGATCCCATCGACGACGTCGACCGCGCGATCGCCACCAACGCCCGCGCCTTCATCGCGGACGGGTGCACGCTGCAAACCGGGATCGGGGGCGTGCCGTCGTCGATCGTCGGGCTGCTCGCCGAAGGTTCGGGCGGCGACTACGGCGTGCATTCGGAAATGTTCACGACCGGCCTCATGCGCCTGCACCAGGCGGGCAAGGTCACGAATGCGCGCAAAGGCGAGTTCGAGGGGTTCTCGGTGTCGACGTTCGCGCTGGGCACCGAAGAGCTCTACGCGTGGCTCGACGGGAACCACGACGTGCGTTTCCTGCCCGTCGACGTGGTGAACGCACCCCACGTCATCGCGCGGAACCACAACATGGTGTCGATCAACGGTGCGCTCGCGGTCGACATCTACGGTCAGGTCGTCGCCGATCGCCTCGGTGGCCGGCAGTTTTCCGGGATCGGCGGGCACGAGGACTTCGTCGAACAGTCAGGGCTCGAGTTGAGCGACCGATCCCTCATCTGTATGCCCTCAACCGCCACGGTCGCCGGGGCACCCGTATCGAGGATCGTGACCACCCTGACGCCGGGCACCACGGTGACGACGCCGCGCCATCAGGTCGACCTCGTGATCACCGAGCACGGCGTCGCCGAGCTGCGCGGGCGGACGATGAGCGAGCGGGCCGTCGCGCTGGCCGAGATCGCGCATCCCGACTTCCGTGCCGAGCTCCGCGACGCGGCCGCGCGGGTCAGCTCGTGATGAACGAGCTCTGGATCGTCCGCCACGGCGAGACCGAGTGGAGCGAGAACGGCCGGCACACGGGCACGACAGACATCCCCCTCACCGACGCCGGTCGCGCGGCTGCGACCGCGCTCGCGCCCGTACTCGCCCGGCATCGATTCGACCTCGTGCTGACCAGCCCGATGGTGCGGGCCCGGGACACGGCCCGGATCGCCGGCTTTGCCGACGCCCGGGTCGACGACGACCTGCGGGAGTGGGACTACGGCGAGCTCGAAGGCATCACCACTCCCGACATCCGGGCCCGGGGCGGGGAGTTCTCGGACTGGACCATCTGGAGCGGTCCGGTTCCGGGCGGCGAGACGATCGCGCAGGTCGCGGCGAGAGCGGCGCGCGTGCTCGGACAGGTCTCGGCGGTCGGTGGCGACGTCCTCTGCTTCGGCCATGGGCACGCGTCGCGGGTGCTCGTCGCGGTCGCGCTGGGGTTCGATCCCCGTGCCGGCGCCCGCTTCGTGCTCGACCCGGCCCGCATCAGCATCGTCGGCTCCGAACGCGACGAGCGCGCCCTGCGCGCCTGGAACGCGCGAGTCTGACCCGTGGTATCGATCCATCCCGTCTCCGATCTGCCTTCGCTGCTCGCGCTCGAGAAGGTCAAGCCCGACGCTTACCTCGGCGGCGGTCCTGCGCTCGGTTGGGGCCGTCTGTACGGAGGTCAGGTGGTCGCGCAGGCGTTGCGGGCCGCGTGCCTGACCGTCGAACCGCCGCACCGGCCCCAGTCGCTGCACGCGTACTTCGTGCGGGCCGGCGACGAGTACCAACCGGTGCTGTACGAGGTCGATCGGGTGCGCGACAGCCGCTCGTTCGCAACCCGTCAGGTCGTGGCGTACCAGGCCGGCGGGGCCATCTTGAACATGATCGCGAGCTTCCACGCCCCCGAAGGCGGCGAAGAGATCGAAGCGGTCGTCGCGCCGCGCGACGTGCCCCGGCCCGGGGACCTGCCCGAGGAGCCGACGAACCTGATGTTCGAACGGCATCTGGTGACGCACCGCGCCGACCCCGAGCCGTACGAGCTCGCATGGATGCGGGCCCGCGGCGATCTCGGCGACGACCACGGGTTGCACGCGTGTGCGTTCGCCTATCTCTCCGACGAGTTCCCGTTGGGCGCGGCGCTCGGTGCCCATCCGGTCGTGCCGGTCTGGGAGCACGTGTTCACCGCGAGTCTCGACCACGCGATCTGGTTCCATCGCCCGTTCCGGGCCGACGAGTGGCTGCTGTTCGAGCTGCGGGGCGGCGGGATCGCCGATGCCCGTGGTCTCGGCACCGCCAGGGTCTTCGACTCCGACGGCTGGCATGTCGCCTCGATCGCGCAGGAGGCCCTGGCCCGGGACCGCAGACGAGCCTGAGAAATGCCACGGAGAGTGCGGAAATACCCGCTTCTTCCGTCAAGTAATCACGCTTCGTGGTCGACAATGCACTCGGCATGCGTGGGTCAGGTGTTCACTGGCCGGCGGACGATGTTTCGGAGACGGGGGACGCTTCCGAGACGACGACCCGTACGGGGGGATCGCGATTGCTCTTGGACGAGCTTCTCGCGGAGAGGGATCGCGCCCAGGCGCCGCCCACTCCGCCCCCGGTACTGAGCGTCGACCCGGTCGCCGTTTCCCAGTCGGTCGAGACCGGACGGCGGGCGCTGCGGCACCGGCTGGCCGAGCTCGAAGACGCGGCCCGGCGCAACTACCGCTCCGCGGAAGAGGCCCGACGCGTGCTCGCCGACGAGCATCACCGGCTCGAGCAGGAGTTGAGCGCGCGCACGCACGCGCAGGGCGAGGCCGCCGCGTTGCGGCGCGAGGTCGAACGGTTGAGTAGCGAGGAATCCCGGCGCGGTGCCCAGGACCGCTCCCGAGCCGAGCGCGCCGCGCGCGCCGAGATCGCCGACGAGCTGCGCCAGTTCCAACAAGAGCACGAGCGGGTCACGCACGAGTTGTCGGTGCTGCGAAGCTCGCTGTCCGAGAACGACGGGCTGCTCGACGAGTACGTCACCCGCCTGCGTGACGAGCAAGGGCTGCGCGCAGAGTTGCGGGCCGAGCTCGACCGCGCCGAGGCGGCGCGATCCCTCGCCGAGCGCAGCTTGTTGCGTGCGACCGAGAACGCGCGCCACGGCGCCGAGGACGAGATGATCCGGCTCGCGACCGCAGAGCAACAACTCGCCGACGCGCGTTCCGACCGGGACCGCTACGCGCAACAGTTGGCGGAGCTGACCGCCGGCGACGGCGCGCTCGGCCGCATGACGCTGCAGCTCGAGGAGCGGGACGCGGACATCGGGCGGCTGGGCGTGCGGATCGCCGATCTGACCGCGCGCATCGACGCGTCGGAAGAAGCGGCGCACGCGGCCGTCGCCGAACGCGACGATGCCGTCGTGGCGGGCGCCGACGCCGACGCCCGCATCCGCGCGGCCGCCGCGGCCCGCGCCGACGCCGATCTCGCCGTCGACGTGGCCACCGGCCGGATCGCGGAGATCGAGGCCGAGCTCGCGGCCCAGATCGAGGCGAACGAGACCCGCAGTCGCGAGCTCGATCGGACGCTTGGCCAACTCCGGCGCGAGGCCCGCGAGGCGACGAACGCCAAGAGCAGCGCGGAAGGGCATCTGACCGCGGCTCGCGCCGAACGCGATGAGCTACGGGGGCGGGTCGCCGACCTCTCGGTGGAGTGCGACCGCCTGCGGTCCGAGGGCGCCGAGCTGCGCGCCCACGCCGCCGCGCTGGGCGACGAGCTCTCGGCCGCGAAGGCTTCCGTGCTCGACGTGCAGTCCGCTGTGGCGGTGGCGCCGGCGCCGGCCGTCGAACCGACGGTCGCTGAGCCCGTTGTCGCTGAGCCCGTTGTCTCTGATGACGTTGTCGCTGAGCTCGTTGTCGCTGAGCTCGTTGTCTCTGATGACGTTGTCGCTGAGCACCTAGTCACAGACGACGGCGCCCCTCCGCCGTTGCCCCTGAGGATCTGTCTCTAATA
>JBEPUZ010000156.1:0-11171 GCA_041691275.1 Actinomycetota bacterium | reverse complement strand
GATGTACTGCCAGATGTCGAGCTCGGTCCAGTTCGAGAGCGGGAACACGCGGATGTGCTCGCCCTTGCGGTGCCGACCGTTGTAGAGCGACCAGATCTCGGGGCGTTGGTTCTTCGGGTCCCACTGCCCGAACTCGTCTCGGAACGAGAAGAACCGTTCCTTGGCGCGCGCCTTCTCCTCGTCGCGTCGCGCGCCGCCCATCACCGCGTCGAAACCGTGCTCCGCGATCGCGTCGAGCAGCGTCGTCGTTTGCAGCCGGTTGCGCGAGGCGGTTGGCCCGGTCTCCTCGACGGCGCGGCCCGCGTCGATCGACGCCTGCACCGATGCGACGACGAGATTGACATCGAGCTTCTTCACCGACGAGTCACGGAACTCGATGACCTCGGGGAAGTTGTGACCGGTATCGATGTGCATGACCGGGAACGGCAGGCGGGCGGGCCAGAACGCCTTCTTCGCGAGGTGCAGCATGACGACGCTGTCCTTGCCGCCCGAGAAGAGGAGTACGGGCCGTTCGAACTCCGCTGCGACCTCGCGCAGCAGATGGATCGACTCGGATTCGAGCGCGTCAAGATGAGAGATCAACCGTTGCATCGTGTGCTTCCCGTCGAGTTCGAATGGTTCCGAGAGTCTGTTCTGGAAGAGTTCTCCCCCGCGAGCTCAGGCCTCGGGCCACCCATGAAGTCCGCACTCCATCTTGCCCTGTTCCGACCACCGGCCGGAACGGGGGTCCTCGCCCGGGGCCACCGGCCGCGTGCACGGCCAGCATCCGATCGACGGGTAGCCCTGTTCGACGAGCGGGTGCTCGAGCAGTTCATGGTCCTCTTTGTAGACCGCGACGTCGGTATCGGTCCAAGACGCGAGCGGGTTCACCTTGACGATGCCGCGGCCCACGTCGAGATGCACGATCGGCGCGTTCGTCCGGGTCGGCGATTCGGTCCGACGTAAACCGGTCATCCATGCCTGCTTGCCGCGCAATGCGCGCGCCAGCGGTTCGACTTTGCGCATCGCGCAACATTCGTCCGTATCGGTCTGCCACAGATCGTCGGGGGAGACGAGCGGTTGCATGACGGTCAGGTTGAGGTCGTAGCGCTCCCGAACCCGGTCGACGTACCAGAGCGTCTCCGCGAAGTGGTACTGGGTGTCGAGGAACACGACCTCCATGCCCGGCGCGGCTTTGGCGGCGACGTCGACGAGCACGCAGTCCTGGAACGACGCCGCGAGCACGACGTCGGCGCCGAAGCGCTCCCACGCCCACTTGATCGCGCTCGACGCGGGCTTGCGCTCGAGCTCGTGGGACACGGCCGCGAGCTCGGCCAGGTCGATGTCGACCAGCGGGCGCGTCACACTGATGGGATCGAGCAAGCTCATGCTTGCCCGCTCTCGGCGCTGCGCGCCGGGCCGCTCGGGCCCCGCTCGCGACGCGTCTCCGGCTTCGTGCCCGTCTCGAACAGTCGCTCGCTCATGCTTGCCCGCTCTCGGCGCTGCGCGCCGGGCCGCTCGGGCCCCGCTCGCGACGCGTCTTCGGCTTCGCGCCCGTGTCGAACAGTCGCTCGCTCATGTCGCGGCGCACTCGCCTTCGCCGACCTCGGCCGTGTACGGACCGGTCTCGTCGAAGTCGACGTAGAAATCGGGGCCGACGTCGGGCGTGGGGAAGTGATCGAGGTCGGCGAGTGTGTCGCCGACCCCCTTTGCGCCACCTGACCGCGCGAGCCAGGTCTGGAACGACTCACCCGCTTCACGTTCGTCGGCAAACCGGCCGACGACGCGCACGGTCGCTTCGGCCGCGTTCTTGGCCGGCACCTTGGTGGCCTTCTCGCCGAACTGCACCTGCGTGTCGGCGAGATGACCACCGAGCAACATCTGGTAGCCGGGCGCAGCCCGCCCGTGCGCGCGGCGTTCGAGACCGAAGAAGCCAATGTCGGAGATGTGATGCTGGCCGCAGCTGTTCGTGCAGCCGGAGATGTTCACCCGAACGCCGGGCACCTCGGCCAGGCCCGCTTCGTCGAGCGCGTCGCCGATCGAGGCGGCAAGCCCCCGTGACTGTGTCACCGCGAGGTTGCACGTGTCGGCGCCCGGGCACGACACGACGTCACGTGCGAGCTCGGCACCGGCCTCGGCCATACCGATCTCGAGCAACCGGTCGTACAACGGCCGCACGTCGGCCTCGGTCAGATCCCGCAACGCGAGGTTCTGCCGATTGGTGACGCGCACGTCGATGGCGAAGTCGCGCTGGATGTCGGCGAGAGCGCGGAACTGATCCGCAGTGATGTCCCCGAGGCGCGAGTAGGCGACCGCGCTCACGGTGCCCCGGTCGATGCCGCGCACGACGTTTGCTTCCTGCCAGCGGTCGAACGGGTCGCTGGAGAGCAGCTTGACCGGAACCCGGTCGGTGCCGACCTGGTCGGCCGTCGGTGAGCCGCCCGCAGGCGCGTCGCCGACCTTCTGCACGTGTTCCGGGATTCCCCAGGGCCAGTCGCGCGCGCCCCGAAGGAACGTGCGCTCACGGAAGATGCGGCGGCGGAGCTCGTCGATGTCCATCGAGTCGAGCAGCCACTTCATCCGGGCGCGGATCTTGTTGTCGCGGTTGCCGTAGTGGTCGAACGTGCGGAGCACCGCGTAGATGGTCGGCATCAGCTCTTCGCGCGCGGTGAAGTCCTCGAGTGCGTGTGCCGGGCGCGGGTTCGAGCTGAGTCCACCGGCGATGAACACCTTGAACCCGAGCTCGGTGGTGCCGTCGATGGTGCGCTTCGACGCGACCACGCCGACGTCGTTGAACATGGCCTGGCCGCAGTCGGTCGCGCAGCCGGAGAAGTTGATCTTGAACTTGCGCGGGAGGCGCTGCGCGTATGGATGCCGGAGCAGGAAGTCGGTGGTGGCCTGGGCCCACGGCGTGATGTCGAGGACTTCTTGCGGGCATGCGCCGGCGAGATGACACCCCATGACGTTGCGCACGGTGTCGCCGCACGCCTCTCGGGAGGTAAGGCCGACCGACGCCATCAGTCGCAGCACCTCGGGCGTCTGCTCGAGCGGGACGAAGTGGAACTGGATGTTCTGGCGCGTCGTGAGGTGACCCCAGCCCCGCGAGTACGTCTCCGAGATGTACGCGAGCGTGTCGAGCTGCTCGGGGGTGACACGCCCGTGCGGAACCTTGACCCGCAGCATCTGGGCGTGACCGCCCTGGCGTTGGCCGTACACACCGTGGTTCAGGCGGAAGACGCGGAACGCGTCTTCGTCGACACGGCCGTTGAGGTACTCGGCCACCGTGTGCTCGAAGATGTCGAGCTCTTCGGCGATGACCGGTTCGAGTGTGCGGGTCGCGAGATCGCGGACGTCGATCGCCATGAGGCGGCTCCCTGAGTGGGGCGGACGGAGAAGAACAGGCGGCGCGGGCTGGTGCCGGGGCCGTCAGCGCGTGCGGTCGCGACAGAGCTCGTCGCGTACTTCGTGCGGCGTGCGGCCCATGAAGATGCTCGGCGCGCCGACTACCCGCAGAATCATGGACGCACCCTACGCCGGGCGCCGGCTAAATGCCAGCGCGGAGGTCGGGAATTTCTCCGACCATCGTGGTCAACATCCCCGCCCGCCGGTCATTCCGCCGGGACAAGGTTCCTGTGTACGTGTCGATGCACGAATGGCCGCTCTATCCCGGGACCGGACGATTGTCGGGCTCGGATATGGGCCAGGCCGGATCCGGGACCGCCGGTAGCCTCGGCGGCCATGCGGATGACCAGCCTCTTCTTGCGCACACTGCGCGACGACCCCGCCGACGCCGAGGTCGAGAGCCATCGACTGCTCGTGCGGGCGGGCTACATCCGGCGGGTCAGTGCCGGCATCTACTCCTGGCTGCCGCTCGGATACCGGGTCCTGCGCAAGGTCGAACAGATCGTCCGAGAAGAGATGGACGAGGCCGGGGCCCAGGAGGTCCTGCTCCCCATCGCCCAGCCGCTGGAGCTGTGGGAGCGCAGCGGGCGCGACAAGGCGTACGGGCCGCTCATGTTCCGGCTCGTCGACCGCAAGGACACCGCCTACTGCCTCTCGCCGACGGCGGAAGAGCTGGTCACGAGCATCGTCGCCCAGGAATACGGGTCGTATCGCGACCTTCCGCTCAACCTGTACCAGATCAACTGGAAGTACCGAGACGAGCTCCGGCCGCGCTTCGGGCTCCTACGGGGACGCGAGTTCCTCATGAAGGACGCCTACTCGTTCGACCTCGATCTCGACGGTCTGCGGGTGAGCTACCAGCGTATGTACGACGCCTACCACCGAGTGTTCGAGCGCTGCGGCCTCACCTTCCGTGCCGTCGAGGCGGAATCGGGGGAGATGGGGGGGTCCGAGAGCCGGGAGTTCATGGCGGTCGCCGCGGTCGGCGAGGACGACTTCGTCTGGTGTGCGAGCTGTGAGTACGCCGCGAACGTCGAGGCCGCCCGCCGGGGCGCGGGCGGCGCGGAACCCGACAGCGCGGGCGAGCCCTCGATGGAAGAGGTACACACACCCGACGTGCCCGGCATCGCGGGGGTGGCCACGCTGTTGGGAGTCGAGCCGGAAACGTTGTTGAAGTCGATCGCATTCGACGTCGACGGCAAGCTCGGCCTCGCGATCGTCCCCGGCGACCGCGAGGTGAACGAATACGCGCTCGCCACCGCGCTGCGGCCGAAGTCGGTGCGCCTCTACGGCGACGAAGATTTTGCCGCGCAGCCCAACCTGCCCAAGGGCTACATCGGTCCTCAGTTCGCCGGCGCGAGCGTCGTCGTGGCCGATCCGAGTGTGCGCGCCGGCGCGGCGTGGGTCACCGGTGCGAACCGCGTCGACCACCATGTCCGCAACGCGGTGCTCGGTCGCGACTTCGACGTCGACGTCTGGGCCGACATCGTCTCGGTCGTGCCCGGCGATCGGTGTCCCCGGTGTGGGAATCCGCTCTCGATCGACCGTGGTATCGAGATCGGCCACGTCTTCCAACTCGGCACGAAGTACAGCGATGCGCTCGACGCTCGCTACACCGATGAGAAGGGTGAGCAGCACGCAATGGTGATGGGGTGCTACGGCATCGGTGTCTCGCGCGTGCTCGCTGCGGTCGCTGAGGAGTACCACGACGAGAACGGGTTGTCGTGGCCGGCCGCGCTGGCCCCGTATGCGGTGCACCTCATCGTCGTCCCGGGCCGCGGCGACCAGGCCGTTACCGTCGTCGCCGAGGCCGATCGGGTCTACCGCGAGCTCCGGGCCCTGGGTATCGACGTGCTCTACGACGACCGCGACGTGAGCCCGGGCGTCAAGTTCGCCGACGCCGACCTGGTCGGCATGCCGGTGCAGCTCGTGGTGGGCGCCAAGGGTGTCGGTCGTGGGGTCGTCGAGCGGAAGGTACGCGCCACGGGTGCGCGCGACGAGCTTCCCCTCGCTGAGGTCGGCGACCCGCGCATCCGTTAGCCGTCCAGGGCCCCGTCGATCGGCCCGTCGATGCCGTTCGCGGGAACCGACGTGACATCGACGGCGACCGCGGCGCGGCGCGGTCGATGCACCAGCGTCGCCGCGAGGAACGCGAAACCGATCGCGACGAATGCGATCGTCGCGATCCACTCGGGATCGACCGCGCTGTCTGTCGCTTCGTGGACGATGAAGCCGGCGCCGACCGCGAGGAAGGCGAGCCCGAACAAGAGCCTGACGAAGTCGGTGGGGTGACGGTCCATCAGCCCTGTCCTCCTACTGCTGTGCCTCGTCCGCCTGCGGCATAGATGGTCTCGATGCCGCCCGGTTCGAAGCGCCGGACGGTGACCTGGCCTGCGCCGACCCTCAAGTCGAGTTGGAGGACGCCCGGCCCACTGCCGTCGATTGCGCGCCGGTCCTCCTCTGGCCAGCCGCCGTTGTCGCGGCCGAACAGCATCAACGAACCCGCAGCGGCCCTCGCATGCACCTCGACGCGGACCGTGCTCGGCACGAACACCTCGAGCTCACCGATGCCGTCTTGGGCATCGACGACGGTCGTGCGGTTCGCGAGCGGAACGTCGCGGAGGTCGAGGCGCAGATCACCGATGCCGAGCTCGTAGCGGCTCTGCAGGTCAGCGAGTTGTAACGGGTGGTAGTCGTGGCGGCCGATGCCACCGCGCAGCGGCACATCGAGCGTGTTCGAGATGCTGGTAGCCGCGACGAGCAGGAGCCCGACGAGGATCAACAGCCGAGCCCCGCCCACGAACGCCGACACGACGAGCGCGGCGCCGACGACACAGGTAGCGATCGCGAGCACGACGGTGAGGTTCACGTCGAGCGCTCCGGTCGCCTGCAGCAGGCTCGCGATGCCGGCGCCGATGAGCAGGATGCTGAGGGTCAGCGGCGTGATGAACGAGCGTTGGCGGGAGGCCCGGCGCTGGTCGCGTGACGCTCGACGCAGCGCACGCGCGGTTTCTGTCGACGGTGGTGCGGGCCATTGCGTGGTCTGGGTCCACGCGCTCGGCGGGACGGGCGGGATCGGCGCCGTCGGATGCGTGAACCCGTTCCACTCGGTCGGTGTCTCCTCGCCGATCCCGGTCTCGATCCCGGTCGCGGGCTGGGTCGCGGTGTCCTCGACGGGCGCGTCGGGTGTCGCCGGAGACGTCGTATCCGCGAGCGTCGATACCGGGGGCTCGGAGGGACCGAGGTCCGACCCCGAGCCGTGATCGAAGTCGTCATGATCGAAGTTGTCGTGCTCGTCGCGACGGCGGAGCATCAAGATCGCGATCCCGCCCCCGATGAGCACGAACGGCGCCCCGAGGTGCCCGAAGTGGAATCCGTGCGGCAGCACGCGGTTGCCCGCGATGAGCGCGCCCAGCGCGACCAGGGCCAGGCCGAGGATCATCTTCGGGTCGCGTTTGGAGGCGGAGACGGGAGTACCGCGGTCGCCCGGCGCGATCGCGATCCAGGCAACGATGTACGCAGGAACGCCGATCCACAACACGCCCGCCACGACCCAGAGGACCCGGACGAGCGTGACGTCGATGCCGTAGGTCTCCGCGATGCCGGCCGCGACCCCGCCGAGCATTCCGTTGCCTCGGTCGCGGCGCAGCCTGCGGTACGAGGGCCCGGGGGGAGGGGGTGGCGGCGGGGGCGGGGCGGACGGGAGCGCGTTGGTATCCATGGCCCCCAGCCTGCGCTCCGCACGGGCGCGCCGGTATCGGGAATGACCCTGACGTCACCCCGGATGGCTGATCGCGCCGTCGGCGCGATCATTTGTCGGTGGCCGCACCTCGAGCTCTCCGCCGGCGCGGGTTCACCCGCCCGACCGAGGGCCGGATGATCGCGGGTGTCGCCGCGGGACTCGCCGACAGCTTCGGGCTGGATCCGAACGTGGTGCGGTGCGGGTTCGTGGTACTGGCGATCGCCAGCGGACTCGGTGCGATCGTCTACGGCGTCGCGTGGAGCGTGATGCCGACCGCCACCGGGACCGCGACGAGGCCCGACGCGGTCGCCGAGCGACCGGCGCGCCACGGTGACTTCCTCGCGACCGCGGCGTTCGGCGCGGTCGTGCTCGGGGGCCTGCTCCTCGTGCGCGCGGTCGGGCTCTGGCCCGGCGACGTGGTGGTGTGGCCGCTCGCGGCGGCGCTCGTGGGCCTGGCGTTGCTGGCGATGCGTGCGCCGCCGAGCAGCGCGCACGCGGAGCTACCGGAATGGCCGTTGCTCCGACAGCTGCCGCCCGACGCGGCCGACGCGCTGGCCGTGCTGGTGGGGACGCGCCGTGGCGCACTCGCGCGCATCGGGGTCGGCGTGGCGTGCGTGGCGATCGGTCTGGGGGCCTTCGTTGTCAGCGTCGACTCGTGGCGCGCGCTGCGCGGAACGCTCGTCGCGGCGGTCGCGGTCGTCATCGGCGTGGTGTTGGTCGTGGGGCCGGGCGTGTCCCGGCTCGTGCAGGCGTTGATCGCCGAGCGGCGGGAGCGGATCCGGGCCGACGAGCGGGCGGAAGTCGCCGCGCACCTGCACGACTCCGTCTTGCAGACTCTCGCGCTCGTGCAGCGCCGCGCCGACGATCCGCGTGAAGTCGTGCGCCTGGCCCGATTGCAGGAGCGGGAATTGCGTGCGTGGTTACTGAGTGGCGACACGCCGTCGGCGGCCGCGGGCGCCACGACGTCGCTCGGTGCCGCGCTCGAGGAGGTTGCCGCGTCGATCGAAGCCGAGCACGGCGTGCCGATCGAGGTCGTGCGCGTGCGCGACTCCGGTATCGACGGGACCGAGCCACTGCTTGGCGCGGCCCGGGAAGCGATGCTCAACGCGGTGCGGCACTCGGGTGCCGCCGACGTGTCGGTGTACCTCGAGGTCGAGTCGGAGCAGGCCACGATCTTCGTACGCGATCGCGGGCGCGGCTTCGATCCCGGAGCGGTCTCCGCGGATCGCGGCGGGATCCGGCACTCGATCGAGAGCCGCATGGCTCGGGCCGGTGGGAGGGCGGTCGTGCGATCAACCTCGGACGAAGGTACGGAGGTCGAGTTGGTGCTGCCACTGAGCAAGTCCGGGGGAGGAGACGAATCGTGACCACGCCTCCCATTCCGAGCACACCGCCGACCCCCGTTCGAACGCGCGTGTTCCTCGTCGACGATCACCAGCTGTTCTTGTCGGGGGTGCGGTCCGAGCTCGGCGACGTGGTCGACGTGGTGGGGGCCGCCTCCGACGTCGACGCCGCGATCGACATGATCCGTGAGCGTGTGCCCGACGTCGTCCTGGTCGACGTGCACATGCCGAACGGTGGCGGAGCGCGGGTCATCAGTGAGATCACCCGCACGCATCCCGCGGTGCAGTTCCTCGCGCTGTCGGTCAGCGATGCTCCCGAGGACGTCATCGCGACGATCCGGGTGGGGGCACGTGGCTACGTGACGAAGACGATCGCGCCCGACGAGCTCGTCGATGCCATCGCTCGGGTGCGCGACGGCGACGCCGTGTTCTCTCCGCGGCTTGCGGGTTTCGTGCTCGACGCCTTCGCCGATGCCGCGCCCGCTATCTCGGATCCCGAGCTCGATCAGCTGACGCCGCGCGAGCGCGAGGTTCTCCGCCTCATCGCTCGCGGCTACTCCTACAAAGAGGTCGCGCGCGATCTCGGGATCTCGACGAAGACGGTCGAGACCCACGTCTCGTCGGTGTTGCGCAAGCTGCAGCTCTCCAGTCGCCACCAACTCGCTCGTTGGGCCTCCGATCGCCGGCTCATCTGAGTAGGTTCGGGACGTGAAGCTCCCCGTGAATCCGCCGTTCGAGCCGATGCTCGCGAAGCTGACGCGCGACATGCCGCCTGCGGATGACGTGATCTACGAGCCGAAGTGGGACGGGTTCCGCTGCGTCGTCTTCCGTGACGGCGACGAGCTCGACCTTCAGTCGCGCAATCAGAAGCCGTTGCTGCGCTACTTCCCCGAGATCCTCGCACCGATGCTGGAACAGCTCCCGGATCGGATCGTGCTCGACGGTGAGCTCGTCGTCGCGAACGAGCGCGGTCTCGACTTCGACGCGCTGCAGCTGCGCCAACACCCGGCCGCGTCGCGCGTCAACAAGCTCGCGGCCGAGATCCCTTCGTCGTATGTCGCGTTCGATCTGCTCGCGCTGGGGGATCGTTCGTTCCTCGACGTGCCGTTCGCGGAACGCCGGGCCGTCCTCGAAGACGTGTTGCGCGACGCCCGGCCGCCGATGTACCTCACGCCGGCGACGCGCGACCGCGACACGGCGCTCGACTGGTTCTCTCGGTTCGAGGGCGCCGGTCTCGACGGTGTCGTGGCGAAGCCTGTGGGTGACAGCTACCACCCGGGCAAGCGCACGATGCTGAAGGTGAAGCACGAGCGCACGTGCGATTGTGTCGTCGCGGGGTTCCGCGTGCACAAGGACGGCAACGGCGTTGGTTCGTTCCTGCTCGGCTTGTACGACGACTCCGGTGTGCTCCACCACGTGGGAGTCGCAAGCGGGATGTCGGCGGCGCTGCGCACCGAGCTTGCGGCGGAGATCGAGGAGTTGCGCGCCGGCGCGCTCGTCGACCACCCGTGGAAGGACTGGGCCGAGTCGATGCACGAGGCCGCCTCCCAGGGCCAGCGCATGCCCGGCGGTCCGAGCCGCTGGAACGCGACGAAGGACCTCTCGTGGGAGCCGCTGCGTATCGAGCGGGTCTGCGAGGTCGCGTTCGAGGGGATGATGAGCGGCCGCTTCCGTCACAACGCCCGTTTCCGGCACTGGCGGCCCGACAAGGATCCGTCCGATTGCACCTACGCGCAGCTCGAGACCGTCGCTCCGGCCGAGCTGCGGGACATGTTCACCTGAACCGTCGCGGCGATCAGGCAAGGCGCGAAACCACCCGACGACCGCCCGGTGCGGGCGTCGATGGACGGGTAGGAGCCGCATACATGCTTGGTACAAATGGGCCGGTCGCGCTACACTTCTACGGTTGTATTGGGCGCTCCTCATGGGGGGCGGTGAACGTGGGCCGTGGCCCACGTTTTTTCTTGGGTTCACGAGAAAGGCACGGACTGTGGGTTCGATCGACACGCAACTCGAAGCGGTACGCGCCGCCGTCGAGCCTGCTGTCGTCGCGCTCGGACTCGCCGTGTACGACGTCGAGATGCTCGGGGGTGCCGGGGCGCGCACGTTGCGGCTGACGGTGACCGGTTCGGGCGGGGTCGACCTCGAGACCATCACCTCCGTGACCCGGGCGGTCTCGCCGATCGTCGACCCGATCATGGACAGGGCAGCGACGATCGGTGGCGCCTATCTCCTCGAAGTCAGCAGCCCGGGCATCGAGCGCGCGTTGCGCCGGCCCGAGCACTATCGCGAAGCGTTGGGCGAGGAGGTCTCGGTCAAGTTCCATACGAGCGCGGGCCCGAGGCGTGTGCGCGGGGTGCTCCGCGATTTCGACGGCGCCCGTTGCGTCGTCGAATCCGACGAGGGCGTCGACGAGGAGATCTCGGTCTCCGATGTCACCCAGGCGCGCACCGTCTTCGAATGGGGTCCGCAGCCGCGTCAAGGGTCGTCTCGTCAGAACACGAAGACGAAGGACCACGGACGCGCGCGGGCGAAAGGGAAGTCATGAAGAACCCGGAGATGCTCGAAGCGCTGTCGGCGCTCGCGATCGAAAAGGGGATTCCCGAAGAGATCATGCTCGAAGCGCTCGCGAACGCCTTGGTGACCGCGTACAAGCGGATGCCGGAAGCGGCCGAGGAAGCGCTCGTCGAGATCGACGTCGAGAC
>JBEPUZ010000155.1:0-11239 GCA_041691275.1 Actinomycetota bacterium | reverse complement strand
GCCGCCCGCGCCACCTCGACCGCGTACTCGGTGGTGCAGTGACCCCAGTCCCATTTCGCGGCGAACTCCGCCGGCGTGTGCTGGGCGTCGTGGATCAAGATGTCGACACCGTCGCAGAGCTCGAGCACTGCCGGCGGAATGTACTCAGGCGTGTTCTTGGGTGTGGAACCGGGCCCGTGGTCGGGGAGATAGGCAACGGACAGCCCGCCGACGTCGACGCGGAAACCGAGCGTCGCGCCGAGATGGCGCACGAACCGCGCCTTCACCTTGGCCGAGCCGATCGTGAAGTCGTCGTCGCCGGTGTCGTGGAAGCGGACGTCGCCGGTCAGCTGGTCAGGCATGATCGGGAAGAACGGCGGGCGCATCATCTCTGCGAACACGTCGCCGAGGTGGCCCTCCTTCTGCCGAGGGCCGTACACGTCGAGCGTCGACCCTTCGATGTGGAGCGGCGTGAAGAACGGCAGGCCCTGCACATGATCCCAGTGGAGGTGCGACAACAGCGCCGATCCGTGAAAAACGCCGTCGCACCGGTCGGCGTAGGGACGGAGCCCGGTGCCGAGGTCGAAGAGGATCGGCGGGGCGTCGTCGGTCTCGAGCGCCACCGAGGCGGAGTGGCCGCCGAAGCGCGTGTACTCGCGCCCGGCGCAGGGTGTGGATCCTCGAACCCCGTTGAAAACGACTCTCATCCCCCCGGACATCGTCGGGAGAATACCCACGCTTTATCCATATTGAACAGCGCGCCTGTTGACGCCGGGCGCGCAGCTGCGCTGAAGAGGCACGGTCGTACACTCCGTCGCCGGAGGGAAGCCACGATGGCGGTCGACGCACAACACGCGGGTACGCGCCTCGAATCCGACGGCGACGTCATCGTGATCGAGGGTCTGACGAAAGTCTTCGACGGTCGCGGCGGGCCGCTCCGGGCGGTCGAGGACCTCAACCTGCGCGTGCATCGGGGTGAGATCTTCGGACTTTTAGGACCAAACGGCGCGGGCAAGACGACGACTGTCGGCATGCTGACGACGCGCGTGATCCCGACCGAGGGACGGGCACTCGTGGGTGGGATCGACGTGGTCGCCCGGCCTGCTACTGCGAAGCAGGTCATCGGCGTCGTGCCGCAGACGAACACGCTCGACCGGGCCCTCGACGTGTCCGAGAACCTCTACTTCCACGGCCGCTACTTCGGGATGACCGCGCGCCAGTCGCATGACCGCACGAGCGAGCTCCTGGAGCAGTTCCGGCTCGCCGACCGCGCCACCGCGAACGTGAACGAGATGTCGGGCGGGATGGCGCAACGGCTGATGGTCGCCCGGGCGATCATGCACGACCCCGACGTGTTGTTCCTCGACGAGCCCACCTCCGGCCTCGATCCGCAAAGCCGGCTCGCGCTCTGGGACGTCATCAACGAGTTGCACGGGCGGGGCCAGACGATCGTCCTGACGACGCACTACATGGAAGAGGCCGACCAGCTCTGTGAACGGGTTGCGATCATCGACCACGGTCGGCTGCTCGCCCTCGACACACCCGCCGCGTTGAAGCGATCGATCGAAGCCGACACCGAGATCCGCCTGCACGTCGCGGGCGACGCCGACGCACTCGCGCGCGAGCTCGACTCGATGCCCGGGGTCGACTCGGCTCGTGTCGTCGACGGCACGGTTTACGTCTATCTGCGCGGGGGTGGAGCGACACTGCCCGAGATCATCACGCACGCCGATCACAAGGGATTCCCGGTGCAGGACGTCGGGGTCAAGGAGACGACCCTCGAGACGGTCTTCATCGACCTCACGGGAAGGGAGCTTCGTGAGTAACGCCGTTGCTGCGGTTCAGACTTCGCGCGGGTCGTCTCGCAGCGCGTTCGGGGCGTTGTTGCTGCGCGACCTCGCCGTGCTCCGCAAGGAGATCTGGATGTTCCTCGGGCGCACGGTGATGCAGCCACTGCTGTTGATCTTCGTGTTCGCGTACGTGTTCCCGAAGATCGGCGAGGCGGTCGGCGGGGCCGAGGGTGCCGCCCGCTTCTCGACGCTGCTCGTCGGCGGCGTGATCGCGAGCTCGATGATCTTCCAGGGCGTGCAGTCGGTCGCACTGCCGCTCGTGCAGGACTTCGGTTACACACGTGAGATCGAGGACCGTGTGCTCGCGCCGATGCCGGTGTGGGCCGTCGCGCTCGAGAAGGTCGTGTCGGGTGCGATCCAGGCGATCGTGGCCGCGCTCGTGGTGTTCGTGCTCGCCACGTTCATCCCCGCGACACCGGTGCACCTGAGCATCCACTGGCTCTACCTGCTCACGCTGTTGCCGCTCGGTGCGCTGATGTGCGCAGCGCTCGGCCTCACGATCGGGACGCGGGTCGAGCCCCGGCAGGTGCCGCTGATCTTCAGCCTGCTCGTCATCCCGATGACGTTCCTCGGCGCGGTGTACTACCCGTGGCAGAGCCTGTCGCCGCTCGCGTGGCTGAAGTGGACCGTGCTGATCAACCCGCTCATCTACCTGAGCGAGGGCATGCGCCTCGCGTTGACGAAGGACCTGCCGCACATGGCGGTGTGGGCGATCTATCTCGCGGTGATCGCGTTCACGGCCGTGTTCTTGAAGCTCGGGGTCGACGGGTTCAAAAAGCGCGTGCTCAGCTGAGCGGCGATCGTCAGCTCGGCTTCGGTCCCGTGGAGCGTGCTTCTTCGACGGCGACGAGCGCGTAGCGGAGCTGGTCGATCCATGCGCCCTCGTTCTCGCGCACGAGGCGCACACACCAGGCAAGCGCCTCCGAGCGGGAGCGGGCGACTCCGGCGCCCACGAGCGTGTCGAGGGTCTGACGCTCGCGCATGCGCAGGCGGGTCATCACCGGCACGCCGAGCGACGTGAAGATCCTCTCCTCATCGCCGCAGCGCGCGCCCCACGCCACCTTTCTGCCGGTCCCGGCCTCCGCCTCGTCGGCGATGCGCATCCGCTGTTCCCGGGTCTCCTCGCGGAAGCGCTGGATACGGGCGCGACGGGCCGCGCCCTTGCCGGAATCGTCGGATCCTTCCGGATATTCGGGCTCGGCGACGGTGCCCACGACGAGGATCTCGTCGCGGTCGGAACTCACCGTGGGCGCGGCGGTGAACCATTCGTCGGGCAGGCGGCCGGCGAACCAACCCTCGAGCGTGCTGGCGTCTTGTGTTTTCGTCATCTCTTCATTACATCATTACACGTGATGATGATGCAAACGGGTTTGCGCAGGGGTGACCGCACGACGGGCCGCTCCGGATCTATTTTCCATGGGCACGAGTTACGCATCGGAGGGAGAACATGTCGGATAGCACGCGCTGGATGGTCGGGGGTCTGGTCGCACTGGTCGTGGTCGCGATCATCGTCATCGCCGTCTCGGGGGTTTGGTCGAAGACCTGCCCCTGCTTCCTCTGACCCGCAGGACGCGACGACGCCCCCAACCGGGGGGACGGCGGGGGCGTTCGTCAGTTCAGGGACTTCGGGGCTGGGAGGGCTGTCCTGGTCCCAACGAGGACACTACGGAACGTGGCGTCGCGGCAGCGTGACGCGACGATGCCCCCGTGCGGGGGCGGGGGCATCGTCGAGAGATGTCCCATCCCTGGCGGGGATCCGGGGCGCATCTCGCGGGCCCGAAAGTAGTCACAATGCTCGACCGAGGCAAGCACCCTGAAAGCGAGATGAAAGTGGGCGACCTCAACCCGCCAAAATCCGGCGCAAACGCCCTGCGTAGTCGGCCATCTCGTCGTCATCCGCATACCTCTGGCGAGGCCAGAAAAATCCTCGCAGCCCGTCCCCCTTCGTCCGGGGAACGACGTGCACGTGCACGTGCGGCACCCCCTGACTCACCACGTTGTTCTCCGCTATCCACGATCCCTGGGCGCCGAGACCCTCGACCACAGCAGTTGCGCATAGCTGCACCGCGACGAACACCGCCGTCAACAACGGCGTCGGGAGCTCGGGCAACGTGACGAAGTGCTCGCGGGGAATCACGAGCACGTGACCCTTGAACACCGGGCGGATGTCGAGGAAGCCGACGACATCGGGCTCATCGAGCACCACGTGCGCGGACCCCTCCCCCGCGACGATCGCGCAGAACGCGCACGCCTTTTCGGCGGCTGCCACGATGCCGGCCGCTAGCTCGTGACGACCGGCTGGTCGACCGCGAACCGGTACAGGAACGCGAGCGCGAGCGCCGCCACCGCTTCGGACACCACCACGCCGATGACGCACACGACGACACCGATCACCCCGACCACGACAATCAGGAGCACCGAGAACGCGATCCCCTTGCTCGCGACCGCGTTGCGACTGGCGCGCAGCGAGTCTCGGATTCCGAGACCCTGATCGAGGAAGAAGTACGGGGCGAGCCCGAAGTAGGCGAGGAACAGCACGCCGGGGATTACGCAGAGCACGAGCCCCACGCTCTCGAGGAGCCCGAACACCACCGAGAACGCGATCCACTCCGACCACCGGTCGTACCGGAAGGCCGCACGCGCGTCGTCCGGCTCGCCCGCGGTGATCGCCAGCGCCAACCGGCGCACGCCGAGGCCGGCGACCGCGCTCAACAACACGCCGGTGATCTGGAACAGGAATCGTCGCGCCGCGGAATCGATCAGCGCCTTGCCCACCACCGCGATCGCCAGCTCGACCGCCAACGGGACGAGGACGACCGTCAGCATCGGCCCCGCGTGCTTCCGGAACGCCGACCAGCCGTAGGCGAGCGCCCCGAACCCGTCGTGCTCGGGAACCGGGCTCACTCGGGAGACGTGTACGGACGCTGCCGCGGCTGCGCCGCCGACCGCTTCGGAATCATCACGCTGCGCCGGAAGTAACACACTTCCTCACCGCGCTGGTTGAAGCCACGCGTCTCGACCGACACGACACCCCGGTCGTCCTTGCTCTTCGATTCCTTCTTCCCGAGCACCTTCGTCTCGGCGTAGATGGTGTCGCCGTGGAACGTCGGCTTCTTGTGTTGCAACGACTCGACCTCGAGGTTGGCGATCGCCACCCCACTCACGTCGGGCACGGACATGCCGAGCACGAGCGAGTACACCAGGTTGCCGACCACGACGTTCTTCCCGAACTGGGTCGACCGCTCCGCGAAGTACGCGTCCGTGTGCAGCGGATGATGGTTCATCGTCATCATGCAGAACAGATGGTCGTCGAACTCGGTGATGGTCTTGCCGGGCCAGTGCTTGTAGATGTCGCCGGGCTCGAACTCTTCGAAGTAGCGGCCGAACGGGCGCTCGTAGACGGTCATGGTCGCGAGGCTACCGAGGCGTCTGCCCGGAGGCGCGAGCGAGGATGCCGCGGGCGATGACGAGCCGTTGGATCTCGTTCGTGCCCTCGCCGATGATCATGAGCGGCGCATCCCGGAAGTATCGCTCGACCGGCAGCTCGGTCGTGTAACCGACACCACCGTGGATGCGCAACGACTCGGTCGCGATCTCGAACGCGGTCTCACTCGCGAACAGCTTCGCCATCCCGGCTTCGACGTCGGCGCGCTCACCCGCCTGCTTGCGTTCGGCCGCGCTCTTGGTGAGCAACCGGGCCGCTTCGAGCTTGGTGGCCATGTCGGCGATCTTCATCTGGATCGCCTGGTGCTCCGCGATCGGCTTGCCCATGGTGCGCCGCTCCTGCGCGTACGCGATCGCGGCGTCGAACGCGGCCCGAGCCAGGCCGACGGCGCGCGCCGCGATGTTGATGCGCCCGACCTCCAACGCGCTGAGGATGTACCCGAGCCCGCGGCCTGCGTCACCGAGGAGCGCGTCGGCGGGAACCCGATGACCGTCGTAGACCATCTCGACGGTCTCGATCCCCTTGTACCCGAGCTTGCCGATGTTGCGGCTCACCGTGATCCCGCCCGAAGTCGGCCCGGGATCCTTTTCCACGATCAACGCCGAGATGCCTTCCTCGGTGCGCACCGCGAGCGCGACGATGCCGGCGCGCTCGCCGTTCGTCACCCACATCTTCGTACCGGTGACGACGTACTCGTCACCGTCGAGCACCGCCTTGCACGAGAGGTTGCGGGTGTCGCTCCCGGCGTCGGCCTCCGACAGGGAAAGACATCCGCGCAGCTCACCCGTCGCCATGCGCGGCAACCACCGCTGCTTTTGCTCCTCGGTCCCGTGGTGGACGATGAGATGCGCGGCGATCGTGTGGGTGTTCACGATCCCCGACAGCGCCATCCAGCCGTAGGCGAGCTCCTCGACCACGCCGATGTAGCTCAACAGGTCGAGCCCGAGGCCGCCGTACTCCTCCGGGATCGTGATTCCGAACAATCCCAGCGCCTTCATCTGTTCGACGATGGCCTCCGGATAGGTGTCGGCGTGCTCCATCTCGATCGCGACCGGGATCACCTCGCGGGCGATGAACCGGCGAACCGTCTCGACGAGCTCGGCGCGGACCTCGGGATCTGTATGCGTCATGTCGGGAACAATAGAAGCGAACCGGCGGCGACACCCCGGCCGATACCCTCGACGGCCGATGATGGATCACCGCACGATCATGGGCTTTCAGCGCGACGACGCCATCCGTCAGCGCAAGATCGACCGGGTCGTGATGCGCCGCGTCGTCACCTACATCAAGCCGTACACCCGGCCGCTCATCTTCTTCGTCATCGCAGTCGTCCTGGGTTCGATCGCCACCGCGCTCACCCCACTGCTCCTCAAGGAGCTGCTCGACAAGGCCATTCCGCCTGCGCACCACAACCGCCACCTCGTCATGCTCGTCGCCGTCGGCGCAGTCGGGCTCGCGCTGTTCAACGGCGTGCTGTCGCTCGCGCAGCGCTACTACTCGTCTCGCATCGGTGAAGGCCTCATCTACGACCTCCGGGTCAAGCTCTTCGATCACGTGCAGGGCATGCCGATCGCGTTCTTCACCCGAACCCAGACCGGCGCACTGCAGTCCCGCCTCAACAACGACGTGGTCGGCGCGCAGCAGGCGGTCACCAACACGCTCGGCACCGTGTTGCAGAACTTCATCCAGCTTGCGGTGACGCTCGTGATCATGTTCAAGCTGAGCCCGCCCATCACCTTGCTGACGTTGGTCGCGCTGCCCGCCTTCATCTATCCGGCACGCCTGCTCGGCCCGCGCATCCAGAAGCTCGCGCGCGTCGGCATGCAGGAGAACGCGGAGATGAACAACATCACCGCGGAGCGATTCAACGTCGCCGGCGCGATGCTCGCCAAGCTCTTCGGCCGCCCGGATCGCGAGCGCGAGGTGTTCGCCGAGCGGGCGGCCAAGGTGCGCGACGTCGGTATCTCCACGGCCATCTACAGCCGGATCCTGCTCGTCGCGCTCGGGCTGGTCACCGCGCTGGGCACGGCCATCGTCTATTGGATCGGCGGGAACCTCGCGGTCTCGGGCACCATCTCGGCGGGAACCCTCGCCGCCTTCACCGTGTACGTCGCGCTGATCTACCAACCGCTCGCGCAGCTCACGAACTCGAGAGTCGACGTGCTGACCGCGCTCGTGTCGTTCGAGCGCGTGTTCGAGGTCATCGACTTTCCCGCGGCCATCGCCGACCGGCCCGCGGCCGTCGATCTCGTCGATCCGAAGGGCCGCATCGAGCTCGACCACGTGTGGTTCCGCCACCCCGCCGGTCGCGAGGTGTCGCTCGAGTCGCTGGAGGCGCCTGGCACCCCGGGCGCTGACGATCCCAGCGATTGGACGCTGCGCGACGTTTCGCTCGCGGTCGAGCCCGGCGCCACCGTTGCACTGGTCGGAGCGTCGGGCGCGGGAAAGACCACGATCGCGATGCTCGTGCCTCGCGTCGCCGACGTCGTCGAAGGGTCGGTACGAATCGACGGGCACGACGTACGTGACCTCACCCTCTCGTCGGTGCACGCCGCTATCGGGCTGGTCGCTCAGGACCCGCACCTTTTCCACGACACGATCCGTGCCAATCTCCGGTTCGCCCGTCCGGACGCCACCGACGCCGACCTGCGTGAGGCACTCGAACGGGCCCGGATCTGGGACCTCGTCGCCTCGCTGCCCGACGGTCTCGACACCGTCGTAGGCGAGCGCGGCTACCGGATGTCGGGCGGCGAGAAGCAACGACTCGCGATCGCGCGGCTGCTGCTGAAGAACCCGGCGATCGTGATCCTGGACGAGGCGACCTCGCACCTCGACTCCGAGTCGGAGCTCGCGATCCAACGCGCGTTCGACGAGGCGTTACGGGGCCGCACCGCGATCGTGATCGCGCACCGGCTCTCGACGATCGTCGACGCGGACCGCATCGTCGTCGTCGACGCCGGACAGATCGTCGAATCGGGAACCCACAGCGAGCTCATCGCCCGGGGAGGGCTGTACGCCGAGCTGTACGGCGCCCAACTGGGGCGCCCCGAGGACGACGAAGTGACCGCGTAGGGGCGAGAGGGCCGCCGCGTAGGGGCGAGAACGACGGGCAACTACCATGTCCGCCGACCCGCGATGACTGGAACGCCCCCCACCGAAACGTCCGATCAGGACGCGAACAGCCGTCGCGATCGTCTCCGCGCGCGCCGGAGCCGGCGCACCCGCCTCACCGTCGTCGTGCTGATCATCGCCATCGCCGGTGTCGGCGGGGCCGTGGCCTATTCACTGAACCTCAACAGCACCGACGCGCACGCGGCCGACTCCGGGCCGGCGGCCGCCACCGGGAACACCTTCGGGGCCGAGGGCACCTTGGTCCCGACCACGGTCGTCCGCCCGGCGAAGCTTCGAAGCCTGAGCCACGATCAGCCGCTCAAGATGTGGATCGGTGGCGACTCGCTCTCGGGATCGTTCGGTCCCGCCCTCGGCGACCTGCTGGGCGCCACGGGCATCGTCTCCACCGTCATCGACTACAAGACGTCGAGCGGGTTGGAGAGCAACGACATCCGCAACTGGTATCAACGCGCCACCGACCAGATGAAATCGGACAACCCAGACGCGGTGGTGTTCATCGTCGGCGCCAACGACGCCTCGATCGTGAACACGGTCGACGCCAACGGCGACGGCAGCCCCGACTGGGAGACCGCCTATCGGCTCAAGATCGACCGGATGATGGACGTCTTCGTGGGCACGACCCACCGCACGGTCTTCTGGCTCGGACCGCCCACCCTCGGCACCAAGAGCCTCGACCGCGGGGCCAAGTCGCTCGGCGAGATCATGCGCCAGGAGGCGGCGAAACGCTCAGCCGACGTGGTCTATCTCGATACCTACAAGCTGTTCTCGAACCTCGACGGCGGTTACTCCCGCACGATCCTCGACGAGAACGGCAAGGCGATCACGGCCCGCATCTCCGACGGCGTCCACTTCACCGAGGACGGCGCCGACTATCTCGCCCGGGCCGTGTTCTCCCTCATCGACGCCCGCTGGAACGTGAGCACCCAGGCCGATCTCGCGCAGCCAATTGGTTGGACCAACGCGCCGGGCAGTGGTGAGGTCGTGCCCGGCTTCACCCAGAAGCCGAAGTCGAAGTACCGGTCGTCCAACGGGAACGGCAGCTCGTCGGGCAACGGCAACTCGTCGAACACGACCCAGCCGTCGTCGGACACGACGTCTCCGTCCGACACGTCGGCTCCCTCGAACGACTCGCCGACGACCACCGCCAGCTCGCCCTCGACGGCTCCGGCCACGACCGCGCCGCTGCCGGCCACGACCGCGCCTCCGCACACCACCGCCACGACCGCGCACCCGTAGTCACGAGGTCGGCCTGCCGACAGCCATGCTGTGGACCGGGCGGCAGATAGATATCGTGCGCGCATGAGCACCGAAGAGATGCAGGCAGCCAGGCGGGCCGTCGAGCTGCTGGCCACCCTCGTCAACACCGCGGTGGGCAATCTGGCCCGGGCGAGCCTCGACGGCGACAAGCTCTCGGTCGCCAAGCTCGACCAGAACCAGGTGATCGCGTACGACCTTGCGCACGCGGCGGCCGCCGCGGAAGCGGCCCGGGTGATGCTCGGCTACGCCGAGCACGGCGAGATCGAGTCGATGCTCGCGCGGGCGTTCGTTGCCGACGCCGTCGCCGACGTCGTGAGCCGGCTCGTCGGCCGCGAAGAGCTCTGGGGGGTCGACCCGGCGGTGCTCGCACCCGCGCACGACTTCGTCGCCGCCCATCGGGCCCCGGCGTTCCTCGAGGCGCTCGCCGACCAATGCGCCAAACAGGGCACCGGCCCCACCCACCTCGATGCCGACTTCGAGCTCGTCGCGGAGACGTTCCGACGATTCGCCGACGACAAGATCCGTCCCGTCGCCGAGCATGTGCACAGGACCAACGCCGACGTCCCCGAGGACCTCATCTCCGGTCTCGCCGAGATCGGTGGCTTCGGCCTGTCGGTGCCGGAGGAGTACGACGGTTTCGCGACCGGAGGCGAGTCGGATTACATCGGGATGGTGGTGGCGACCGAGGAGCTGTCCCGCGGCTCGCTCGGCATCGGCGGTTCGCTCGTCACCCGGCCCGAGATCCTGACCCGGGCGCTCGTCGCCGGCGGGACCGACGAGCAGAAGCAGACCTGGCTGCCGCGCATCGCGAGTGGCGAGCTGATGGCCGGGATCATGGTCACCGAACCCGACTACGGCTCCGACGTCGCCGGCGTGAAGGTGGCCGCGACCGCGACCGACGGCGGTTGGCTCGTGACCGGCGTGAAGACGTGGGCGACGTTCGCAGGGCGCGCCGACGTGTTGATGCTGTTGGCTCGTACCGACCCCGACAAGTCGAGGTCGCACCGCGGGCTCTCGGTCCTGATCGTCGAGAAGCCCCGCGCCGAGGGCCACTCGTTCAGGTTCGACGACGGCAGGGGCGGAACGATGGAAGGCCGCGCCATCGACACGATCGGCTACCGCGGCATGCACTCCTACGAAGTGGCGTTCGACAACTGGTTCGTCCCCGGCGAGAACCTGATCGGCGGCGAAAGCGGCCTCGGCCGGGGCTTTTACTTCCAAATGGCGGGCTTCGAGAACGGCCGACTGCAGACCGCGGCGCGGGCCGTCGGCCTCATGCAGGCCGCGTTCGAAGCCGGGATGTCGTACGCGCAGGACCGCAAGGTGTTCGGCAATCCGGTCTTCGACTACCAGCTGTCGAAGGCGAAGCTCGCGCGCATGGCCGCCCTCATCCAGGCCGGTCGCCAGTTCTCCTACGACGTCGCCCGCAAGATGGCGGCGGGCGAGGGCACCCTGGAAGCGTCGATGGTGAAGGCATACGTGTGCCGGGCCGCGGAATGGGTGACCCGCGAGGCGATGCAACTCCACGGCGGCATGGGCTACGCCGAAGAGTTCCCGGTGTCGCGCTACTTCGTCG
>JBEPUZ010000154.1:0-11412 GCA_041691275.1 Actinomycetota bacterium | reverse complement strand
GCCGTGGACGTAAGAGCGTCGGAGGGGGGGGACTCGACCATTACGTCCACTGCCGTTCTGCGCACGCAGCTATCCCTGGGCTGACGCGGCGTCGACGAGCCCACTCCCCCGCTCCTGGGCACCGCCCTCGGTCGTCACCAAATCGAGTACGCCCAACAGCGCCTGCACGCCACCGATCGCCATCCACATGTCCTTCTCGCCGTTTGCTGCCCAGTCTTCGGCGGGCATGCTGCTGGAGGCCCTCGATGGCGGTCAGGATCCATTGGGTGAGGGCGGGAGAGGCGTGCGGTAGGACGCGCGCCGTGTGCAGGTCGATGTCGACGATCTCGGCGGTCATGACGTCGTTGGTGACGAGATCGAGTCCTGCAGGAGGGACCGGTCGACCGGGACGCGCGTGAGGATGCCGAGCCGGGCGGCGTCGTACTTCATGCGAAGGACCGTCGATCGGGCGAGGCCCATCTCGCGTGCGATAGCGCGGCAGTCCCGTTCGATCATGCGTTGGAGTCGGAGCTGGCGATAGACGAGTTCCTCGTAGGTGCCGGGAGGGCCGGGCTTCGACCAGTAAGCGCGCGAGGCCGCTGTGTCGAACGGCGAGGCGATGCAGCGATCACTTGTGCATTGGACGGCTTCCGCTCAGTGGTTCCTGGCTACAAACACGTACGCGATGTCATCGAACATTTCGACAAGTACGAGATGGGGGACGGCAACTTGCAGCAGCGCAAGCAGGCCAAGCGACGGAACGTGCCGCCCGGCGAACCGCGCCTGCCTGACGAAATCATCGTGTGGGCGGGCAAGGACGTCGACGGCGTCTTCCGTCTCCACGTCGCCGATGCTCTCGAACTGGATTTCGGGCTCGCGCAAGGGGCAGCGGAGGTGCTGCGCTACAACGTTGCCAGCGCGTTGAACTTCACGTCAACGGGTTGTTAGGTCGAACCACGCTATATAGATGGACTGAGGCGTAAGGGAGTCACCGTCCCGCGCGGTGTGCCTCGCGCGTCGCGAAGCCGAGTCGGTGAAGAGCTGTCGATCCTGCGCGTGATCGACATCGTCGTTTCGATTCCGGAGAACGACAGAGACGAGAGAGCGTCGACCCGCAGTAGGCGACGACGAGGCGACCGAATAACGGATCATCGGCCCTACGCTTGCGGCGTGACTCAACTACCGCGCGTGCTCCCAACCCTCGTCCCGGGCGACGACGAGGACCCGCCCGTCGACCGCGAGGAGGTCCTGCACATGTGCTTCGACAACGACACACTCGACGCCTTCGCGCGTGACGGCATCACGATGCAGGACATCCTCGACGGCAAAGTGCCGGGCTACGACGCCGACGAGATCATCGAACAGGCCCGGTGATGAGGGACAGGGGTCGGGCGCCTTGGACGCCGAGATGAGATCTGCGCGGTTCGCCGCGGATCGCGTGGCATCCAATCGACGGAAGCTGACGAGGGCGGCCGCGCGTCACATCCGCCGTCCAATGCTGCCGAGGTAGCTCGGCGAGTGATCTCGGTGCGCCCTCTCCACGGCAATCATTAGTTACTAAGTTAGCGGACAAACTTCGTGGTGTTCGGCAGCACGATGACCTCGACCGCGTCCAGCGCCTGATTCGTTTGGCGCGCCTGCACGTCAACCTTCGCGCCGCTCGCGATATCCGTTGTACTGGCGGTCGCGACCGTTTCCACTGTGGCGCCGTTCGTGCTGAATGTGACGTCCTTGCGTTCGCGTTTGAGTGTCATCGAGTTCGCGGTCGCGCTCACGACCTGCGTTCCCATCTTAGCGTTCGCGGGAAGAACGATCACCGCGTCGACTTGCGTCGACTGCCCCTTCTTCAATATCCAAACGACCCGCGCGCCCGCGACAATGTCGGCAAGCGTGCCAGGCATCGCTTTGACCACGATCGTCGCTTGGTTCGCGACCAACGGACTTGTTGACGTGAACGTGAGGTTGACCGGGTGCGCCGCATTCGCCGTGACCTTCCCCCGGAACTGAACGCTCGCAGTCTGCGCCCGGGCTTGTGCGGGAACCGCGGCACTCTGACTCGCCCGCGCATTCACAGCTTTCACGTCGTTCTTCACACGGGTCTGCTCGATCTTGTACCCCGCGCCCAGCCCAACGAGGATGCCAACGCCCAGGATGACCGTCACCGACCCGAGAATCCCAGACAATGGCAGCCGCTTGATCCGCTCCGCGAGCCCCGGCGCCGATTTCGCTACGCCGTCCCCCCCTGCGCCATCGGTACCAGCGCTGTCACCGCCATCGTCGACCATCGTCGCCTCTCGATCGAAGTGCGCAACTCATCATCCGGACCTTAGTACTGCTTGGAGCGACGCTCCGAGAGCTGCAAGTCGAATCTCGAGCCTCGTCGGACGAGCGGCTCTTGACCGCGGCAACAGTGCGGCAGTGCGGCGGATCCGCCCTCGATCACGACGGCCGTAAGTTGCCGTCTGTGACGGACTTGCGGCGTTGTGCTCCCGAACCTCGTCCCCGGCGACGACGACAACCCGCCTGTCGACCCGGCCGACATCATCCACATGTCGCTTCCACTCGACACGCTGCTGGCCTTCGCGCGTGACGGCATCACGATTTGGACATCCTCGACGGCAAGGTGCCGGGCTACGACGCCGACGAGATCATCGAGCAAGCCCTACGCGAGGGCGACGGTTCGGACGCGTGGTCACGCGCGTAAGGGCTGACTTTGAACGCGGCTTGGAGACGGCGGTTCCTGGCACCGCGCCGTTCGATCGCCAGCAATGCGCTCAGCCTCGCTGGAACTTCGGGCCGCAAGTCACGCACTTGGACCTGAGACTTCGGGGCGATCAGCGGCCTTCTCCCAGCGTCGCGGCGAGTCCCGAGCGGCCGAGACGGCTTGACAGCGGCTAGCAAGATGTCGCCCGGCAACATCGTGGCATCGCACGGCGCGCGCCGTCACGGTTGCCGGACGCGCCGCCACTCGTCGCCTTCGGGGGGAGCGTGCACAGCGTGGAAGAGATGCCCGACACCCTCGATCCGTACCTTCGCACCGACGGTTCCAGGTCTCATCCAGCGCACCAGGCGCACGACATCGCAGGAGTCCGGGTCTATCTCCTGTCCGCATCGTTGGCAGTGGGAGACGACACCAGCACGGCTCATCGTTGTCACCTACCGCCTAGAAAACCTGCTCGCCGTGAGGCAAACCCCGGCTCGGTATTCCTACCACGCCCGACGCGTAGGTGCCCGGGCCAGACCGCCAGATCTGGCGCGCTGGGGAGCGCACGATCACAACGGAAGTTGATAGCCCACATCGTCGATGCCCGCGGATGCGCAGGTAGCGGTGCGATCGCCATTCAGGTTCCATCCGCGCCGCTCGTACCAAGTCCGGGCATGGACGTTTCCTTCCAGGACCCAGAGTGTTGCCGCCGGGCGGTGGTGGCATCGCGATCGGTCAGTTCGGTGCGCCGCCCACCCGTGATCGAGAGCGAGCCAAGTGCGGCGATCGACCACGAGGATCACCACGACAACGCCGCCATCTTCGTGGTCGCGAGGTTCGATTTCTTGGGCAACGACGTGCATTCCGAGGCGTCGGGCGAGCGCGACCGAACGATGATTGTCGGCGTTGGTGATGCAACCGACGTGGTCAAGTTGCATTGGGCCAAATGCCTCGTGCAGCAGCGCCGCTCCGGCTTCCGTGGCGTAGCCTTGACCCCACGCCGTCGACGAGAATCGCCAACCGATCGTGACCGAGGGCAAGAGCAGGTGCTGCAGCGTGGGCACGCCGAGTCCCACGATGCCAAGGAACGTGCCGTCTCGGAGATCGCGCACCGCGCAACCACCGAAACCGCACTCCGCCCAGAGCCGTAGTTGTCGGTCCAAGAATGCATCGGCCTCCTCCACCCTCAGGTCGAAGCGCCATACCTCGGGGTCACCCACTAGCGCAGCCAAATCGTCGCAGTCATTGCCCACGAGACGACGCACCGAGAGTCGCCGGGTTACGGCGTCACCGAGCGGGGCCGCAGCGGCCGGATGCAGGGCAGGCACCGCGCCAGATTGCCCGCTCAGCGCTCGTTACGCCAGAAGCGATGACCGCACAGAACGACGAGTGCTGGTGACATCCCCAGAACGTTCGAGCGGCACGCGGCAGGCGTCCCACACTGCCGGGAGAGCGTCGGCGTGCCAACGGTTCGCTCGACGGCGGCACCGACGTCGCTCGGCTCCACAGTGGTAGTGCGTGGTCGGTGCGGCTGGTACCGGCCTTGACGGACGTCTGTACGCCGGCCTGTCGTCGGCTTCGCGCTGGCATGTCAATTCCGTGCGGCGCGGGTTTCCAACTTTGTCGAGGCGCCGTCGCAGGTAGCCGCACGCCCTGGTCGTCGAACAGGCCGCGGTCCGGGCCAGCTCGCGACCGACCTCACGGATGAGACGCGATCTTCGCGCGGCCCTCGTCGCATGCCGTGTCCGAGCGAGCCATGTCCGGCTCGTCCGTCGCAGTGAGATCCGGATAGGGCCGTTTCCAGGCGATCGCTGCTGTTCCCTTCGTCTTGGGTCTCGAACGCCGAGAGCTGACCGCCTCGGAAATGCCGAGATCGTGACCCGCATTTCGAATGCAAGTTCGTGCAGCTTTTTCGCGAGGGCGGCTCCGATGGGACGGCATTCTGATGCAACGTGTGTGAAGGGCTCTGCACTCCGTCGTCGGTGGTCCCGGCGGTTGGGACTCACGATCGCGGCGGCGGCACCGGCGGGGTCGCGATCGCGCGCGGATTCGACGGGTGACCAAGATTGCCGAAGCGAAACGGGAACGAGCGGAGGCGCTTCGACCGGGAGAGATCCTGAGTAGGGCACTCCGCGTCAGCGGCGCATCCGCGGGTTCACGGTCCGGCGACGACGGCTGAATCGCCACTGCGCGGATTGCATCGTGATGCCGAACGCGTTGCCGACGTCAACCCAGGTCAGGCGGTGCTGGTCGCGGGCATCGCGCACGAGTTCGGCGCACAGGTCGCGCGCGGCCTCCTCGATACGGGCCATCAGCAACGCAGCCGCGAGCGGGCCCTCGGCCCTCCGGATGCAGCTCGAAATCAGCGACCGCAACGCCTGGCGCACGACCGGTAGCTCGCGATCAGTGAGCAGATCGATCTTCACCAACGCCTCCTCGTCCGGATCAACAGGATCGAGGGTGCCGAGTTCGCCGGCGCCGAGCGCGTGCATCAACTGTACCGGGCAGGCGTCAGAGGCTCGCGACCGCGAACGCGTGCCGAGCGTTGACGCGTACGCGTCAACGCGACCTCAACGGTTGTCTGCACGCGATGTCTGCACGGAACCTCTGCACCTCGACGTCCGCACGGAAATGTTGTCGCGTTCAGTCTGTACGACCGCGCCATTCACCAGCGATGGAAGAATCAGATCCCCTCGGTCAACGGCTCGCGCTCCTCGTCGACGCGCCGACCCGAGGCCGCGCGCCTCCTTCGCGCACTCGCCGATCCGGCGCGCGGGTTCGAAGCCGTCGTGATCGGTGAGCCGCAACGAGCGTTCCACGGTAACCAGTTCTCCCTGACGTTTCCGATCTTCGGCCATCACGGCGTCGCGCTCTGGGTTCCCGAAGTGGGTGGGGCGATCGACCCCGAGTCCGAAGCTCACGACCTCGTCATGACGATCTTCGGTGGAATGTCCAAGGGCGAACGGACCCGAATCAAGACCCGCGTTCGGTCCGCGATGGGAAGCCAGGCCCGCCATCAAGGTCGCTTCCTAGGCGGGCGGCCGCCCTACGAATACGTCCTCGCCGACGCGGGCGAACATCCGAATCCCGCGAAGGCCGCGGACGGGAAGCGCCTCCACCGACTCGAGGTCGATCCGATCGCCGCGCCCGTCGTGCGCCGGACGAGATTCGGCGAATGGTCGACGCGGTCGAGGACAAGGTCCGCCTCCTCGCCGATGCCGACCCGAAGACCGAGGCCGCGCTGTACGCCAGCCTCGGAGTGTCCCTCTGCTACGAGCACGACCGGCGTGTCGTCACGGTCGAGGCCCGCCAACCGGGCCATGTGCATAACGAGCGTGTCGGAGGGACGACACACACCCGAAGTACACGCGACCCTTGGGAAGCGTGGCTCGTGGCAGCCGCGTGACGCGCGGATCCCAGACGGTGGCGTCAATCCGGCGAGCGAGCGCACTTCCAACCAAGTCAGAACCGACCATGTTCACCGTCGAACGCGCACCCTGCCGAGTCCGGTCGAGAACCACGAACAACGAACAACGACGAACCCAGGCTCACTGGCAGTTCGGTAGGTCTCTCAAATGTACGAGACTGATGGAGTGAGTAGCGATCCTCGTGAGCGGCGAGAGTCCTTCGACAAGGTGCCCGACATCTACCACCGCATTCGGCCGGGGTACCCGCCTGCGCTGTTCGATAACCTCTTCGACCTCTTACCTGGACGGCCCCACGTTCTCGAAGTCGGTCCCGGAACCGGGCAGGCGACCCGAGACTTGCTTGCCCGTGGCGCAACCGTCCGCGCCATCGAGATCGGACCGGCAATGGCCGAGAAGCTGCGTCGAGTTCTACCGGGGACCGACCTGGCCGTAACGGTCGGTGACTTCGAGCATCTCCCCGCCGATGAGGCGAGCTACGACTGCGTGTTCTCTGCGACGGCGTACCACTGGATCGGGCCGCGAGCACAGCTCGATCGCCCTGCGGCGTTGCTCAAGCCTGGCGGCGCGGTCGCAATCGTCGATCTGATCCAACTCAACTCGCCGAACGATCGAGGGTTCTTCGCGGCAGCGCAACCGATCTACGAGCGTTACGGCGAGGGCCACACGGGTCCGCCTGCGCCTCGACGAGATGAGGTCGACCCGCCCATTCGTTCGGCGCTGCAACATGATGGGCGCTTCGCAGCACTCGAAGTTCGTCGCTACGACTGGGACCAGACCTACAGCGCCGCCGAGTACCGGCAGCTCATGCTGTCCTACTCGGGAACGCAGAGCATGGAACCTGCAACGCGCCAATGTCTCGTCGACGACATGGAAGAGTTCGTTCGCGAGCAGTTCAACGACCAAGTAACTCGGCCTCTCGTGGTCACTCTGACCACGGCGACCCGAACCCTTGACAACGCATAATGCCCGCTCTGGGCTCGTTCTGCCACCCGGTCAGGTTGTACAGAACGCGCGGCCGCCTCGGCCTCGACGGCTCGCACGATATGGGCGCGCGTTCTGCCCGGGTCGGGTCCTCGGCAAGGTGCGCGAGATCGGCAGATATGGCGTTCCCCTCGCGCGCCGTCATTGACGTTCACCGAAACCTGGGCCAGCGCACATTTCCTTGCCCGCCCGTTCTCTCACGCCGGTGACCGCGTGGCGTCGAAGCGAGGCTGTAAGCCCTGCGAGCACGGACATAACTACTCTCGCTCACCAAGGCGGCTGAGGAAGTCGCTGGCTTCCTGCTTCGATCGCAGCACATAGATACGAGCGTGCGATCCGTACTGCGAGGCCATCGCGATTGCATGGGCGGCTTCCACATGGCGATTGCGGCAGCACTTCAGCGCGCCTCGCCACTCGTCGCCCAGGCGTTGCGCCGCGGAATCCTCGCAACCGTCTGGCATCTGCGCGCCCTCGGGCCGGCGGATCCCCCTTCTGAATGCTCGGGCGGCGCATCTCCACCACGGCGTGTCGAGCACGACGATCGTGTCCGCTCGCTCAAGCCGGAGGGGAAGCGTCTCGGGATAGTTGCCGTCGGCGATCCACGCGTCGCCAGCAAGCGCCTCCCGCTGCTTCTCCTTCCACTCCTCCGGGGTCGGCCTTGACCAACCTGGCTTCCAGTAGAGAAGGTCGAGGTGGATCAGGGCCAAGCCGGTCTTCGCGGCAAGGGCACGCGCGAAGGTGCTCTTTCCCGCGCCCGTCATCCCGTCTACAACGACACGCCTACCCATGAGGTCGGGCGCGGAGATGTCGGGCATCTTCACAGCTTGACCGAGTCGCTAGCTGGCGGCCCGCACATAACGCGCGCTGGCCCCGACGTGGTTTCAGTGCTCGGGTCCGAACGCGTGTCCGGTGTCGACGTGTGACGCCGGCGTGACCGGCTGTGCAGGCCTTCGGTACAGAGGTTCGGTGCAGACATCCGTCAAGTCTTCAGCGGGCCTCGGCGCGGTCGAGCGCTGGGCGCCGACACGTTGCGAGATCAGGCGTTTCAGGTGGTGCCGGCGCTTCGCGTGTCGGTGCGTCGTCGGTGCCCGGCCGGTGAGCTGGCGCCACGGGGCCGGCTCCGCCTCGCGACCCCATGGGGCGGCGGCGACAACGACGAGCGGCTCTCGGCGCTCGTCCGTCCGTATCCGTCGTCGATCGTGCGCACCGGCGTGACGATGACGCGTCCGCGAGCATCGGAGCTCGGCCCATTCCGCTGCATAGCGGAATGGGCAAGTCTGTGGCGTTCGTCGAGGCCGTTTCGGGAGCTCTTGGCGTGAAGCTTCGGCGCGACGGTTAACGGGCTCGGGAAGGTCATTCGAGACTGCCGTGTAGATCGGGCTCGCGCTCGTCGTCCGTGCTGGCGATTCGCGTGAGCGACGTGCGGCATTTCCGAATGCAAGTGCGTGCAGGAACTTCGCGAGGGTGTTTTCGATCGGGCGAGGCAGGCGATCGAGAGTCTGTCGTGCCGGTCGAGGCTCGCGATCGGCGAGCTCGGTGCGGTGACGATCGTGACCGTCGTGTGCGTCGACATTGCGCAGCCGAGCGCGCTGGCGGTGATCGCGGTTTGCGTCTCGTCGTTCACTGCTGCGCACGCGACGATGCAGTGCTGCTTCGCCATACGAGCGCCCGTGCCGCCTTGTAGAGGGCGAACAACTCCGTCGGCCACTGGCCGGCCCGAAGCGTTGTGCGCGGCCCGTGCCGCCGGCCTGAGGGCGTCGGCGCCGAGCCGTTGTCGAATCGCCGCAGGGCCGATCGTCCCGTCGAGGCTCAGTGCACCCAGCGAGCGACCTCGTGCGAACTCGTGTCGCCCGCTGGTTGCCGCTACGGCGTCGCAGACGACGTCACCATCGGGGACGACCACCACTGCGCAAACGTCTGCGCATGCGAGCGCGAACGAAGCGTGCAGACCTGCCGTGCAGACCTGCCGTGCAGACAAGCGAACGCGACTGCACGTCGTCGATGCGTGAACTGCCATTGGCGTGGTGGAGTTCGTCGGTTGCGGCGTCGTCACCGACCGGCGCGAGCTGCCCGGTTGATGACGCGTCATTGTCAACCTTGCCCATGTGGGTGTCGACCGTGCTGGGCGTATCGGTCACAGGTCCCGCAACGCTGGCGACGTGACAGCCGAGCCGTGTCCGGCATCGCCGATGCATCGGTGTGCCACTTTGTTTTCGGCTCGCGTGTCGCGTTCGAGGGGTCGAGCGCGCTATTTCTCATCGTGGGAGGGCTCAGTTCCGCGAGGCGGAGTGTTATCGATGGTGTCGTTCGCCGCGTGGAAGTGTCGTCGGCATTTCTCGGGGTGGGAGTAGCGCGGGAGCGGTCCCGGGAGTGGTTCCGGGATGTACGAATCGCACGATCGTCGTGATGCACTCCCCTACCGGAGATCGCGAGTCCAGTGTCGGCACGGCCGACCGGCTGGCACCGCCCGATGTCGACCGTCGCCAGTGCACGGTCGAGGTTCCCAATGCGCCGCCGGCGCTGACCGCGGGTGCGGCGCAAGCGCTGATCCGGGTGTTGCTCAAGGCCAGTAGATCGTGCTCCGACGCGATGGTCCCCGACGACGGCGGGCCTGACGTTCTAGCCTCGTGATCGGGATGAAGCGTTTCGCGTTCTACGGACGAGTGAGCACCGAGGATCAACAGGATCCCGCGTCGTCGCGGAACTGGCAGCTCGCACGCTCAACGCAAGTCATCGAACAAGTCGGCGGCGGGATCGTCGCCGAGTACTTCGATATCGGCCAGTCACGGTCGTTGCCTTGGAAACGTCGACCGGAAGCATCGCGGCTCCTCAATGCGTTCAGCGAGCCCGATCGCGGGTTCGACGCCGTCGTGATCGGCGAGCCCCAACGCGCGTTCTACGGCAACCAGTTCGGACTCACGTTCCCCGTGTTCGTGCACTACGACGTCGAGCTGTGGGTCCCGGAGGTCGGCGGCGCGGTCGATCCGGGCTCGGATGCCCACGATCTCGTGATGAGTCTCTACGGCGGTATGAGCAAGGGTGAACGGAACCGGATCAAGACCCGTGTCCGTTCGGCGATGGCAGCCCAAGCCGCAGTGGAGGGCCGCTTCCTTGGCGGACGGCCACCGTACGGCTATGCGCTCGCAGACGCCGGCCCGCATCCGAACCCATCGAAAGCCGCCATCGGCCAGCGGCTGCATCGGCTCGAACCCGACCCGACCGCCGCTCCAGTCGTGCAACGGATCTACAGCGAGTTCCTCGCCGGCAAAGGCGCCTACGCGATCGCCGAAGGCCTGACCCGCGACGGCATCCTGTCGCCGTCCGCGCACGACCCGGGCCGCAACCCTCATCGCCAAGGCAGTGGCGGGGCGTGGTCGAAAGTTGCCGTGCGGTCGATCCTGAAGAACCCGCGGTATACGGGCCGGGAGGTCTGGAACAAACAGCGCCGCGACGAGGTCCTCCTCGATGTCGAGGACGTCGCCCTGGGGCATGAATCGAAAATGCGCTGGAACCACCCCGACGCATGGGTCTGGTCCGAACAACCGACCCATACCGCGATCATCGAACCCGAAATCTTCGAAGCCGCCCAGGACGTCTTCGCCGGCGCGCAACGCTCCGCCATCCGCAAGGAACGGACACGCCACCCTTACGTGCTGTCGGGATTGATGCGCTGCTCGGAATGTGATCGCAAGATGCAAGCGTCGTGGAACAACGGTCGGGCGTACTACCGGTGCAAGTTTCCCGCCGAATACGCGATCACTGCGGCGCAGCACCCCAAGACGGTCTACGTCCGGGAACAGGCCATCGTCCCGAGCCTCGACGCATGGATCGGCAGCCTGTTCGCTGACGAGCACCTCGACGCCACCTGCGAAGCACTCGCAGCCGTGAGTGACCTCGAGCCCCCGGACGACCAGGGACGCGAGCTCGAGCTTCGGCGGCGGCTCAAGGAATGCGACGGCAAACTCGCCCGCTACCGGGAACTTCTCGAGGTGAACAGCGAGATCACCAGTGCCGCGACCTGGATCGCTGAGGTCGAACGCGAGCGCCGGAGCATCGAGCGCGACCTAGGCCGAAAGCCAACGCCGCGCAAGCACACGAAGAACGAGATCAAAGCTCTGGTCCGCCAGCTGAAGGACATCATCGGCACGCTCGCCAACGCGGATCCCGAGGACAAGCGAGCCGTCTACGACGAGCTCGGGGTGACCATCACGTACCACCAAGACGGGCGAGTCCACGTCTCCGCAGGATCGCGTGTACTCAGGGATCGTGTCGGAGGGGGGACTTGAACCCCCATGCCCTTTCGGGCACTAGGCCCTCAAC
>JBEPUZ010000153.1:0-11365 GCA_041691275.1 Actinomycetota bacterium | reverse complement strand
GTCTCAGGCTGAATGGTGTTTCTCGCCCATCTCGACGACCTGGTTGCCTTCAAGATCTGACGCGACGAGTTGTCTCTGCGGGACAGATCAACTGCCCGTGAAATGCGGGTTGTAGATGAGGCCCACGATTGCGCCCGACGGTGAACGCACGGTGCCGGTGACGATCCCGTCGCCGACCTCGGTCGCGGCGCCGTGCTCGGTCGCGCCCTTCGCGATCGCGATGTCCATCGCGGCCTGTACGTCGTCGACACCCCAGTAGGTGAGCGCCCCGTCGGACGTATCACCATCGGGCAGGAGCCCCAACTCGTACCCGCCGACGGAGAAGCCGACGTAGAACGGTTCGTCGAAATAGGGCGGAAAGCCCAGCAGATCGGCGAACCACTCCTTCGCCGCCCGGAGATCGGGCGACGGATAGATGACGGTGCGGAGTCCGAGCAGTTCGGTCATCGTCTCACCTACCTACAGGGTTGCCGGGGCGCCGGGTCGCGGACGAAGTTGGCGATGCGCCGGCGGGTTACGCCGAACCGCGCGCCGATGCTATCCCTCGACATTTCCGCCCGCACGGCCGCGCGCCGCGGGCGCGACTACGACGGCGGCGCGGGATCGGGGACGTCGCGCTCGACGTGCTCGAGCTCCTTGCCGCGCGTCACGCCCCACAACGATCCGACCACGGCCACCGCTCCTATGCCCTGCAGCACACTGATCGACTCGCCGAAGAACACCCATGCACCCGCCGCGACCAACGGCGCCTCGCCCAACAGCAACGGCGAGGACACCGACGTGGGAACGTGGCGATGCGACCAGATCATCAGCGTGTGGGCAGCGGTGCCGGCGACCATCGTGCAGGCCGCGTAACAGAGCCCGGTCCCGTCGATCCCGAGCGAGCCGTGCGCGACGAGCGTGACCGGCGTGATGAGCAGCGCCCCGGCTCCGAGCGTGCCCAACATGAACGCGAACGGGTCGACGACGATCCGCGTGCGCAACACCTTGCCGTAGAGGAACCACCCGGAATTGCAGACCAGACTGATGACCGCGAAGACGTCGCCGCTCAGGCTCCACGACCCACTTCCTGAAGCGGCAACCGCGACGACGATCGTCCCCGCGATCGCGATCGCGGCCCGGAGTAGGTGGGTACGAGCGACGCGCTCGTCGAGGAAGGCGACTGCGAACCCGATAATCAGCACCGGTTGCAGCGAGCCGATCAGCGTGACGTCGAGCAGGCGCGTGAGTCCCAGCGCGGCGAAGGTCGTGCCCGCGGCCGCGACGAAGAACGCGCCCGCACCGAGGAGCAACGCCAGCCAGCGCAGGGTCGGAACATCCTCCGGCCAGAAGGGGGCGCTGTCGGTCCGACTGCTTCGCCAGGCGACGATCAACGCCAAGGGTGGGAGTGCGAGCCAGAGCCGCCAGGTCGTGAAGACGAGGGCGTCGACGTGCGCGGCGCGTACGAACTGCGCGGTCGCAGACCACAACACCACCGCGGCGAGCACCGCGCTCACCGCCCGCCGCTCGACCGGAATTGAGCGCGAACGACTCGCGATACCGGCCACGCGGAGAACCTATCCGCGTGTCAACGGAGTCGATTCAGCGTTTCCGCTTCTTCTTGTTGATGTTGTTGTTCTTCTTCTTGCGGAACATGCCCTTGCGGGCGGCGTTGCGCTTCGCCTCCTGCTCGAGGAGCTCGAACCCCGCCGCGTTCACGATGTCCTCGGTGGCATCGAGCAGGGCGGCGATGTCGGCATCCATCGTGATCTCGGGAACGGGCGGTGCCGGCTCCATGCCCTTGGCGAGGGAGCCGTACGTCCAGCCCGCATCGATCTTGCGGCGCTCGTACTTCGGGCAGTCGGCCGGGCAGTTCCACGGCGCTTCCGGCGCGAGATCGAGCGTGCACTTCCGTACGACCTCGCCCGACGCGTACGTCCGGCTCTCATAGTGCTTGCAGTCGGTACGCATCGCCACGCAACCATCGTACCGGCGTATCTCCGGCATGGTCTGTGGCGGCAGTGTGTGTGGCCTGTGAGCCCGCCGGCTCAGTCGAGCCAGCCGACCGCCTGATCGAGGAGGTACCGGCTGACGGCGAGGCAGGCCTCGAGCGTGTCGCACGGGACCTCTTCGCCCCGCCGGATCCCGATCAGGGAGACCTTCTGGTGCGCGACGATCCGTAAGGATCGCTCGGGCGCGTCGGTGGCGGCGGGGAAGGAGTCGGTGGCCGACACGTCGAGCGGGAGATCACGACCGCCTACGCCGGCGAGGTCGGTCGCGAGCACGAGCAGGTCGGGACCGTGCGCGAGCGGCGGCAGCGCCCAGGTGAAGCTCAGCGGAAAGTGGAACGTGTCGGTCGGCTCCGCGTCGTCGCCGACCTCGATCACCGCGTCCTCGAAGCCGAGCAGCACCCGGGGGTCGATCTCGAGCGACAGGTAGAGGTCGACCGGCCCTTCGCATCCCTCTTCGGGGTGCAGGTCGACCTCCCAGGTCTGGCGCAGCGAATAGCTCTCGACGAAATGACGCTCGTCGTGCACGTGGAAGCCGTGCTCGACCGCGTGGTCCTTCAGATCGGCTACGAATCCGGCGACGTCGAGTACTGCCATGTCAGTCGGAGATCGTACCGAAGGCGCGTGACAGTTCCGCACTGACGAGCCCGAGTGCGTCCCGGCTCGCGTCGAACGCGGCCGACAGGCCGAAGAACCCGTGGATCAAACCGTCGTACCGGCGTTCGACGACGGGCACGCCCTCCGCCACGAGTCGAGCCGCGTAGGCCCGACCTTCGTCCCGGAGCGGGTCGAACTCGGCCGTCACGACGACCGTCGGCGCGACACCTCGGAGGTCGGGCGCACGCAAGGGCGAGATGCGCCAGTCGGCGGGGTCGGCGTCGGCACCCGAGTAGCACGCGAAGAACCACCGCATGTCTTCCGCCGTGAGGAGATAGCCCTCGCCGTTCTCGCGGTACGACGACGTCTCGAAATCGCAATCGGTCACCGGATACACGAGCACCTGCATCGCCAGATCAGGACCACCGGCGTTGCGCGCCAGCAACGCGCACACGGCGGCGAGGTTGCCGCCTGCACTGTCGCCCATCACCGCGAGCCGGGACGCGTCGCCACCGAACGTCGCCGAGTTCTTCGCCGCCCACAGGAGCGCCGTCCAGCAGTCGTCGAGCGGCGCCGGGAACGGATGCTCGGGCGCGAGCCGGTAGTCGACCGAGACGATGATCGCGTTGGTCGCGTTGGCGATCTGGCGGGCGACCAGGTCGAACTGCTCGACCGATCCAATGGTCCAGCCGCCGCCGTGGAAATAGACGACGACGGGCAGATCGGGATCGGGCGACGGGCGGTAGATGCGGACGGGCACGCCGTCGGCGTCGGCATCCTCGACTGCAAAGACGGCCTCTTCCGGTCCGGCACCCATCACGACCAGCCCCGCGAAGCCGGCGCGGATCTCGTCCAGACGTGCGTTGTCCGGAGGTATCCACGGCATCGCGTTGACGAGATCGCAGATGGCTTGGGCTTGCGGGTGCAAGGGCATCAGTTGATCTCCAGCGCGTCGCGCAGCGCCGCGACGGACACGTCCCAGGCCGCCTTGCCCGGCGGCATGAAATCGTGCATCCCGAAGAAGCCGTGGATCAAGCCGTCGGCCTGCACGTACTCGGTCGGTACTGAGGCATCGGTCAGCCGGCGCGCGTACGCCGCGCCCTGATCCCGCAGCGGGTCGTATTCCGCGGTGATCACGACGGCACGCGCGAGGCCGGCGAGGTTGGTGGCGCGCAGGGGTGAGAAGCGGGCATCGTCGAAGTCGGCGGGCGTGCGCGCGTAGTGGTCGTAGAACCAGCGCATGCCTTCAGCTTCGAGGAAGTACCCCGTCGCGTTGTCGACCATCGCCTCGCTGTCGAACTCGTAGTTGGTGACCGGATAGACGAGGAGTTGCAACTTCGGTTGCGGGAGACCGCGGTCGCGGGCGTCGAGCGCGACGACCGCGGCGAGATTGCCGCCCGCGCTGTCGCCGCCGATCGCGATGCGTCCGGAGTCGCCACCCACCTCGTCGGCGTGCGCGAGCGCCCACTCGTACGCGGCCAGACAATCGTCGGCCGCGGCGGGGAACTTCGCCTCCGGTGCGAGCCGGTAGTCGACCGACACGACCACCGCGCCGACGTGATCGGCGAGGAGACGACCGAGCTGGTCGTGGGTATCGAGGTTGCCCGTCACCCATCCCCCGCCGTGGAACCACACCAACACCGCCAGGTTCGAGGCCGGGCTCGGCCGGAACACACGCACCGGCATCGGGCCCGCGGGACCGGGGATCGTACGGTCTTCGACGGTGTGGACCGGATGCTTCGGGAACCGCGGATTGGTCGTGGCGGCGGTCATCGCGGTGCGCCGCTGCTCGGGCGTGGCCTCGGGCCCGAACGTCAGGCCGGTGTCGGTCAGCACCTTCACCATCATCTCGGCGGACGGGTGCAGGGCCATACGGGCTCCTTCTCGGGCTCTCGAAGAGCCCGGTGTCCGGGCCTACGAAGGTTGGGTGAGTGCGGTCGCCAGCGCCCGGAAGGCACGCCCGCGATGGGACACGGCATGTTTCTCTGCCGGCGCCATCTCCGCAAACGTACGGCCGTCCCCCTCCTCGGGAACGAAGAGCGGGTCGTAGCCGAAACCGTTCTCGCCCCGCGGCGCCGCGATGATCAGTCCCTCGACCTCGCCGCGCGCCGAGGTCTCGAAACCGTCGGCGGTACGCGCCATCGCGACCGTCTCGAACCGGGCAGTGCGTGCGGGCGCTCCGACGTCGGCGAGCTCGACCACGAGCTTGGCGACGTTGTCGGCGTCGGCTGCGTGCTCGCCCGCGTACCGCGCGGAATGGACGCCCGGCGCACCGTGCAATGCGTCGACAGCCAGGCCGCTGTCGTCGGCGATGGCGAGCATGCCGAACGCTTCGGCGAGCGCGCGGGCCTTGATCCGAGCGTTCTCCTCGAGCGTCGCGCCCGTCTCCTCCACGTCGGGAGCCTCTGCCAATGTCGGCAGGGCCGCGACCGACTCCGCGATGCGCTCCGGAGTGTCGACGAGGAAGGCGATGCCGTCGATCGAGTACGCGATCAGCGGGCTCCCGGCCAGCGTCACGAAGATCTCGACGATCTCGCGCGCCTTGTCGGGATTCTGCGTGGCGAGGACGAACGGGAGGGCGGGCCTCACCGTGTGCGGGGCGCCGGTGGTTCTTCGACCATCTCGCGCTGCGCGTCGATGATCTCCTTGATCCCACCTTCGGCGAGGTTGAGCAACTGGTCGAGATCGGCGCGTGTGAACGCGACGCCCTCGGCCGTTCCCTGCACCTCGACGAAGCGACCGTCGCCGGTCATCACGACGTTCATGTCGACCTCGGCCCGCACGTCCTCGACGTATTCGAGGTCGAGCATCGGCGTGCCGTCGATGATGCCCACCGAGATCGCCGCGCACGGCTGCAGGATCGGGTGCTTGGCGAGCGTGCCCTTGGCGACGAGACGGCTACACGCGTCGTGCAGCGCGATCCATCCGCCGCAGATCGACGCGGTCCGGGTTCCGCCGTCGGCCTGCAGCACATCGCAGTCGACGGTGATCTGCACGTCGGGCATCAGGCGCATGTCGACCGCGGCCCGCAGGGACCGACCGATCAGGCGCTGGATCTCCTGGGTGCGCCCGCTCTGCTTGCCCTTCGCCGCTTCACGGTTGACGCGCTCGGGCGACGAACCCGGCAGCATCGAGTACTCGGCGGTGACCCAGCCCTTGCCCGAGTTCTTCAACCACGGCGGGATGCGCTCCTCGACCGACGCGGTGCACAGCACGCGCGTGCGCCCGAACTGGACGAGCACCGAGCCGTCGGCCATTTCGGTGAAGTCACGTTCGAAGACGACGTCGCGCAGGTCGTCGGCGGCGCGGCCGGAAGCACGTGTGCTCAAAACGATTCCTTCGATGTGGACCCGAGATCGCGATGGGCCGGGATGTGGGTCACCCTAGATATGGGTGACGAGGTGCGGCGCCGCGAGCGTCACCGCGTGCCCGAAGGCTTCGGAACCCTCTTCGACGGAGGCTACCGGGTCGATGCTCGGCCACAAATGGGTGAGCATGAGCTTGCGCGCCTTGGCCGCGCGCGCGGCCTCGCCCGCCTGCCGGGCGGAAAGATGAATGGGAGCGCGGATGTCGTCGTGCTGATACGTCGCCTCCGACAACACGAGGTCGGCTCCGGGACGGAACGCGTCGACGCTCCAGCCGGGCCCGGTGTCGGCGGTGTAGACGATGCGCTTGCCGCCCTGTTCGAGATCGACACCCATCGTCGGAAGCGGATGATCAGTGCGGGAGAACTGCAGCTCCACATCCTTGATCGTGGCCCGGTCGCCGTCACCGATGAGGTTCCATTCGAACGTGTCGGTCCACTCGCCGACGAGGCCTTCGAGCGTGTGCTCGACGCCCTCGGGCGCGTACACGGGAAGACCGGTGCATTCGAGCCCGTACTTGTAGAGGACGTGCAAGCCGTAGATGTCGACGCAATGATCGGGGTGCGCGTGCGTGATGACGACCGCGGTGAGGTCGGCCGGGTTCGCGTGCTGTTGCAGGTTCGCGAAGGAGCCGTTGCCGCAGTCCATCCAGATGACCGCGTCGCCGGCCCGCACGAGATAGCCGCTGCACGCACCGCCCGCGGGCGATCCGTAGCTCCCGGAGCATCCGAGCACCGTCAGCTCCACGTCCACGCCTCCACTCGTTCGACCTCGGGACCGAGGAATCGTGCACCCAGGTCGCGAAATGTCATCGGGTCACCGCTTGTCATGAATTTCACGCGTCTCGGCGCGTCGGCATCGCGACGGCCGCGGTCGGGAACGCCCAGCTCGGCCCGCACCTCGAACGCGGTCTCCTCCGCGCTCGAGACCAACACCACGTTCGGTCCCATCACGTCGGCGATCGTGCGCGCGAGCAACGGGTAGTGCGTGCATCCGAGCACGAGTGTGTCGACACATGCCTGCTGCATCGGTGCGAGCAGACGCTCGGCGAGCACGTGGACCTGATCGGAGTCGACGTCGCCCTGCTCGACGAACTCGACGAAGCCGGGGCATGCCGCGCACGCAAGCTCGATCCGTGCGCCCGAAGCCGCGGTCGCGTCGAGGCGAGCCGCGGTGCGCTGGTACGCGCCCGACGCGATCGTGCCGACGGTCCCGATCACGCCGACCCGACCGGTGCGCGTCACTTGGCGGGCCGCGCGAAGCCCAGGCTCGATCACGCCGACAACCGGGATGTCGAGCCGGTCCCGCAGGTACTCGAGCGCCGCCGCGGCGGCGCTGTTGCACGCGACGACGATCATGCGCACGTCGTGCTCGAGGAGCAGGTCGACGATCTCGAGCGAGTACTTCATGACCTCGTCGGCGGGCTTGGGACCGTACGGGAAGCGGCCGGTGTCGCCGAAGTAGACGACGTCGGCGCCGGGAACGAGGTCGAGCAGCGCCCGGACGACCGTGAGCCCACCGAGACCGCTGTCGAAGACGCCGATCGGGCGGCGGTCGGGCACCATCCGTGCAGACGCTAGTGGGCGGCCGCGCGCCTTAGCCGATCCGCCACCGCTGCCCCGATGCCCTCGGGGTCACCGGGCGGGACGGCCAGGATCACGTCGACGCTCCGGCTGTCGAGCGCCCGGAGCCGCTGATAGAGCACGCGGGCGTAATCCCGGACATCGGCCGGCGCCTCCAGCACGCCGACCTTGAGTCCCTCGGCGCGCAGGCTCGCGGCGCGACGCTCGAGGTCGGTGGCATCGACGAGCTCGACTCGCGCCTTGGGGGCGTAGTGCGATGCCAACGTTCCCGGCGCCGCGATCTCACCCCCGGTCACCCGGGCGAGCGGAACGCCGGCGACCTCCGAGAGCTGTTCTTCGCCGATGCCTCCGACGCGCAGCACGACCGGTTCCGGCCCGCTGACGTCGACGATCGTCGACTCGACCCCGATCGAGCTCGGTCCGCCGTCGAGCACGAGGTCGACGTCGTCGCCGAGATCGTCGCGCACGTGTTGCGCGGTCGTCGGGCTCACGCGGCCGAACCGGTTCGCGGACGGCGCCGCGATTCCTCCCCCGAACGCGTCATCCCCGAAAGCCGCGAGCAGCGCGAGCGCGACCGGATGATCGGGCACGCGGATACCTACCGTGTCGCGCCCACCGGTCGCGGCGGACGTGACGCGTTCGAGATCGCGGCGCACCACGATCGTCAACGGTCCGGGCCAGAACGCTTCCGCGAACGCGTGCGCGAGGTCGGGAATATCGCGACCGAGCTGGTCCAACTGTGCCGCGCGAGCGACATGCACGATGACGGGGTGATCGGTCGGTCTGCCCTTGACCGCGAACAGACGCGCGAGCGCGGTCGGGTTCGCGGCATCGGCACCGAGACCGTAGACGGTCTCGGTCGGGAACGCGACGAGTCCGCCTCGCCGCAACACGTCGACCGCGCGCGAGATCACCAGTAGTTGATACGCGTCGCCCGCTCAACGACGTCGTCGATCGGGTCGGTCCACGCGCCCGAAGACAGGTATTTCCAACCACCGTCGGGCAGGAGTGTCACGATCGTGCCTCGCTCCATCTGCTGCGCGGCCTTGATCGCGCCGGCCACGGCAGCACCCGACGAGATGCCCGCGAACACGCCGCACTCGTTCAACAGGCGCCGCGTTCCCTCGATCGAGTCGCGCGGGCGCACGATGAGCTTGCGATCGAGGACCGCGGGGTCGAAGATCGGCGGGACGAAACCGTCGTCGAGGTTGCGCAGACCCTGCACCAACTCACCCGCGGGCGGCTCCACCGCGACGATCTTCACGTCGGGCTTGTGCTCCTTCAGGTAACGGCCGGCACCCATGAGCGTGCCGCTCGTACCCAACCCCGCAACGAACACGTCGATCTCGGGACAGTCGCGCAGGATCTCCGGGCCGGTGCCCTCGTAGTGCGCGAGCGGATTCGCGGGATTGCCGTACTGGAACAAGAACACGTAGCGGTCGGGCTCGTCGGCGTGGATCTTTTCGGCCATGCGGATGGCGCCGTTGCTGCCCTCCGCACCCGGGGAGAGCGTGATCTCCGCACCGAAGATCTCGAGGAGCTGGCGCCGCTCGGGCGACACGTTCTCGGGCATGATCACACGCAGCTTGTAGCCGCGCAGCTTGGCCACGAGCGCGAGGCCGATCCCGGTGTTGCCCGACGACGGTTCAAGGATCGTCGCGCCGGGCCGGATGACGCCGTCGCGCTCGGCGAGGTCGATCATCTTGCGCGCGATGCGGTCCTTCGAGGAACCGCCCGGGTTCTGACCTTCGAGCTTGGCCCAGATGCGCACGTCGGGATTCGGGGAGAGCTGGTGCACGCCGACGAGCGGCGTATCCCCGATCAGCCCGAGGATGTCGTCGTGCTTCACGCGCCGCCGGCGACCGCAGGCAGGATCGAGAGCACGTCGCCGTCGCCCAACTTGGTGTCGAGCCCGTCGAGGTAGCGGATGTCGTCGTCGTCCTTGTAGACGTTCACGAACTTGTGGAGGCTGCCGTCGTCGGCGAGCAGGTTTCCCCGCAGTCCCGGATAACGCTCGACGAGCGAGGCGAAGACCTCGCCAACGGTCGATCCCTCGACCGAGACGGTCACCTGGCTGTCGGCATGGGCCCGGAGCAGGGTGGGAAGCTTGATCTCGACAGCCATAGGTGCAGGCTACAACCCGACTCGTTCGGTCGGGATTCCAGCCCGACGACCGGACGGCCCGTTGTGCGAGTTTTCCGCCCGCACAACGGTTCCCCCGCGCAACTGTTGTGCGAGTTTTCCGCCCGGGCGACGGGTTTCTCGCCCAACCGCGGGTTAGTGGTTGGTGAGCTCGACTGCGACCTCGGAGATCTTGGCGTCGCGGATCCGGTAGGCGCGGAGCATCGGTTCGAGGTCACGCAACGACACGATGACGTAGAGCCAGGCCGGGTCCGCCGCTTGGCGCACGTCGGTGGGCGACGGGTAGCCCTCGGTGTGCGTGTGCGAATGCCACACGCCGACGATCTCGTGCCCGACGGCCTCTGCCGCGCGCATCGCTCCGAGCATGTCGCGGGGATCGACGGTGAAGGTGATCGCCGACGCGTCGGCGTTGCGACACGGCTGCGCGTCGGAGATGGCGCCGGTGGGTTCGCCGCTGTCGCCGAGCGGACCGACGAGTAGACCGCACGCCTCGTTCGGCAGACCGTCGTAGCAGTTTCCGACGATCGTCGCGTACTGCGAACGGGTGAGCCGCAGGATGGGTTGTGCGAACGCGCCCGCCGTGGGCATTGCTTCCTCCTGCGCACTCCGAGAACGGGCGCAGACTACCGGTGGCAGAATGCGGGCGATGCGTGCCGTCCGCAACTCCGAAGCCGGTGTGCGCGTGGTCGACGTGCCTGCGCCCGACGGGCCCGGCGTCCGGGTCATGGTTCGGGGCGCGGGGATCTGCGGCTCCGATCTCGAGATGGTGCGAACCGGGCTCGCGGCGGGAACCCTCGGCCACGAGATCGCGGGCGTCCTCGCTGACGGCACCCAAGTCGCCGTCCACCCGTTCGTCCCGTGCGGCGAGTGCCAGCAGTGCCGGCTCGGCCGCTTCCAGCTCTGCAAGGACACGACCGCGACCATGCTCGGCGTCTTCACCGACGGCGGCATGGCCGACGAGGTCGTGGTGCCCGAATCGTGCCTCGTGCCGCTCCCGGCGGGTATCGGGGTCGCCGACGCGTCGATCATCGAACCGCTCGCCGTGGCACTGCACGCCTGCAACCGCGCCGGTATCGAATCCGGGATGAGGGTCGGGATCGTCGGCGCGGGCACGATCGGGCTGCTGACGGGAGCCGCCGCACGCCATCTCGGCGGGGCCGTCACCATCGTCGCCCGGCACGACGCGCAGCGTCGCGCCGCGGAGGCGCTCGGGCTCGCGCTCGACGACCCGCGCGATTGCGACGTGGTGTTCGAGGCGGCCGGAACCGCGAGCGGGTTCGACGCCGCGGTACGCGCGTGCAGGCGCGCGGGCACCATCGGCCTGGTCTCGACCACGTGGGAACCGATCTCGATCTCGTTCCTCAACGCGCAGATGCGCGAGGTGACGATCGTTCCCGCGTTCGTCTACGGCGAGGCCCACGGTCACCGCGAGTTCGAGACCGCCGCGACGATCGCCGCCATGCACCCCGAGATCGTGCCGTCGATCATCACGCACCGCTTCGGTCTCGACGACGCGCCCCACGCCTTCACGGTCGCGACCGACCGCTCCCACGGTGCGATCAAAGTCGTGCTCCACCCCTGAGGGTGCCCGTTTCCTGGTCAGAGGCCGAGATCTTCGCCGACGGTTCCATGCGGAGCTTCGGCGGCATCCGAAGCTCCGGCGCCCGTATCGTCTTCGGGGCTCACCGAC
>JBEPUZ010000152.1:0-11420 GCA_041691275.1 Actinomycetota bacterium | reverse complement strand
CGCGTGGAGTCTGGCGCGCTCTCCACATGTCGACGAGGTGATCGGCGCGCCCGGCAATGCCGGCATCGCCGCAATCGGGGAGTGCATGCCGGTCGTGCCGACCGATCCCGCGGCGGTGGCCGACCTCGCCGCCAAGCTCGATGCCGACCTCGTGGTCGTCGCGCCCGACGACCCGCTCGTCGCGGGCGTCGTCGACGCGGTGCAGGCCTCGGGCCGCCGCGCGTTCGGTCCGAATGCCGCCGCCGCGAAGCTCGAAGGGTCGAAGGCGTGGATGAAGGACGTCCTCGTCGCAGCCGGGGTTCCCACCGCTCGCTACGCGACCTTCGGCGCGGGCGGGGAAGCAGACGCGTACTCGTTTCTCGAGACCTTGCCCGGGCTCTACGTGGTCAAGACCGACGGACTCGCGGCGGGCAAGGGCGTGGTGGTGACCGAATCGCTCGCGGAAGCGCGTGCCGCGGTCAGTGCGTATCTCTCGGGCGCCGCCTTCGGCGACGCGGGCCGCACCTGCGTGATCGAAGAAGGGCTGACCGGCCCGGAGGTCTCGCTGTTCGCGCTGTGCGACGGGAAGCGCGCGCAGGTCATCGCCGCCGCGCAGGACCACAAGCGCGTTTTCGACGGTGATGAGGGCCCGAACACCGGAGGCATGGGCGCGTATTCGCCGGTGCCGTTCGTCGGCCCCGATCTCGTCGAGGACATGATGGAGCGGGCGGTGCTCCCGACCCTGGCCGAGCTCGAACGACGGGGCGCGCCCTTCTCCGGCGTCCTGTATGCCGGCCTGATGCTCACGCCCGACGGCGCCAAGGTGCTCGAGTACAACGTGCGGTTCGGCGACCCGGAAACTCAGGTCTTGGTGCCGCGCATCGCGAGCGACCTCTTCGTCCACCTCGCGGAATCGGCCGCCGGTGACCTCTCGACTCCGGTCGTGTTGTACGACACCGCGTGTGTCGGCGTGGTGCTCGCGGCCGAGGGATATCCGCCCGCCCCGGACCGAAAGGGAGACGTCATCAGCGGTATCGAGCGGGCGGAATCGCATGAAGGCGCGGTCGTGTTCCACGCCGGAACCGTCGCCGACGACCACCGACAGGTCGTGACCAACGGCGGCCGGGTGCTCACCGTCAGCGCAGTCGGAACCGATGTCGCGGAGGCTCGCGACCGGGCGTACGCGGCCGTGGCCGAGATTTCGTGGCCCGGCGTCCACTACCGTCGTGACATCGGCGCCCAGGCCCTCACATGATCCCCCGCTACTCGCTTCCCGAGATCTCCGCGCTCTTCACCGACGACGCCCGCTTCGGCGCGTGGCTCGAGGTCGAGGTGCTCGCGGTCGAAGCGTGGGCCCGGCTCGGCGTTGTCCCCGAGGCCGACGCGGTTGCCGTGCGCGAGCGTGCCGGCTTCGACGTCCACGCGATCAACGAGCGCGAGAGGATCACCGACCACGACGTCGCCGCCTTCGTCGACGTAGTGCAGGAGCACGTCGGGCCGCCCGCGGGGGCGTGGGTGCACTACGGGCTCACGTCGAGCGACGTGGTCGACACCGCGCTCGCGCTCCAGATGACCCGGGCCGTCGACCTTCTGGCGGCCGCGGCCGAGCAGCTCGAGAACGCGATTGCGAAGCGGGCGCGTGAGTTTCGCGACACGCCCATGGTCGGGCGCACGCACGGCATCCACGCGGAGCCGACGACATTCGGAGCCAAGCTCGCGCTCTGGGCGCTCCAGGTGCGGCGCGATCGCGAGCGGCTGGCCCGGGCCCGAACAACCATCGCGGTCGGCAAGCTCTCGGGGGCGGTCGGCACGTACTCCAACGTGGACCCGTCGGTCGAGCGCTACGTCTGCGAGCACCTCGGTCTGCAGCCGGTTCCGGCCACGCAGGTGTTGCCGCGCGATCGGCACGCCGAGGTCATGTACGCCTGCGCGTCGATCGGCGCGGGCATCGAGACGTTCGCGCTCGAGATCCGGCACCTGCAACGCACCGAGGTCCGAGAAGCTGAAGAGGGTTTCCGTCCCGGGCAAAAGGGCTCGAGTGCGATGCCGCACAAGCGCAATCCGATCAAGTCGGAGCAGATGTGCGGGCTCGCACGAGTGCTCCGGGGCAACCTCCAGGCTGCGCTCGAAGATGTCGCCCTCTGGCACGAGCGCGACATCTCGCACTCGTCGGTCGAGCGCATCATCGTTCCCGACTCGCTCATGCTCGCGTACTACATGCTGGTGAAGTTCCGACACGTCGTCGAGAACCTGCAGGTGCATCCCGAGCAAATGTTGCGCAACCTCGACGCCTCGTTCGGGCTCGTGTTCTCCCAGCCGGTCTTGCTTGCACTCGTCGAGGCGGGCCGCACGCGCGACGAGGCGTACCGCATCGTCCAACGCAACGCGATGCAGGCATGGGGAGAGGAACGCTCGTTCCGTGATCTGCTCGCGGCCGATCCCGAGGTGACGGCGACACTCGGCGGGGCCCGTCTCGACGCGTGCTTCGATCTCAAGCGCGCGCTCGCAAACATCGGTCGCGTGTTCGACGCGCTCGACGACATGGGTCAGCTCGGCGAAGCGCTCGACACCGGAGAGCTACCGACGTGAGCGACAGCGCGTTACCGCACCTCTACTCCGGCAAGGTGCGCGAGCTGTACGAGGTCGGCATCGACGCGCTGCTCATGGTCGCCACCGACCGCATCTCGGTGTTCGACGTCGTGCTGCCCGACCTCATCCCCGACAAGGGTCGCGTCCTGACCGCGCTCTCGAACTTCTGGTTCGAGCGCACCGCCGACATCGTCCCGAACCACGTCATCTCGTGCGACCCGACCGACTTCCCCGAGATCGCGGGCGACGTCGCGGGCCGGGCGACCTTGGTGCACGCGGCCCGACCGATCCGGCTCGAGTGCGTCGTGCGCGGCTACCTGTTCGGGCACGGGTGGAGCGAGTACGAGGCGAACGGAACGGTCGGCGGCTTCACCGTTCCGGCCGGTCTTCGCCAGGCCGAGAGGTTGCCTCAGCCCTTGTTCACGCCGACGACGAAGGCCGAGACCGGTCACGACATGGCGCTCACCGCCGAAGAAGCGGCCGACGTCGTGGGCCCCGGCGTGTACGAGCAGCTGAAGGATCTTTCGTTCCGCCTCTACGCGCTCGGTGCCCGGCACGCAGAGAGCTGTGGTTTGATCCTGGCCGACACCAAGTTCGAGTTCGGCGACCGCGACGGCGAGATCATGGCTATCGACGAGATGATGACACCCGACTCGTCGCGCTACTGGTCCCGGGAGAAATACCAACCCGGCACCGCGCCACCGTCGTTCGACAAGCAGTACGTGCGCGACTTCATGGACTCGACGGGCTGGGCCCACGAGCCTCCCGCGCCGTCTCTGCCGCCGAAAGTGATCTCGAACACCCGCGCCAAGTACGTCGAGGCGTACGAGTTCTTGACCGACGACGCCTTCTCCGACTGGTACGGCGTCGACGACTGAGCCCGTTGCCTGCAGGCTCGATCGGTAGCATCGGCCCATGCCCGCGTACAACGCGCACGTCGAGGTCACGCACCGCCCGGGGATCGCCGATCCGGCCGGAGCGACGGTGGAGCGGGCGCTTCCCGCTCTCGGCTACACGAACGTCGCCCAGGTGCACATCGGCAAGACGATCCGGCTCGTCGTCGAAGCGCCCGACGCCGACGCCGCCCACCGGCAGGTCGAGGAGATGTGCGAGCGGCTGCTCGCCAACCCGGTCATCGAGGCATACGAGGTCGTGATCTCGTGACCGTCCGCGTCGGCGTCGTGATGTTCCCGGGCACGAACTGCGAGCTCGACGTGCAGTACGCGCTCGAACAGCTCGGCGGGACTGCGGAGCTGTTGTGGCACGGCGACGAGACTACGAACGGCGTCGACGCGGTCGTCGTGCCCGGTGGCTTCGCGCACGGCGACTACCTGCGCACGGGCGCGATCGCCCGGTTCTCGCCGGTGATGCGCGCGGTCGGCGAACACGCGAGCGCGGGTGGGCCGGTCGTCGGCATCTGCAACGGCTTCCAGATCCTGTGCGAGGCGGGATTGCTCCCCGGTGCGCTGCAGAAGAATGCGGGGCTGAAGTTCCTGTGCCAGCCCGTCGCGCTGCGGGTCGAGACCACATCAACGGTGCTCACGAACCAGGCGAGCGTCGGCGACGTGCTGCAGATCCCGATCAACCATTTCGAGGGCAACTACGTGTGCGATGAGCGCACGCTGGCCGAGCTCCGCTCCGAGCAGCGGGTCGTCGTCCGGTACGTCGACAACCCCAACGGGAGCCTCGACGACATTGCCGGGATCTGCAACGCGACCGGCAACGTCGTCGGGCTGATGCCGCACCCAGAGCGCGCGTCCGACGTCCTGTTGGGTTCGAGCGACGGGGTCGTGCTGCTGAAGAGCCTGCTGGCCGCGGCGACGGCTCGCGCGACGATCACTGTGTGACGGCGTACGCCTTCGGCGATACGGATCTCGCACGCGAAGTGACCGTCGCTACGATCAGTCGTGATGGCGGAAGAATCAAAAGTGGGCCAGCCGTTGCATCGTCAGCTGGGCATGACCGACGCGGAGCTGGCTGCAGTGGTCGACGAGCTCGGACGCGAACCGACGCACCTCGAGCTCGCCATGTACTCGGTCATGTGGTCGGAGCACTGCTCCTACAAGTCGTCGCGTGCGTTCCTGTCGAGGTTCCCGACGGAGGCGCCCTGGGTGCTCGTCGGTCCGGGCGAGGGCGCGGGAGTGGTCGACATCGGTGACGGCCTCGCGATCGCAGTGCGGATCGAGAGCCACAACCACCCCTCCGCGGTCGAGCCGTACCAGGGCGCCGCTACCGGGGTCGGCGGCATCATCCGTGACATCTTCTCGATGGGCGCGCGCCCGATCGCGCTGATGGATCCGCTGCGGTTCGGATCGCTCGACGACGCACGGACCCGCTACCTCTTCGAGGGCGTGGTGTCGGGCATCTCCGGCTACGGCAACTCGGTCGGCGTGCCGACGGTCGGGGGCGAGGTCGTCTTCGACGACACCTATCGCGGCAACCCATTGGTGAACGTCTTCTGCCTCGGCATCCTCCCGAAGGAACGGCTCGTGTTGGCGCGGGCCGACGGTCCCGGCAACCTCGCGATCCTGCTGGGCTCGGCGACGGGACGCGACGGTATCGGTGGCGCGAGCGTGCTCGCCTCGGCATCGTTCGAGGAAGGCGACGAGGAGAAGCGGCCGTCGGTTCAAGTCGGGGATCCGTTCGAGGAGAAGCGCCTGATCGAGGCGTGCCTGGAGTTGCTCGACGCCAAGCTCGCGGTCGGCGTGCAGGATCTCGGTGCGGCCGGGCTCTCGTGCGCAGCGTCGGAGACCGCGGCCAAGGCGGGAGCGGGAATGGACGTCGACGTCGCGCGCATCTCCAAGCGCGAACCGGGCATGAACCCGATCGAGGCGCTCACGTCGGAGAGCCAGGAACGGATGCTCGCGATCGTCGAACCGCACAACGTCGACGCGGTGTTGGAGCTCGCGGCGCGCTGGGAGATCCGCGCGACGGTGGTCGGGCGCGTCACCGACACCGCGCGTTTTCGCATCTACGACGGCTTGTTCGACGCGGTGGGAGTACCGGGTACGAATCCGAAGCCGCCGATCGGCGACGAGCCGACGGTCATCACCTCCGACGCGCCCGCGATCGCCGACGTGCCGGTCGAGAGTCTCGGCGACGGACCGCTCTACCACCGGCCGATCGCGCGACCCGCCACCCAAGACGCGCTGCAGGCGGCCGACCCTGCGCCGCAGCTACGCGACAAGTTCCCGAACGGCGCCGACCTGTCGGGCGAGCTCCTCGCGTTGCTCGCGACACCGACGATCGCCGACAAGACATGGGTGTCGCGCCAGTACGACCATCAGCTGTTCCTGAACACCGTCGCCGGACCTGGCGCCGACGCGGCGGTGCTGCGGGTCAAGGGAACGACGAAGGCACTCGCGTTGTCGACCGACGGCAAGGCCCGTTTCTGCCTACTCGAGCCGCGGACGGGTGGCCGCCTGGCGGTGCTCGAAGCGGCACGGAACGTCGCGTGTTCCGGGGCGCGGCCGATCGCGCTGGTGAACTGTCTCAACTTCGGCAACCCGGAGCACCCCGAGGTGATGTGGCAGTTCTCGGAGGTCGTCGAGGGGATGAGCGAGGCGTGCGAATCGCTCGGCTTCCCCGTCATCGGCGGCAACGTCAGCTTTTACAACGCTTCGGGGGACGACGACATCCACCCAACGCCGGTGGCCGGTGTGCTCGGGCTGATCGACGACCTGCAGGATCGGCCGCCCGCGGCGCGGTTGCGCGCCGGTGACGACATCGTGGTGCTCGGCGCGATCCTCCCCGAGCTGGGCGGCTCGGAATGGGCTGCGGTGGTGCACGGGCTCGTCGGCGGGATGCCGCCGGTCGCCGACCTCGAAGCAGCGAAGGTTCTGCACGAGCTCGTCTCCGGGCTCGTCCGCGACCGAGCGCTCGCAGGAGTGCACGATGTCAGCGACGGCGGGCTCGCGGTCGCACTCGCGGAGATGGCGATTTTGGGCGAGGTCGGCGTGCGGGTCGAGCTCAACTTCGACGGGTGCTCAGCGGCCGAGGCGTGCTTCGCGGAACCGGCGTCGGTCGTCGTGTGCAGTGTGAGCCCGCAGGAGACCGCGGGGGTATGCGGCTCGGCGGCCGCGGCCGGCGTGCCTGCACGCGTGATCGGCGTCGCCTCCGGCGACCGTCTGATTGCCCGAGGCGCGTTCGACGCGTCGCTCGCCGACGTGACCCACGCCTGGCGCGACGCACTACCGGCGCTGATGTCGCGGCGCGACGATGCCGCCGACACGCCCCGTACGACCAAGCCCCGCTCCGTCTTCTGATCCCGTCGGCCGGGAGTTCGCAGATTCGGCTCAGGGCACGAGGTCGAACGCGGGGGCGTATTTGAACTGGCCGCGCTCGGTGCCGGTTGTGTCGGTGAGGTGGCGCACCTGGAAATCTGCGCCGTAGTCGGCGTCGGGCGCGGCGATGCGGTGGTCAGCGGCCGGCTCGAAACCGAATCGTTCGTAGAACGCCGGATCGCCGAGCAACGCGATGAGCGGCTCGCCGACCGAGTCGGCCGCGGCGACGATAGCGTGCATCAACGCGCTCCCGACCCGCTCGTCCTGGTGATCGGGGTGCACGCCGAGCGGTCCGAGGCCGAGCACGGGGATCGAGTCGTCGATGGTCGCCCGGCTGCACACGACGTGGCCGACGAGCTCCTCGTTGACAATCGCCACGATCGACAGCGACGCGATCCACGCATCCGATGCCCGCAGCTCCGCGACGAGTGCGACTTCGGGCGGCTCCTCGTCGTGGGTGTCGGGACGGGCGAACGCGGCCCGGTGCACGGCGGCAATAGCGGCTTCGTCTCCCGGACGCTCCCGGCGCAAGAACATGCGGATTGTCTACCGCGGCGCCGGGGTTCCCTCGTGCCGGGCGCGTTCGCCGGGGAATCCTTCGAGGAATCCCCGACACGGGTTCGCGGGTGGGGACCGCCGAGGGCGAGCGGTGAGCGGCGAGGCGCGATCGAGCCTCCCGCCGCCGGCACACGGCCGACCGCAGCTCCGTGCTCAGAGCAGGCCGTGACCCTCGAGCCAGGCCAAGACCTCGCCCGCCGATGCCTCGGGCGTGTGCCCCGCCGTCTGCAGGGTCAGCTCCGGATGCAACGGCGCCTCGTACGGGTCGGACACGCCCGTGAACTCCGGGATCTCACCCGAGCGTGCCTTGGCGTACAGCCCCTTCACGTCGCGGGTCTCGCAGTCCTCGAGCGACGTCGCAACGTGGATCTCCACGAAGTTGGTCGTCCAGCCCCGCACCTCGTCGCGCACCGATCGGTACGGCGAGATCGCCGCCGTCACCGAGATCACGCCGTTGCGGGCCAGGACCGAGGCGACCCAGCCGATCCGGCGGATGTTGATGTCGCGGTCCTCTTTGGAGAAGCCCAGACCCTTCGACAGGTGCTCGCGTACCTCGTCGCCGTCGAGCAGCTCGACTTTCCGGCCCCGCCCCCGAAGCTCGGCGACCACGATGTTCGCGATCGTGCTCTTGCCCGCCCCCGAGAGGCCGGTGAACCACAGACAGCAACCGGGAAGCTCCACAGCGGCGCAGAATACGGGAAGGTCGCGGCCGATCGCACGGTTGCACCACGAGAACCACGTTGGACCGGTCGAACGACGCACCCTCGTGAAATACTGGTGACCTTGGACGCAGACCTTTCGGGCCCCAAAGACGCGTGCGGAGTATTCGGTGTGTACGCACCGGGTCGCCCGGTCGCCCAGCTGTCGTACCTCGGCATCTATGCCCTGCAACACCGCGGGCAGGAGTCGGCCGGTATCGCGGTGAGCGACGGCGAGACGATCACCGTCGTCAAGGACATGGGCCTCGTCACCCAGGTGTTCGACGAGCGCAAGCTCGCGCCCCTCGAAGGTCACCTCGCGATCGGCCACGTCCGCTATTCCACGACCGGCTCGAGCACCTGGCGCAACGCGCAGCCCGTGTACCGGTCGGTTGCCGACGCTGGGTTCGCGCTCGGCCACAACGGCAACCTCACCAACACCGAGGCGTTGTCGAACGATCTCGGGATGCTGCCCGGCGTCCTCACGTCCGACAGCGAGCTGATCGGTGAGCTGCTGGTCAGCGAGTACGGCGACGGGACCCGCTCCGACGGCCGCGACCTGGAGCACGCGCTCGAGAAGATCCTGCCCCGCCTCGCAGGCGCCTTCTCGCTCGTCCTCATGGACGAAGCGCACCTGTTCGGCGTGCGTGACGCCCACGGATTCCGCCCGCTCGTGCTCGGCAAGACCGAGAGCGGATGGGTGCTCGCCAGCGAGACCGCAGCCCTCGACCTCGTCGATGCGCACTACGTGCGCGACGTCGAACCCGGCGAGATGGTCGCCATTGACGCCGGGGGCGTGCGCTCGATCCGGTTCGCCGAGCCCACCCCCAAGCTGTGCTTGTTCGAGTTCGTGTACATCGCCCGGCCCGACACCCAGTTGTACGGCCACAGCGTCCACGGCGCCCGTCAGCGCATGGGTGAGGCGCTCGCCCGCCAGGCCCCGGCCAATGCCGACATGGTGATGCCGGTCCCGGAGTCGGGCGTTCCCGCCGCGCAGGGATTCGCCCGCGCCGCCGGTATCCCGTACGGCGACGGCTTCGTCAAGAACCGCTACGTCGGTCGCACGTTCATCCAGCCGAGTCAGAAGCAGCGAGGCACCGACGTCCGGCTCAAGCTCAATCCGTTGCGCGACAACATCAAGGGCAAGCGTCTGGTCGTCGTCGACGACTCGATCGTCCGCGGCACCACGACCCGCCAGATCATCGCCCTCCTCCGGGAAGCGGGCGCGACCGAGGTGCACTTCCGGGTCTCTTCGCCGCCCTACCGCTGGCCGTGCTTCTACGGGCTCGACACGGGCAAGCGCTCCGACCTGCTCGCGGCCGACATGGAGATCGGAGAGATCGCGCTGTACCTCGGCGTCGATTCGCTCGCCTACCTCGATCTCGATCACCTGGTCGCGGCCACAGGCTCGCCCAGGGAGTCGTTCTGCACCGCGTGCTTCACCGGCGAGTACCCGGTCCCGGTGCCGGAGTACGACACCAAGCACGTGCTCGAGCTCGACGCCCGGACCATTCATGTGCAGGGCACGATGTCCGAGTCCGCATCGGCCGAGCGTTCGTGACGACCGCCGAGCGCGCGTGAACCCACCCGACCGAAAGCTGACCTACTCCGGCGCGGGCGTCGACATCGCCGCGGGCGAGAAGGCGGTCGAGCTGGTCAAAGCACACGTCCGCTCGACGTTCCGGCCCGAGGTCGTCGGCGACATCGGCGGATTCGGTGGTCTGTTCGCGCTCGACTGGAAGCGCTTCCGGGATCCGCTGCTCGTGTCGTCCACCGACGGAGTCGGCACGAAGTCGCTGGTCGCGCGCCTCGCGAACCGGCGCAGCACGATCGGTATCGACTGCGTCGCGATGTCGGTCGACGACATCGCGGCCCAGGGCGCCGAGCCCCTCTTCTTCCTCGACTACATCTCGATCGGCAAGCTCGTGCCCGAGGAGATCGAGGAGATGGTCTCGGGGGTGGCCGAAGGTTGCCGCCAGGCGCGTTGCGCGCTGCTCGGCGGCGAGATGTCGGAGCACCCGGGCGTGATGGAGCCGGGCGAGTTCGATCTCGTCGGTTTCGCGGTCGGTGTCGTCGAACGCTCCGAGGTCCTGCCACGCGACGTGCGCGCCGGCGACCGGATCGTCGGCTTTGCAAGCCCCGGGTTGCGGTGCAACGGTTACTCGCTGGCGCGTGCCGCGCTGCTCGAGCGCGCGGGTATGGACCTGCAACAGCCCGCGTGGGAGGGTTCGCACCAGTCGCTCGCCGACGTACTGCTCCACCCGAGCGTGATCTACGCGCCCGCGATGCTCGAGCTCGCGCGCAAAGTTCCTGTGCACGCGTTTGCGCACGTCACCGGGGGTGGCATTCCCGGCAACCTGATCCGGGTGCTGCCCGACCGTTGCGACGGCGTTGTCTGGCGCGGCACGTGGGAAGAGCCGCGCATCTTCGCGGAGATCCAAAAAGCGGGCGACGTTTCCGACGCCGAGATGCAGGACGTGTTCAACCTCGGTGTCGGCATGCTCGCTGTCGTGCCCGGCGAAGTGGGCGAGCGTGCGCTCGACGTGGTGCGGGCCGGGGGGCACGACGCTTGGATCGTCGGCGAGGTCGTGGACGGCCACGGTCGGGCTCACGTAGAAACCCGCTGAGCGCCTGATCAGCCCCCGTGTCGGCCTCAGTACCTAGTACTGAGGCGGCCTTTCGGACATTTTGTCCGAACCACGTCAGGTTGTCCTAAGATGGCGGACACGGCGTTTGTGGTCGGCGAAGTGCAGGTATGCGGAGTCTTCGCCGACACCCGGATCGTGCCGATGGTGAACTGGCGACAGCAGGGAGCAAGGTCCCGAAACCGTGCAAACGGCTACGGATCGGTCGTCAGGATCTGGGCGCACACAAACGTCGTGGTTTGCCGAATCCAGCTCCCGATCGGGCGGGGAAACGGGCAAAGAGAGAATGGATTATCTCGAATGGAAGAGGCGGAGGACATGGAAGCCCACGACGATGAGACCTTGTTGACACCTTCAGAGGTTGCGGCGATGTTCCGCGTGAACCCGAAGACGGTGACACGCTGGGCGCGAGCAGGAAAGATCTCGGCGATCCGCACTCTGGGCGGACACCGGCGATTCCGGGCGAGCGAGATTCGGAACTTCCTCGAAAACGTGGAAGAGACCGACCGCAACAACTGACGCACGAGCACGACTCCGGAGCGTCGTTCCGCGGCTGGCCTTGGTGTGTTGACCAACGGAGCCCGGAACGACGTGACGGAAGAACGTCCGTGGCCGGGACCGGCGTCGATCCGGTGACCTCGCGCTTTTCAGGCGCGCGCTCTGCCAAC
>JBEPUZ010000151.1:0-11441 GCA_041691275.1 Actinomycetota bacterium | reverse complement strand
GCACGCCGATCGGGATCAGGCGTCGCAACTGTCGGCAGTCACGACGGCACTCGTGGCGTCGGAGCCTTGGGGTCGGTCGCTCGGGTGGATACGGTCCGTCAAGTCGATCTCCGCCACGACCGACACGCTAGCGAGGTGCGAAGCATGAGGGACGAATGATCGAGCACGTCGTCGACGGCAGCACACTCGATCCGCGGCAGCTGGCCGCCGCCGTGACCCAGCTCTGCGACACCCTCGACGAGGTCGACGCCGACGGTTGGTATCCCGTCATTGAAGTGACCCGTCCCTGGTCACGACACAACCCGCGGATCACGGGCGAGTTCGCCCGCCCGAGCACGATCCGCTGGTACCTCGAAAGAGAGCTCCGCGCGCTGCTGGCGTTGGGGGCAACCGTGACCGTGCGCGCGTCTCGACCCGCGACGCGGCTCGATGACCCGTCCCTCCTGCGCGCCCTCGACGAGGTCGCGTGGGAGATGCGGGCGAAGAAGCTGTTCCTGTTCGCGCCGGAGCGGATGGCATTGTCGATGGAGCGCCTCGCGCACTACTGCGGCACACCCGCCGGTTCCTTCCAGCGCTACGTGCTCTTCACGAACTACGCCATGCATGTCGAGGAGTTCCGGGCGCGGTTCCCTGATGCCGAGGGTCCGCAGCGCCCCGACGTGCAGATGCCCGCGTGGCACCAACGCACCGACAACCAGGACGGCATGACGATCGTCGACATCGGGGTCGGGCCGTCGAACGCAAAGACCGTGACCGATCACATCGCGGTGCTGCGGCCCGACGCGATGCTGATGATCGGGCACTGCGCCGGCCTCCGCAACCACCAGGACATCGGCGACTACGTGCTCGCCACGTCGTACCTCCGCGACGATCACATCCTCGACCACGCGCTGCCGACCACGATCCCGGTGATCCCCAACCACCGCCTCAACTCGTACCTGCTCGACGCGCTCGAACGGCATCAGGCGCGCTACCGGATCGGCACCGTGCTCACCACCGCGAACCGCAACTGGGAGCTCGAGATCAGGGCGATGGAGCAGACATTCGAGCAGTCGCGCGCCGTCGCCGTCGACATGGAATCGGCGACGATCGCCGCGAACGGCTTCCGCTACCGCATCCCCAGCGCGACCCTGCTCGCGATCTCCGACAAGCCACTGCACGGCGCGCCCAAGCTCCCCGAGCGGGCGAAGGAGTTCTACGAGTCGAGCCGGCGTGTCCACCTGGAGATCGCGCTCGAGTGCATCGACCGCGTCCGCCGCGAGCATCCCGCAGGCATCCCCAATGCCGATATCCGCAGCCCGGGCGAGCCGCTCTTCGGCGCGCCGACCGTCGAGAAGGAAGATCCGACATGAGTCACGAACACCACGGTGAGCACACCTCCGACGAGATCTCGGTCAACCCGCTCTTCGCCCGCCGCAGTGAGCAGACGATCCCGCGCTGGCGCATCCCCGACGACGAGATGCTCCCCGAGACCGCGTATCAGGTCATCCACGACGAGCTGTTCCTCGACGGCAACGCGCGTCAGAACCTCGCCACGTTCGTCACCACCTGGATGGAGCCGGTGGCAAAGGCGCTCTACATGGAATCGTTCGACAAGAACATGATCGACAAGGACGAGTACCCGCAGACGGCCGCGATCGAAGAGCGCTGCGTGCACATCCTCGCCGACCTCTGGAACGCGCCCGATCCGCACGCGACCATCGGCACTTCTGCGATCGGCTCTTCGGAGGCGTGCATGCTCGCCGGGCTCGCGTTCAAGCGGCGTTGGCAGATCGCGCGGCGCGGCGCGAAGAAGTCGACCGAGGCGCCGAACATCGTGTTCAGCTCGGGCGTGCAGGTCGTCTGGGAGAAGTTCGCGAACTACTTCGAGGTCGAACCCCGATACGTCCCGATCACGAAGGAGAAGCCGTACCTCACCGTCGACGGGATGCTCGCGGCCGTCGACGAGAACACGATCGGCGTCGTCCCTATCCTCGGAGTCACCTACAACGGGGTGTACGAACCGGTGAAGGAGCTCGCCGACGCGCTCGACGACCTCCAGACGCGTACCGGCCTCGACGTCCCGATGCACATCGACGGCGCGTCGGGTGGGTTCATCGCGCCGTTCCTCGATTCGCAACTCGAGTGGGACTTCCGGGTGCCGCGTGTGCACTCGATCAGCGCGTCCGGCCACAAGTTCGGGCTGGTGTACCCCGGACTCGGCTGGGTCGTCTGGGCGAAGCGCGAATACGTGCCCGAAGAGCTCATCTTCCACGTGAGCTACCTCGGTGGCGACATGCCGACGCTCGCGTTGAACTTCTCCCGCCCGGGCGCGCAGGTGCTCTTGCAGTACTACAACTTCCTCCGGCTCGGACGCGAGGGATACCGCCGGGTGATGCAGGCGTCGAAGGACGCGGCCCTTTACCTCGCGGCCGAGCTCGCGAAGATGGACGAGTTCGAGGTGCTCACCGACGGATCCGACATGCCGCTCGTGACGTGGACGACGACCGCCGGCGACCGCAACTGGGACCTGCACGATCTCTCGGCCAAGCTCCGGGAACGGGGTTGGCAGGTGCCCGCGTACCCGATGCCGGCCGACATCGAGGACATGACGGTGATGCGAGTCGTGTTCCGCAACGGCGTCTCGATCGACCTCACCCGGCTCCTCCTCGACGACCTCACCGCTGCGGTCGAGGTGCTCGACAAGCGCCCGGCGCCGACCCCGAAGTCGGAGACCGCCGTGACTCCCTTCCACCACTGATGCTCGAAGCCGGGTGTCACTACGAACACGACTGACTAGCGGGCGGCGAACAGGTCGCGGAGGAGCGCGACCTCGGCGCCATGGTGCGTCAGCTCGTCGAGAACGTGAGCGATCAGCGCGACGATCGGCTCGCCTGCGCACGGTCCCGCGACCGCGCTCATCGGGCGCCACATCTCACCCGGTTCCAACGAGGCGCCGAGCTCGGTCCAAGCGGCATAGCTCGACGCGAGATACGCGATCCCCGCCGCGGCGGTGGCCGCCTGCACCGTGTCGGCGTCCCGCAGCGAAGGCTCGCGTTCCATCCACCGCCAGTTGCGTTCCTCGCGCAGCGTCCGCGCAATGTGCGCGAGTCGCCACCCGATCGTCATGACCGTCGGCGCCGGTTCCCACGTGTATTCGTCGTCGGTGAGACCGACTAACCGCTCTTGCAACCGTTCGAAGACGTACGCGGACGGAAGCCACGACGGCAGGCTCGATTCCGTCACGTCAGATGTTGAGGACGACCGCCGCTTCGGGGGTGGCGACACGGAACGTGAAACTCTCCTCGATGTAGAGGTGCACGTTCTCGGCGTCGTGATGCTGGTAGCCCACCGAGAGATCCTCGCCCGACTCGAAGAGGAAGTCGCCGCCCCGGAGACTGACGACGATCGCTCCTTTGACCCCGGGCGCCCACACGATCGGACCGCCGAGGATCTCGCGCAGATGGTCGAACACGATCAGGCCGCCGTGCTCGGTCGTCTCCACCACGCCGGTGTACCCGTCGGGTCCGAGCGCGATCCCGTAGGGGCCGCCGACCCCCGCCGACAAGAGCGTCTCGACCGCCTTGGCTACGTGCTTCGGAAAGTCGGCGAAGGCCGTGCCCGCGGTGAGCTTCGGGCAGTCGTCGCCGATGCCGGTGATCCCCGCCGCCGCCCAACCGTGGAAGACCGCCGCGTTTTCGGCTTCCGCAGTGCGCTTCGCGGCGCTGTCGACCGACGAGAAGTCGAGATCGACCGCGCCCCGATCGAGGTCGCGAAGCTCGGAGCGCGACACCGTGAACCCGGCGCGTAGCTCGACGAGCGGCAGGACGCGGCGCTGCGCGGCTTCGAGGCCGTCGGCCGGAGCCGCAATCGCGGTGACCCGACCGAGGTCGACCGACGAGTGCTCCCAGCCCGAGGGCCCGGAGAAGTCGACGAGTCGGCGCGCGGCCAGGCCGGGGACGAGGCGCTCGTGGACCTCGCGGTCGAGCTCGCTCCAGCCCTCGTCGCTGATCGGTGCGTACGAACGCAGCAGGTGGTTCATTTTCCGGATCCCTTCAAACTGCCGATTCCGAGCGATCCCGACGCGTCGGATGCGCCGCTCGAGCCGCCCGATTCTTCCTCGTGCTCGAGCTCGGTGATCGAACCGGACGTGAAGAGGTAGGTACGGAGGTGCTTGTCGAGCACGGGGTCTCGGCGGCGCAGCCACTCGAGCGCCATCGACGCGTGTTCCTTCTCTTCGTCGCGGTTGTGCGCGAGGATCGCCGCGAGCTCGGGATCCTTCGTGGCGTCGACGCGCTGGGCGTACCAGTCGACGGCTTCGAGCTCCTCTTGGATCGAGGCGAGCGCCCGGTGCTTCTCGATGGTCTCGGCCTGCAGCTGACCTTCGGGTTCATGGAATCCGGCGCTCTGGGCCATGAGGTGACCGCTCCTTGATACTCGGGGGGTTTGGCGTCTACGGAGAACCGCCGCGATCCGAGGAGACTAGGTGTCCGAGGATCTGCAGTCTTCAGTGCGCGGCAACGGTTGGTCTACCCAGACGGAGGGTCGGCTACCACTCAACCGTGGAGCATGACTCCGAGGAACAGTGCGGCGGCGGCCGAGATCCCCGAGAGCGCGCCCCACACCGCGAGGCCGGCGCGTGACTTGCTGACGCCGTGCGCCCAGGCCGCGATACCCGAGAGCGCGACCACGGTGATCTTCACCATCAGCGTGACGCCGTACGCGCCGGTCAAGGTCGCGTGCACAGCGAGGAGGTTCCAGATCCCGGTCGCCACGAGCACGCCGTACGCGGGCCACGCCAGCTGCGCGAACCGGCGACCGACGGCGCGGGGCGCGTCGGGCGAGAGCTTGCGCAGCCCGGGCACGAGTGCGGCGAGCGAGAACTGACCGCCGACCCACACGGTCGCGGCGAACACGTGCACGAACAACCGGATGGTCTGCCACGAGACCGGGAGCATCGGTGCTACCGATCGCCGAGCAGCGTGGTCGCGCGTCGGCGGAGAACCGCCGTGGTGGCGGCCGCGAGGTCGCGGACGACCGCCGTGGCCGACTCGGCCCGCGTCACGAACGACGCCGCCTCTCCGGCCCAGATCGCCCGCTCGGTTGTCTCCGCGCTCGGGCCCAGGCTGCGGTATTCCGCGCGCTGCGCCGCGGTCCACGCGCGCAGCTCGTCGTCCCGGCCCGCCCAGCGGTCGGAGAACTGGTTGCGCAGGGCGCGGCCCGACACGCCTTCCGGCCACTCCATCCCGACCGCGAGGTCGAACACATCCGTGAGCACAGTGTCATCACCCGCCGCGGCGATCACCCGTTCCTTGTAGGCGACCGACACGCCACTCTCCTCCGTCGCGAGGAAACGGGTACCGATCCACACCCCGTCGGCGCCGAGCATCAGCGCGGCCGCGATCCCGCGCCCGTCACCGATCCCACCCGCAGCGATCACCGGAATCTCTCCGACTGCGTCGACGACCGCAGGAACGAGCGGGAACGTGGAGACCCGGCCGGTGTGACCGCCCGCTTCGGTGCCCTGCGCGGTGATGGCGTCGACGCCCGCCGCCGCGGCGCGGCGCGCCCCGTCGACGGAACGGACCTGGCTCAGCACGAGTGCACCGGCGCCGTGCGCAGCTTCGACGAACGGGGCCGGATCGGCAAACGAGTGCGCGACGACGCGAACGCCTTCGTCGAGCGCGGCCTGCATCAGCTCCCCCGTGTTCGGGCGATGGCTGATGAAGCCCACACCGAAGGGGCGCGCGGTGAGCTCGCGCGCGGCGCGGATCTGTTCGACGAGCCAGTCGACGCCGCCGACCGTGGTTCCGCCGATGAGCCCGAGGCCGCCCGCTTCCGATACGGCAGCCGCGAGACGCGCGGGCGCGTCGCCGCCGCCCATCGGCGCGTTGAGGATCGGGTACTCGACCCCGACGAGATCACAGAGCCGCGTACGCAGCAATCTTCACCGCTCCCGTTCGCTCGCTTCGAGGTTCGCCCACAAGGATCGCATCCGCGGCGCCAGCCGCCGCAAGTCGTCCAGGTGCACACCACTCAACTCGCGGAGCTTGCGCGCACCCCGCGTGGTGAGCCGCAGGCGGACCAACCGATGGTCGTCCGGGTCGACATAGCGCACGACGAGGCCGGCGAGCACTCCCCGATCGACGAGTCCTACCGCGCTGTTATGGCGGAGCAACAGGGAATCCGCGAGATCGCCGACCGTCGGATCGTCGGGGCCCGAATGGCCGCGGATCGCCGGTAGTCGTCGTCGTCGGGTTCAACAGCGCTGCACCGCCAAGGGATGCATTACACCGAGGCGCTGTTGCCTCCGATCGTCGGCTCACTGGCCGGGTATGCGTGCTACGTCGTCGTCACGGGCGCCGATCTCGTACCCGCGTGGCGGATCCCCGGCGTTGAGAAGCTGCCCAGCGTCGACCTGCTGTAGGCCGTCGGCGCAGGCGCGGCCGGAACCGTGATCGCGATCGTGTTCGCGTATCTCACGCTCGGGCTGCGGCGCCTTTCCGCATCGTGCCCGGCGCGACGCGACCGATCATCGGCGGTCTTGGTCTCACCCTGTTGGCGTTGTGGTCGCCCTACGCGCTGACGTTCGGCGAGGTGCAGACGAGTCACGTGCTCACGACGCGCATCAGGGCGAGCATCCTCATCGCGGCCGCGATCGCCTATCTCATCGCCGCGTCGCTCACGGTGTCGTCGAGGTGGCCAGGCGGCTTCATCATCCCACTGTTCTTCATCGGCGCGACCGTCGGTCAGCTCACGCACCACGCGTTCGCGGCAGCCCCGCTCGGTGTCGTCTGCGCCGCGCTCATGGTCGCCGCCAACGTCGGCGTGACCAAGACCATGCTCGGATCGACGCTCATCATCGCGGAGATGGGAGGCCTGCGACTCCTGCCGATGGCTAGATTCCGAACGCGCACACCGGGGGGAAACACGTGAGGAATCGGCTTCGCCTGATCGGCGCCGCTCTGCTCGTCGCCGCGCTCGCGGCTTGTTCGTCGAGCGCAAAGAGCTCGTCACCCGGCACCTCCACGCCGGCCGCCGGAGGACCGTCCACCACCGCGGCATCCGCGCGCTGCGTGCCGCCGCCGGCGAACCCCAAGGTCACGGCGGCGCCGGTCGCCGGAGTCGCGAGCGACTGGACACTCACGTCGTTCGACGGAACCCCAATCCGGTTGCACTGGTTCCCGGCACCGACGGCGACCGCCGCCAAACCGTTGCCGACGGTGCTCATGGGACCGGGGTGGGGCGAGGCGGGCGACACGAACGTTACGACCTCCGGCGTCGACCTCTTCGGGGCATTGGGGATCACGTCACTGCAGAAGGTGGGATTCAACGTCTTGACCTGGGATCCGCGCGGGTTCGGCAAGTCGAAGGGCACCGTCGAGATCGACAGCGCCGACTTCGAGGGCCACGACGTGCAGGCGATGCTCGACTGGATCTCGACCCGGCCCGGTGTGCTCCTCGACGCCGCGCGCGATCCGCGCGTCGGCATGGCCGGCGGTTCCTATGGCGGCGGCATTCAGCTCGTCACCGCCGCGATCGACTGCCGCGTCGACGCGATCACGCCGATGATCGCGTGGCACTCGCTCACGACGAGCCTGTTCAAGGCCGAGACGCCCAAGAACGGGTGGTCGGGCCTGCTGCAGGCGGCGACCGCGGGGCGCACCGTCGACGCGCACATCAACCACGCGTACGCGGCCAGCACCACGACCGGGATCATCGACCCCGCGGATCGCGACTTCTTCGCGAGCCGGGGACCCGGCGATCTCGTCGGCCGCATCAGGGTGCCGACGCTGATCGTGCGGGGAACCGTCGACAACCTGTTCACCCTCGACGAAGGCATCACGAACTACGAGATCCTCCGCTCCAACAACGTCCCGACGGCCATGCTCTGGTTCTGCGGCGGCCACGGTGTGTGCCTGACCGCCGCGGGCGACGCCACGAGGGTCGGGAACGCGGTGACAGCGTGGCTCGAGTACTACGTCAAGCGGGAGCCGTCCGTGCAGCTCGGTGCCCGGTTCGACTTCGTCGACCAGAACGGCGCCGAGTACTCGGGTCCCGATTACCCGCTCGCCGCCGGTACGCCGGTAACCGCGCACGGAGCGGGCACGCTGCGCTACGTCGCCGAGGGCGGGTCCGGGCCCGCGCACCCCGCGGCCGGCAACAAAGATCCCCTCGCCGGGTTCTCGGCGGGCATCACTCCTGCACGCGCCACGAACGCGGTGAACGTCGCGGTCGGTTTCGCCAGACCGGCCGTGCTCGTCGGTGCGCCACAGCTGAGGTTGACGTATCGCGGGACGACCCCTGCCGGTGTGCGGCCGACGCGCGTGTTCGCCCAGCTCGTCGACGACTCGACCGGAATCGTGCTCGGGAACCAGATCACCCCTATCGCGGTGACACTCGACGGCGCTAGCCACACGGTCACCGCCCCGCTCGAAGACATCGCGTTCACGGCGCAGGCGGGCGCGCATGTCACGTTGCAACTGGTCGCCACCAGCACCGCCTATGCCCCGCCCCGGCTCGGCGGATCGGTCACGTTCACCGGCGTCGATCTGAGCCTGCCGGTCGCAGCCGGCCTGACCGCCAAATAGCGCACCGGCAAATAGCGCACCGGCAAACCAGGAACCGTCACCGCGCGATCGCGTCGAACCAGTCGACGGCGTCGCGCGCCGTGCGCGTCCACCCGTCGGCGCCGAGCTCGCGCGCGTGTTCCGCACCGTGGATGGCGATCCCTCCCAACAGAACGGGCTCTCCCGTGGCTGCTTTGATCGATCTGATGGTCTCCGACAACGACGGTGCCACCGGCGCGGAGGCCACGATCCCGACGCCGACGAGACGCGTCGACGACGCGACTGCCTCCACAAACGATTCCGCGGGCGTGCTGCCGCCGAGGTCGACTACGGCGAAGCGCCGGCCCCGCAGAACATCGGCGACCAGTGCGGTCGCGAGCCCGTGATAGTCGCCGGTCGGCGCGCCCAGCACCACCTCACCGCGCGTGCGGCCGCGGCGCACGAACAACGGGCCGAGCCGGCCGACGAGCCGGTACATCACAGCGCTGGCGCGGTGTTCCTCGGCGACGGTGATAGTTCCCGCCGCCCACGCGTCGCCAACCATGCGCAGCGCGGGCCCGAGCACCTCGAGGTAGAGCTCCTCGGGCGACGCGGACGACACGAGCAGCTGCTGGGTGAGCCGCCACCCTTCGATCTCGTCGCCGCGCACCAGCCGCTCGTACAAACGCTGCTGGTCTCGACTGCGATCAGGCGCGGCTCCGTTGCCGACCCGTCCCGGCGGACGTGACTTCCCCATCCGGGCGATATCGGGTCTACGAACGCGCCACTTGCCGTCGACCTGGACCGCCGGCAACTGACCAGTCCGGACGTACCGGTACGCGGTCATGTAGTGCACACCGAGGACATCGGCCGCCTCCTGGAGCGTGAGATCGTCGTCGTCCGAGACGCGTACCGTGTCGCTCATACCGAGGAGAGATGACGCGCGGGACGGGCGCCGGTCTGCGTCGGCGACGGCCGCCATCCGGGCGCCGCGTACGCAAGCTGCTCGACGCTGACATAGCGCTCGTCGAAGCCGGCCTCGCAGTAGGCGAAGTAGAACTCCCACAGCCGCGTGAACCGGTCGTCGAACCCCAGCGGCGCGAGATCGCCGCGCCGGTTGACGAGGTTCGAGCGCCATCTCCGCAGCGTTTCTGCGTAGTGCACGCCGATGTCGTCGAGATACACGAGCCCGAGCCCGCCGGCGACGTTCGCGGCCGTCGTGAGCGCACCGACCGACGGAAGGCATCCGCCCGGAAAGATCTCGGCCTTGATGAAGTCGGTGTGATGCTTGGTGCGATCGAAGCTGCCGTCGGGGACGACGATCGCCTGCATCACGAGGAGCCCCGAGTCGGTCAACAGCCGGCGGACGTGCGAGAAGAACGACTCGTACTCCCGCCAGTCGACCGCCTCGATCATCTCGATCGCGATCGCCTTGTCGAACGTTCCCCGGAGGTCGCGGTAGTCGTCGAAACGGACGGTGACGAGCGAGTCGAGTCCGGCGGCGCGCACACGGGCCCGGGCGTATTCGTATTGCTGCTCGGAGATCGTCGTCGTGGTCACGTGACACCCGTAGCGACGCGCCGCGTGCACGGCGAAGCCGCCCCACCCCGTCCCGATCTCGAGCAAGCGGTCACCCGGGCCGAGCTGCAACATCGTCGCCAGTCGGTCGAGCTTGCGCAGCGATGCGGTCTCGAGCGAGTCGTCAGGAGATTCGAACACCGCGCAGGAGTACATCATGGTTTCGTCGAGTACCCGCCGGAACAGGTCGTTCCCAACGTCATAGTGGGCGTGGATGTTCTCCCGGTCGCGGACTTTGTCGACGGGGCGCAGGCGCGAGATGGGATCGCGGAGAGGACGCGTGCGGCGGGCGATGCGATCGCGGAAAGGGTGGGTGCGGGCGAGGTTCCGGTGCGCCAACCGCAAGAAGCCCGCCAGATCGTCGGTGTCCCACCATCGCTCGGCGTACGCCTCGCCCAGCCCGACGCTTCCGTCGCGCAGGAGTCGCGCGTAGAGGCGCTGGTCGCGTACGACGACACGCGCGTCGATCGGCGCGGCGCCGGCGTGCACATTGCCGTCTCCGAACCACTGCGAACCCGTCGCGTCGACGAGTTCGAGCCTCCCCCCCGTGAGTCGGCCCAGGACACCGACGACGATGCGACGAGCGAAGGAGTCAACCATGGGAGCACTCCCGACTCGGTTCACCACGAGCCGGCGCTTCCGCCGACGATCGGTGACGGTACAACGGTGTCCGGGCGAGGAAAAGCAGCAAGGCCCGCCGGTAGATCGAGAGCGAGACCCGGAGTGTGAGCAACGGATAGCGGACGAGGACACCGAGGCTGCGGGCGCTGTCCAACGACTCGCGACGAAGCTCGAGCTCGGCCTCGAAGATCGACTCGCCTGCGCGCTCGACCTCGACCTTCAACGTGAGCCGGTCGCCGGGCGGAGTCCACGTGATCCGGTACCCGGCGTCCATCGGCAGGAACGGCGAGACGTACATCTGCTTGGCGGCGGTGCCGCGACCGGTACCCGCACTCGCGTCGAGTACGTACCAGTGCCGCTCCCCCCATGGGGTGTTCGTGACCTCGAGGACGATCGCGTCGAGCGCGAGCGCGTCGCCGCGCCCGGGCCCCGCGGCCCAGCAGTAATAGACGGCGAGCGGATTGTGCAGCCATCCGAACGTACGCAGATGGGCGAGGAGATCGATACGCCCGGTGGGTCGCCGGCCGATCCGCGCCGCGACGAGATCCCGGATACCGTCGCCCAACGGCTCGTCACGACCGTCGAAGAAGTCGCGGCGGCGAAAGCGCACCGGCGCGGGGGGCCGCCCCCCCCCCCCCCCCCCGCGGGCCGCCCCCCCCGGGGGGGGGGCGGCGGCGGGGGCCGGCGCGGCGGCGGGGGGGGGGCGCGGGGGGG
>JBEPUZ010000150.1:0-11463 GCA_041691275.1 Actinomycetota bacterium | reverse complement strand
TCGCACCTCGTGCGCGTGACCAATGACGAGCACACTCCAGCCACCGCTGCGGTCATCGACTTCGAACGCGACGAGCGTTTCGAGCACCGCCGCAATCAACTTGGTTCCCGGGTCGGTGCGGAACACAACCTCGCCGTCGATGACCGCGTAGAACACCGGAAGAATCACGGGGTCGTCGGCGATCTTCATCCCGATCCGACCGAAGGAGTTAGCGCGAACGAGATCGAGGCACTCATCGCGTCCTAAAATGTCGAGTCCACGGCTTGTCACAATCTCTCCATCCGTTCCTTGTCGTGCTCACGATCCGCCGTCAGAGGCCTGCACGTACTCGACGAGGTAATCTCACGGCTCGAGTGTGCGTCCGCCGACGCCGTCATGACCCTGCGCGCGAGTTGGTTGGATGCTCCGACGAGTCGCTCCGTCATTGAAGGCCGAATCGATGATCTTGCGATGCGGCCATCCTCGCCCGCTTGGGGAGGATTCCGTCAACAGTGTCCGTGAAGTTCCGCACGACCTCCAACACCGACGGGACTACTGGGCGACCTCGACCGAGTCGACAATACGATTGCGACTGGGTTCTCGACCCCACAAGCACGGAGGCTTTCGACGGGTTCTCCCGGGTCATAGCCGGTGGTCTGCATTTGGTGCCGATATGCGTGGTTTAGCCGAGGCGCTCGCCGCCTCCGAGAGGTCATGGAGTGCCGGCGGGATTGCGTCTGCGATCTTCCACACGTCGTCGACGACGTCCGGGCAGGCGGCGAGGCCGACGTCTACCTGGTCGACATAGCTGAGGGCGGTGATGTTCAGCCCGCAGCCTGCGAGGAGTGGGCCCAGCGGATAGGTGGCGACGAGCCGAGCGCCGGCGGAATAGACGGGGATCGGCGAGGTACGGACATTTGAGACGAGCACGTTGAAGATTGGTGGGTGCAACCGGTCGAGGTGCAACGCGGTGTAGGCAGCGACCGAGGCCGCGATGATCGCCGGTGGTGCGGCGTCGACGAGGTCGAGCAAGAAATCGTCTCCCAACACGTGATGCATGGCTTTCGCGGCGCGGGTCGACTCACGGATCGCGTACAGCTGCTCGATGGGATCGTCGAGATGTACGGGCAGCAGCGCACCCATCGCCGAGACGAAGTTGCCGGGCATTGCCGACGTGTCGGCACCGGCCGTCCCGCCGTGTACGCCGACGGGTACCTGCGCGATCAACGGTCGGGTGGGGGGTGGTCCGGTTTCGAGCAGGGAGTGGCGCAGCGCGCCGGTGCACGCGGCCAGCATGACGTCGTTGAACGTGACGTCATGGGCCTTGCGGATCGTTCGGACCTCGTCGATCGGTATCGAACAGAACGCCACCGAACGAGCGGGGGTCAGTGTGCCGTTGAAGGGGCTCGGAGGCGCGGTGAACGGCAGGGTCATGTGTCGCCGCGTCGGCGATCGCCACGAACTCGCGAGCCGGGCCCCGGCGCGGGCGATCCCGGCAACGGCACGGGCGGCGCGTACCGGCGTGCCCGCGATGTCGATCGCGGTCGAGGATGCGAACGCCATGCGCGATGGGGGCGCCTCGCCGGCGTGCTGGGGCCCGGCCGCGCGGTCGAGCGGCGCGTCGGGCTCCAGGTCGAAGAGCACGTCGTAAAGCTGCACGCCCCGGATGCCGTCGACGCACGCGTGATGGATCTTGATGACGAGTGCGACACGCCCCTGCTCGAGGGAATCGACCACCCACATCTCCCACAACGGCCGACGACGATCGAGCTTGTGGGAAAGGACCTCGGCCGTAAAGGCGCTCAGTTCACGCATCCCGCCCGGGTGAGGGAGCGAGGCGGTCCGAACGTGCGTGTCCAGGTCGAGATCGGGGACCTCGGCCCACGCCGGCCGGCCGACACCGAATGGAGCCTCGCGGACGCGGTAACGGAAGAGGCCGAGTTGCCCCAGACGATGCCGGATCACCTCTCGCAGCGCATCCGCGCTGAATCCATCAGGCGCGGTGGACGGATCGAGCACCACGACAACCGCCGCGTGCATGTGCCACGCCGCCGTTTCGCCATACAAGAAGCCGGCATCGATACCGCTCAGACGCTGCACTTCGCAACCATCGCGCCCGCGCCACCGGCACGATAGGGACCTAGGTCACACGCGACGACCAACTCGACTCTTCCGCGCGCGACCGGAGTCCGGACACCACCGTTTGGGGCGGGTCGTTCCCCCTTGGTGGTATCGCGGTCGGTTACTCGATGGGTGGACCCGTCGGCCAGCTCTTGTGGCGTCGCCAACCGCGATCTCGTCGACGGCATGGTCTTGTGCGCGACGAGCGCCGGTTTCGTGCCTCGTCCGCTGATGCATCGAAGCAGTCCGTTCCCTCAGCATGTATCACGCGCCCTGGGTCCGCGAGGTCGACGTACCGACGGCGGTGGTGTGTACCACGCGAGATCGCGGCGTGTCGCCGTCTCTCCAGCTCGCGACCGCTGAAGCGATTCACGGCGCGAACGTCCATTCCGTCGCCGGTGGACACGCCTCGTGCGCAGGCTCCGGTTTCTCGGGTCCAGTCGTTGCAGCCTGCCTCGACGTCGCCGGCCGCGCCCGCTGAGGCCGCCACGGTTTGTCCGTCGCGGAACCGGTCTTCACCCGGAGGCTCATCCGGGTCGACCTCAGTCGACGGCTTTGATCACCTCGGGTCCGAGGTCCTCGGCGACGGCGGCATGAACTTCTGACGCGGTTGGCTCACGTTCGCCCGCTTCGCGGTGGGCGTCCCAGATCGCGTCGAGGAATCGCTCGGCTGCAGCGACCACCGCATTGGCCCGGATCGACGCGAATGTGTCGAACGCGTGTTGGGCGCCGCGCAACTCCAGGTAGTACACCGGCGCAGTCGACACGGCCCGCAGTCGCGAGACGAAGTCACGGGCGTCTTCTACGGGTGCCAAAACGTCGAGTGCACCGTGGATCACGAAGAACGGCGGTGCATCGGCGCGCACCTGGTCGAGCGGCGAAGCCGCCGCGAACGCCTCCGGTGCATCGGCGAGGGTGGCTTTCATAACGATCGGCTCCAAGAACGACGAAAGGGTCTCCGGCGGCCAGACGCCGTTGCGGTTGGTGAAGTCGTAGACGCCATAGAACGGCACGGCGGCCTGCACCGAGGTGTCGGCTGACTCGAAGCCCGGTTGGTAGTCAGGGTCGTTGGCCGTGAGCGCACTCAGCGCGGCGAGATGTCCACCCGCGGAACCCCCCGTGATCGCGACAAACCTCGGATCGACGTCGTAGTCGTCGGCGTGTTCGCGGATCCATGCGATCGCACGTTTTACGTCGACGAGCGGGTCCGGGTACGTGGCCAGGGGACTCAACCGGTAGTCGATGTTGAAGCAGACCCATCCCCGAGCTGCGAGCCGGTGCATGAGGAGTTGGCCCTGGTGAGCCTTGAACCCGATCACCCAACCGCCCCCGTGCACCTGCACCAACGCCGGACGACGGACGCCGGGGTCGGGCGCGACATCGGGCGAGTGCACGTCGAGTCGGAGTTGCCGACCCCCAACGCGCGCGAACGTGACGTTCCGGTCGACGCGGACGGAAACCGGATGAGGGTCAGGTTCGTTGCGCTGGAGGTCTCGCAGCGCCTCTCGGATCTCGCGGCGGGCCGCGATGCTCTGACGGACGGACTGCGCGAGCCCGATCCATGAAGCGAGCGTCAAGGCCAGTCCGATGCGGCCCGGCCGGCTGCGCAGCGCGCCGCCCGCCGCGAACAACCCCGTGGTCAGCACCTGCCACACGAGATGGAACGGTGCGAGCTCGACGGTGATCCAAGAGGCGAAGAAGCTCCAGAAGAACAACAGGCGGCTATTGCGACGGGGCCGGAATGCATTGAGCGTATAAACAGCGCCGTTGATCGACACCGCGAGGTATATCCACCCCAGGCTCGTGTCCCGGTCACGCTTCACCATTCGCCTCCACTCGCGGCCTCGATGCTAACGGGGTTCGACCGCTTCGCTCGTGGAGCGTGAGGACGCTGCGGGCTTGGCCGGGGCGCAGGATGTCGCCGGCGGCTGATCGGCGTCTCGATCCGAACCTATGTGACCGTCACCTGTGCGTACATTCCGGCCGCGTAGTGGCCCGGGAGATTGCAAACGAGTTCGTAGCGGCCGGGCGCGAGGGTGAGCGTGACCCCGCTCGAGGCTCCGGGAGCGATGCCGTCGCCGGAGCCGGCGCTACACGCGTTGGATGCCTCGCCCAGGCTCGCTTGTTCGTCCACCTTGGCGTCGAGCCGACGTTCGTCGCGGCGAACGACATGGTGCCGTGCGCGATGGCAGCCGCGCTAAGACCTCGGGCAGCAACACCGTGGTGCGCTGTGCCCGCACTATGAAGCGCGAAGCTCTCGACCATGACGACGAACGAACGCGAGCTCACGGAACCGGTTGACCTTTGTCTCCCGGGGGGCGAGCGACTCAACCCCGCCGCGCGCGGCTGGTCGCGGCGGCCGCTACACCGGGCGAATCTTGCCGGTGGGGGTGCGGGCCGGAACAAGCGCTGGGATTACTGGGCGGTGCTTGCGGGCGATGTCGTGGTGTCGTCGGTGTTCTCCGACATCGATGTGCTCGGGCTCGCGGACGTGTACTGGGCCGACCTCACGACCGGAGTGTCCGGTGGGCGCGCGATCGTCACCGCGCCCGATGGCACGATTCGCCTGCCCGACGTGGTGTCGTCGGCGCCGCTGGTCGTCGACCGTGACGGGCTTGAGTTGTCGATCACCGACGACGAGGAGGGCACCCGCCTGCGCGCGGCGTGGACAGAAGCCGACGGTCGCGCGAGTCATCTCGACGTCACGGTGGAGCTCCCGGCGGAACACGAGTCGCTGAACGTCGTCATTCCGTGGAGTGACGAAGAGTTCAACTTCACGTCGAAGCACCAGGCTCGTCCGGCGCGCGGTGAGCTCGTCGTCGGGGACTGTCGGTGGTGGATCGGCGGCGCGGCGGGCGACGCCTGGGGTGTGCTCGATGTCGGCCGGGGCCGTTGGCCGCACGACATCCGGTGGAACTGGGGCGGCGGTGCGGGCCGGGCCGGCGCGCACGTCGTTGGGTTGCAGCTCGGCGCGAAGTGGACCGAGGGCACGGGCTTCACCGAGAACGGCGTGATCGTTGACGGCCGTTTGCACAAACTCGGTAACGAGATGCGCTGGGAGTACGACTGGGACGAGCCGATGCGGCCGTGGCGTGTTGTTGATCCCGGCGGCCAGCTCGATGTCGTGCTGTCGCCGCGCTTCGACAAGCACAGCCAGGTCGAGGCCGGTCCCGACCTGGGCAGCGAAACCCATCAGGTGTTCGGCACCTGGTCGGGACGCGTGTGCACCGACGATGGCGTCGAGCTCGAGCTCGATGCACTGCAAGGCTTCGCGGAGGAGGCACGCCAGCGTTGGTGACCCGAGTTCGAAAGGCATGGTCGTGACGCGACCGACGGCTACCTTGCTGAGCGCGGCGCACGCGGTCCCGCCGACCGTCGTGAACTCCCCGCTCTGATCCGGGGATCCTCGCATTGACGGAGGCTGATTTGACCGGCGAGCGTGGGCGGGTCCGTCGTATGAAGCGCATGCAAGGGAGCAGATCGGTGCGTCAGCGATCCCACCGTCGCGCGCTCCTCGCCGCCGCCGTGATGATGTCATCCCTCGCGGCGTGCTCGAGTAGCGCGAAACCGGCGACATCCAACACTTCGACCACACGCACGACTACGACGGCGGTCGCGACTGCGCCGCAACATCACGCGGTCGGCCTGACGACTATGACGTTCGTCGACCGTTCCCGCCCGACCCAGGCGAACGGCAGCGCCCCGTCGAATCCCGGCCGCACGCTGACCACGACCGTGCTCTATCCCGCGGTCGGGAACGCCGCAACTTCGGCGCCACAACCGGGCATGATTCCAGACCGATCCCGCGCGCCCTACCCGCTCGTCGTGTTTGCGCACGGGCTCGGCGCGAGCCCCGATCTGTATCTGCCGCTGCTGCGCGAGTGGGCTGCGGCCGGATACGTCGTCGCGGCGCCGAGATTCCCGCTGACCAACGACAAGACACCGGGAGGGCCCAACGCCGGCGACGTGATCAACCAGCCGGCCGACATGACGTTCGTCATCACATCAGTGCTGAACACATCGCGCGCCCGCACGGGCCCGCTCGCCGGCCTCGTCGATCCCGACAGAGTCGCCGCCGCCGGCCACTCGAACGGCGCGATCACCACACTCGGCCTCGCCGCGAACACGTGCTGTCGAGACCCGCGGCTCAAGGCCGCCATCATCATGGCCGGCACCAACGAGAACTACCCGGGCGGCCAATACGACTTCACGCAGGCGCCCCCGCTGCTCATGGTGCACGGCACCGACGATGCACTCGTGCCCTACAGCGAAGGCGTCAAGGTGTTCAACCTTGCCCGCGGCCCCAAAGCGCTGCTCACCGTGGCGCACGGTGACCACGCAGCTGCCGCAGCCCTCACCGGCCCAACCGCCGTAGTCATCCGTACAACTGTCGACTTCCTCGACATCTACCTCCGGGGCGACACCAGCGCGGCACAGCGGATTGTCGATGACGCGCGTTCGGCCACCACCTCGCTGCGGTACGTCCCGACCGCCGGTTCGACCGTCACCATTCCCACGGTTCCCGAACCGAAGGCCGACCTCCACGCCAGCGTCACGCCGAACGCCAACCTCAAAGGTGGCCAGAAGGTCACCATCACGTGGAGTGGCTACACCGCCGGCAAGGTCATCAACATCCTCGAGTGCTCGGCCGCCGACAAGGACCTCGCCAACCAGGGCGCATGCGACTTCAGCCACGCCGCGCTCCTCCATCCCGACCCAACCGGTTCCGGGACGCTCCAACTGGAGATCGTCGAAGGCAAAGTCGGCACTGGTACGTGCGACGCCACACACCAGGGCTGCTTCATCATCGTTAACAACGCCAGCTCGACCGACCCGGCGGCGTCGCCGATGATTCCATCACGTTCGCGCCATAACGCCGGGGTCGCCGAGGGCCGTGATTGGTCGCGATCGTCTTGCGATCGCCTTGCGATCGGACTGGTCGACGATCGCGGTCCGCGCAGCCGACGCATGCCAACGACGAAACGGATTGATCCGATGCAGTTGATTCGTCCCCGACGCAGTTCGCTGGTCGGTGCGTTCGTGTGTGTCGTAGCCCTGAGCCTCGCCGCCTGCGGCAGTTCGTCGTCGAAGAGCTCGTCGCCGACGACGCCGAGGTCGGCGACCCCGACCGCAGGCGGCAGCGCGGGTACCGATACCGCGGCAACGGGCGGCACCTCGGCGCCGGCGTCCGGGTCGGGGCCCACATGCAACCAACTCACATACGCCCAGGTCCAGCCGCTGTTCAGCCACAAGATCGCATCGGTGAAGGTGACCGCCGAGGGCCCCGGTCAACAGTGTGTGTTCTCCGGAACCGACGGCGTTGGCGCCATCGACGTGCTGGTGGTGGGCGGGAGCGCGGCGAAGCAGGGGTGGTCGGAGGCGATCCCCGGGGAGACCAGTCCGGTCGCGGTGCCCGGCGTCGGCGACAAGGCGACACGCGATGCGGGCGACCAGCAGGTCGAATCAATAAAGGGCGACGTCTATTGCTCCGTGAGCCTGGGCTCGAACGACGACATGCCGGGCATCGGTCGGCTCGAAGCAGCCGCGGGTGGAACCACGCACATCGCGGAGAGCGTGTATCAGGCTGCGGCAGTCGCGCTCGGCACGCTGTGCAATCGGATCTACGGCAGCGGCAACACCACACCCGACCTCAGCGCCCTCACCGGCTGATGCGCGAAATCGGGAAGGCCATCGTTGCCGCCCTCGGCTGAGCCTGTGCGGTCGAGGCGGACGCTCCGTTCGACGCGAGGCGTCGTCGCGCTCGTCGTCGCGCTCGCGGTAGTCGTCGCCGGGTGCAGCAAAGGCGGAAACTCGGCGTCGCGGGCGACAACGGCGACGAGCTCCGCGGCCGCGGCCGCGGCCACCACGGCTACGCCGCAGAAGACGATCGAGACGTTGGCCGCCGTCGGGATCGCGACCGTCGCCGACGAGACTGCGACCAAAGCCGAGGTTCCCGTCACCGGGCCGACGGTGTTGACCGTGACAGCGTGGCAGGCAGCCAACCTGGCGCGGGAAGCGTCTGCGCACGGCGGAATCACCGGCGCCGACCTCGACGTCGGTGTTCCCATGGGTGCAGACGCCCCGCCGTTCTCCGACATCATCGGCGGATGGATCTTGGCCACCAAGGATCCGGCTTCCGTCGCCGCCGGTCGCCTCCTCGGTTCGCCCGACTGGCAGCAGTCGAAGGACATCGTGTTCCCCTACGAGCTGCTCGAGCTCTTCGTAGGCGATGTGGTGCAACACATCGTGCAGCCACGCACGGCCGCGGCGAGTCGCGGTGTCGTCGCCGCCGGCCACGACGCCGCCCGGCTCGACGTTGAGCGGCACGAGGTCGCGCCGATTCTCACGGCGCCCTGCAGCACCATCGCGAACTTCTTCGAAACGATCCTGAGCACGGTGTTCAACGCGCTCAAACTCGACCCGACCGCGGTTGCCGACTGGGTGAGTGGAAAGCTCGGCGGTGGCGCTCTGGGCGCGATCGTCGGCGGGGCTTTCGGATGGCTGGCTTCGGCGTGGAACCGGGCGGTCGAGCTCGCGAAGGCCGCGACCGAGACGTTCCTGACCCAGCTCACGCAGCCGGCGGTCAACCTGCTCCGGCTCGCGATCGGCGCGGTCGCCACGTTCACGACGGTCGTCAGCTACCTGAAACGCTGGAGCGCGGCCGTCGCGGCTGACCCGCCGGCGAACTCGTTCAACGTCACGGGTACGCCACCGCACACGGGATCCTTCACGGTTGCCATCAACAAGAACGACGAGCTCGCGAACTGGCCGCCGCAGCTCGTCGACTGCGCGACGGTCGTTGGCGTGACCTTGCCGACGCTGTCGCGCGCCGGACTGCCGGCCACGTGGACGGTCCTCGAGCACGAGAGCCTGGTCTCCATCGATCAGCCGAAAGGGCCGCCGTTCACCGGACCGCTCGACGACAAGCTGACCAACACGTTGAACTACACGACCGGAAGCGAAGACGCGAAGACCGCCAAGACCGGCATGCTCGTGTCGCCGATGATCAACGCGACGGTCACGGTGCGGCGGACCGAGGTTCAGGAGCTCCGTGACCTGGTCACGAAGTTCCTCACGAATCAGGCGCCTCCGTTTCTCCGGGCGATCGTCGCCCCGATCTTCGCGTCGTACATCGAACTCGCGACGAGACAGCTCGACGCGCTGGTCGGCGTCGACGGTTCGGACATGATCGTGGTCAGTCACCACGTGCCCAAGCCGCCGAAGCCGAAGCCGGCACCCCCCAAGTGCGTCGCCAATGGCGCGTCGATTGCGACCGGCACGTACGCGACGACGATCGGGGCGACGATCATCACGTCGATGCACATCAACATCCCCGGCGGTCCGCAGATCCCGAGCGCCGGGGGCGGCACCGAGCCGCTGAGCGGCACAGTCACCATCACGTCGAACGGCCGTACCGTCACCGGCACGATGAGCTTGGCCGGCTCGGGTACATCACACGTCGGCATCCCAGGGGCCGTGAACGTGCACTCCAATGACCACGGCACGTTGAACGGAACGATCTCCGGGCCCGCGACCGCACCCGTCTTCACCGGGACGCTCGCCGGCGAGTGGGCGTCCTTCGATGCGCCCGTCATCAACGGATCCGGCAGTGCCGCCAACACCGTCCACGCGAGCCTGCACATCACCCGGGCGGACTGCACCTCGATCTCCGGCGACGTCGTCGCGATGTTCCGTGACTTCGCGGCACCTGTCGCGCAATATCTCACCATCAGCGGCGCCGGCACCTGGACGGCGCCGCGGACCTGACGCAGTGCAGAGCAAGCCGAATTCTGCGGTACGCGGCTCCTCGCCGCTCGCTCATCTACCCTGCGTCGCATGCGGGTCTGTGTGCTCGGGGTCCTCGAAGTGAGCCACGACGACGAGGTCATCTCAGTCGGGGGACCGCAGGCGCGACGGCTGGTTGCTCGGCTCGCGCTCGATGCCGGTCACCCCGTTTCGATCGACGCGCTCGCCGAAGCCGCCTGGGGCGACGATCAGCCCGCGACGGCCCGTCACACGATCGCAACGCACATCCTCCGCTTCCGGCGCGCGGGGTTGTTGATCGACACCGCACCGGACAGCTACGTGTTGCGCACCCCGACCGACGTCGCCGACTTCGAACGGCTCGCGAAACGTGCACGATCGAACGGCACGCCGCGCCTCGCGGCTCGCTCGTATCGCCGCGCCCTCGAACTCTGGCGGGGCGAACCGTACCCCGAGCTGGTCGATGTCGCCGACCGCATGCCGGTCGCGGCGCGACTCGACGACCTGATCGCGGCGTTGCGTGAGGAGTCGCTCGGTGCGGAACTCGACTCGGGCAACGCGACGAATTGGATTACCGGTGCTCGCGAGCTCACCGAGATCCACCCGTACCGCGAGCGGGGTTGGGAGCTGTTGATGCTCGCGCTCTACCGCTCGGGTCGGCAGGCTGAGGCGCTCGACGCGTACGCCACCGCGCGGCGACGACTGATCGACGACCTCGGGATCGAGCCCGGCGTCGGTCTCCGCCAGATGCAACAGGCGGTCCTGGCCCAAGACCCGTCGTTGACCGCGGCGAGCGCGGACGCGTCGGCGTCGACGCAACCGGCGCGAGGCGCGGTACCCGCGACATCGACTCGCCTCATCGGTCGGATCACGGAGCAGCGCGACCTGGACGAGGTGTGGGAGCGGGCGCGGCTCGCCACGCTCGTAGGGCCACCCGGCGCCGGGAAGACGCGGCTCGCAGTCGAAGCCGCCGGCCGACAAGAAGGCGCGGTCTGGTACGTGCCGATCGAGCAGGTGCCGATGGGCCAGAGCGTGGCCGCGGCCATCCTCGATGTCGTCGACCCGTCGTCGCGCGCGATCGATGCGGCCGCCGGCGCGCGCGACGCGCTCGCGGCTGTCCACGGCCTGCTCGTGCTCGACGGCTGCGAGGGGCGCAAGCTCGAGATCGTCACGATCGTCGACGAATTGCTGCAGGCGAGTCCGGGCTTGCGCGTCCTCGCCACGAGTCGCGTTCGTCTCGGCTCCGCCGTTGAGGCCTCGCTGCGCGTCGGTCCGCTTCCCGACGACGACGCGATGTCTCTCCTGATCGACCGCGCCCGACTCGTCGACCCTACCTTCGCCGTCGTCGGTCCCGATACGGGAGACGTCGATCGCCTGTGTTCGCTCGTTGATCGCCTTCCGCTCGGCATCGAACTGGTCGCGAGCCATCTCCATCTGCTCGGTGTGCAGGAGATGGTCGACCGGGTCGAGGCCGATCTCGGAAATTGGGTCGGTCGATCACCGGCCGGGGGGGGGGGGGGGGGGGCGCGCGCCCCCGCCCCCCCCCGCCCCCGCGCGCCCCCACCCCAGACACACAACACACACCCCCGGCGGGGGGGC
>JBEPUZ010000149.1:0-11532 GCA_041691275.1 Actinomycetota bacterium | reverse complement strand
ACGACCTCCCACTGATCTTGTCGATCAGCGACCGGATCTACTGCTTGGAAGCGGGTGCCGTGATCGCTGAGGGGAACCCGGCGGACGTACGCGCGAATCCGCTCGTCGTGTCGTCGTATCTCGGTACCGACGATCGGGCGATCCAGCGCTCGAACGCGGGCGCGGGCGAGGCCAAGCCGGCCGCGGTCTGACGGTGTCCCTGTGACGTGGAAAGGCTGTCAGCCGGGCTTGGTGACGTCCCGCAGCGGCGTCAGCGCCTTCCAGTCGCCGCTGTCGCCCGCGGTCGGGTCGAACGAGGCGAGCGCGAAGTTGTTGTCGGCGTCGTACTTGCCGGTGCCCAACGTCGCCGCGCCGGTACCCACCAGCTGGATAGTGCCGAAGTTGTCGACGACGCGCGTCCAGTTGGTGTTGTTGAGGTTCTGCCCGACCTTGTCGGCGATGGTCTTGAAGAACTGCAGGTCGCTGCACGAGTCGCGCACCGAGATCCAGACCTCTTGCCGCTTACCGTCCTTGTCCGGCTTGAGATCCTTCGGCGCCACGACGGTCTGACCGGTCGCGGTCTCGTACGTCTTCACGCACGCCTGGACGCGGGGCGTCTCGAACTGCTGTTCGTCACTCAGCCCGATCAGCGAGAGGATCCCGTCGTACGGGTTCGGCTTGATACCCGCGTGCACCGCGTCCTGGGCCGCGCCCTTCGCACTCGAGTCGGTGTTGGTCATCAAGAGCACGTTGGGCATCGCCGCCTTGATGGTCTGCACGAACACCTTCGACACCGCACCCAAGCCGGTGATGAACACGGCGTTGACGTTCTCGCCCTTCCACCGCTCGATCAGCGGCGGCATCTGCTTCTGGCCGGCTTCGGTGTTCTCGTCCTGACCGATGTTCAGCACGCCGGAGGTGCCGTACGGGATTCCGAGCTTCTTCATCTCCGGCTGGATCGCCGAGTTGATCTGGGACTTCGTCCCCGTCTCGGCGAGCACGGCGAACTTCTTGCCCTTCAACAGACCCTTGTTGCTCGCGAGATCGAGCGAAGTCCGGGCCGAACGCTCCGCGAGTGCGTCGGTCGTGAGCAGGAGCCCGGGATCGGCTTGGGACATGACCGCCTGGTTGAGCTCGTGCGTGATCAGGATCGAGTGGTGCTGCTTCGTGAAACAGAGCTGCCCGGCGCCGCTGGCGTCGATCAGGACGCCGATCGTCGCGAAGACCTTGTCGTCCTCGGTGAATTTCGTGCACGCCGAGAGCGGGCCCGCACTCCCCGCCGGGAAGTACGTGTTGTAGACCGGCACGAGCTTGCGGCCGCCGGCGACTCCGCCCTTGGCGTTGATGTCGTCGACGAACGCCTGGAAGATCTTCTGCTGGTCACCGCGTTGGAAGTCGATGAACTGCGCGATCGCCTTGTAGTCGACGAAGACCACGCCGATCTTCACGGTCGTCGCGGTGACGCCCTGCCCGTTCCCCGCCAACTCGGGTGTGGTGTTCGGCGGACCGGTCGTGACCGAGACCGTCTGCGGCGTCGCGGTGCTTCCCGACGGGCTGGTGCCCGGGGTCGACGACTTGCTGCTGCTACCGCATGCAGCAAGTGCGATGGTCAACGCGAGCGCACCGGCAAGAAATGCCGACCTACGACGCCGCGAAGCGACTGAAAACGCGTGCATGGTTCCCCCCTGGTCACATGACAGGCCGGACTCTATGACGTCTGCGTCAGGTTGTCTCGGATAACCCGCAACGGATACCCGTCGTGCCGGCATCGTGCACTGATCAGGGACTGAGCACGTTCTGCACCGGGGTGACGTGCTTCCAGTCGCCGTCCTCGCCGATCGACGGGTCGTACGCGACGAGTCCGTACGTGTCGTCGGCGTCGTACTTCCCGTGACCGAGGGTTGCGTAGAGCGTCGACATGTCGTCGACGGGACCGAAGTTGTCGACCGCGTGCACCCAGTTCGCCGTGTTGAGATAGGGACCAACCCGCGTCGCGATCGTCGCGAAGAACCGCGTGAAGAGGCAGGCGTCCTCGACCTCGGTGTAGATGTCGTTTTGCTTCCCGTTCGGGAGCTTGACGACGACGTTCGGCGAAGGAACCTTGCGCCCGGTCGCGTTCTGCCAGATGTCCCGGCAGATCGTGAAGTGCGGGGTCTCCATGTGCTCGATACCCGTCTGTCCCTCGGCCGTCATGGCACCCTCGTACGGGTTCGGCGAGACGTTGGCCTTCTGCTCGTCGCGACCACCGTCGAGGATGCTCGACGAGTCGGAGACGAAGATCATCGACGGGATCGCCGCCTTGATCTTCTCCACGAACTGCTTCGACGCGACCTCGTCGCCGACGAGGATCAGCGCGTTCGTGCCGTCGGACTTCCACCGTTCGATGAAGCTGCTGAGCTGCGTCAAGGCCGCCGTCGTGTCCGTGCCCGAGATGGACAGCGTCGCGTCGGCGCCACGCTTGACACCCAGGTCCTTCAGCGCCGGGACGACGACCTTGGTGACCCGGGGCTTGTCGCTCGCCACGTCGGCGACGCTGACCGTCTTGCCGTTGAGCGTGCCGCTCTTCTTCAACAACGTCATGATCACCTGGAGCCGGCGCTCGGAGGTGATGTTCGGCGTCACCATCAGACCCGGCGGTCCGCGATCGACCAGCGCCTGGGTCAGCGAATCGGCCACGACGACCGTGTGATGTTGCTTGGCGAAGCACAGCTGCGCATTGCCACTGGGGTCGTAGAAGGTGCCGATCGCGGCGAAGACACGACTGTCGTCGGTCAACGCCGTGCACGCCGCCAGCTCGGTGCTGTTGTCGATGGGGCAGTACGACTTGTAGACCGGAACGATCGAGCGACCGTTGATGCCGCCCTTCTTGTTGATGTCGTCGATGAAGATCTGGAAGCTGGCCTGTTGATCGGGCTCCTCCCGGTCGACGAACTGTTCGACGCACTTGTAGTCGATCATCACGACGCCGACTTTGATCGTCGTCGCGGTCACGCCCTGGCCGAGCGACGTGTCGGTCGGCACGAACGCGGGGGTCGATGTCGCGCCGACCGCTAGCCCACCTGCGCCCGTCGTCGACGACGACGACGACGGACCGGCGTTCTTGGAAGTGCTACCGCATGCGGACGCAACCACGAGCAACCCGACGACGGCCAGCCGGCCCCGCCGACCGAACGTGTGTGCACCCACGGTCGCCCCCCGATCCCGAATGTCAGTTCTTGATGTCCTGGTAGGGCGACAATGCCTTCCAGTTGCCTTTCGGCGCAATCGACGGGTCGTACTCCTGCAGCTGGAACGTGTCGTCGAAGTCGTACTTACCCGTGTGCAGCGACGCGAACGGTCCGCCACCGCGGTTCGCTATGTCGCCGAACGCGTTGACGACCCCAACCCAGTTCGCGTCGTTCAGGTGCGTGCCTACCTTGGCGGCCACGTCGTGGAAGAGCGACAGGATCTGGCACGCGTCGTTGATGCTGCCGTAGGTGTCGATCGTCTTGCCGTCGGGCGCCGGGATCACGGTAAACGCATCAGGCGCCGTCTTGCCGGTCTGCGCCTTGTAGATGTCGGCGCAGTACTTCCAGTTCGCGCTCTTCACGTAGTCGGTCGGGAGGTACGTGCCCGCGATCTTGAGGCCGTCGTACGGGTTCGGCTTGAGTCCCGCGGTCTCCTCCTGCTGGGCGAAGCTCAGGCTGTCGGCGACGTCGGTGAGCAGCGTCACGTCCGGCATCGACTTCCTGACCTTCTCGACGAACTGCTGCGACGCGACGTTTTCACCCGCGATCCACAGCGCGTTCACGCCTTCCGACTTCCAGCGCTCGAGGAAGCTCTCGAGCTGAGCCTGCGCCGCGGTCGTGTCGCTGCTCGACACGTTGAGGAACGCGGTCGTGCCGGTCTTCACACCGAGTGCTTTGAGGCCGGGTGTGATGATCTTCTTCACCGCCGTCTGACTCGACGACGCCGCGAGCACTGCGATCTTCTTGCCGTCGAGCAACTTCGCCGACTTGACCAACGAGAGGAGCGCCTTGTCCTGACGTTCGGGCGCGCTGCACGGGCACAGGATCATTCCCGGTGGCGAGGCGGCCATCTGCGTCTCGGTCAGGTAGGTGATCAACACCGTGCCCTGGGTCTTGGCCAGGCATTCCTGCGAAGCGCCGTCGTTCGTCGAGTCCGTGAAGTTACCGATCACCGCAAACACCTTGTCGTCCTGCGCGAACTGCGTGCACAGCGTGACGGTCCCCGACGTCCCGATCGGGCAGAACGTGTGGTACACGGGCACGATCTTGCGACCGGCCACGCCACCGTGGGCGTTGATGCCGTCGATGTACGCCTGATAGATCGCCTGTTGGTCCTGGCGGATCGAGTTGACGTACTGCTTGATGCAGTCGAAGTCGACGAGCGCGACCCCGATCTTGATGGTCGTTGCGGTCACACCCCGACCGAGAGGGGTGTCGGTCGGGGTGAAGCCGGTCGTCGTGGTCTGGCCGGCCCCGCTGCTCGGCGGCGTCGTCGTGGTGGTCGAGGCGCCCTTCGAGCTGCTTCCGCACGCGGTCGCGATCACGACCAGTCCGACGATCAGCAGTTGTGCGTACCGCCTACGCGTGCTCGATGTGCGCCCGTTCATGTTCGTCCTCCCCAGGGTCGGCGAATGATACGCGCAGACTGACACGCGTGTCAGCAAAGCGAACGACCTGCGATCCGGCTGGGGAGCCGCTGCGAACTACGCGAGCTCGACGAGGTCGAGGAGGTCGTCCGACCAGTAGTCGAGGACGCCCTCGGGCATCATCAGCACGCGATTCGGCGCGAGCTCGGTGACGAATTCCGGATCGTGACTGACGAGGATCATCGCGCCCTTCCAGTCGCGCAGCGCGTTGCCGATCGCGACGCGCGACGGCGGGTCGAGGTTGTTCGTCGGCTCGTCGAGCAGCAGCAGGTTGTGCCGCCCGGCTACGAGCATCGCCAACGCGAGCTTCGTCTTCTCGCCACCGGAGAGCGTGCCCGCGTCCTGGAACGCGAGCTCGCCCCGGAGCCCGAACATGCCGAGCAGACCGCGGAGGTACTGCTCGCCCTCGCCCGAGGCTTCGCGGATGTGCTCGAGGACCGGCCGTCCCGGCGTGAGGCCCTCGTGCTCCTGGGCGTAGTAACCCATTGACGCGCCGTGACCGAGCACGACGTCACCGAGCTCGGGTTCGAGCTCGCCGACCAGCGACCGCAACAGCGTCGTCTTGCCCGCACCGTTCAATCCGAGCACCAGCAGGCGTTCGCCCCGACCGACCTGGAACGACACGTCCTCGAAGATCGTCTTGGGACCGAACGCCTTGGCAAGATCGACGACGTCGAGCACGACCCGGCCCGCGTGCGGCGGATCCGGCAGCTTCACCCGCAGCGTTTGATCACCCCGGCCGACCTCGATCTTGCTCGCGGCCATTCTGTCGACGCGCCGGTCGAGCGTCTTGGCGATGCGGGCGCGCTTTTGGGTCTGGTGCCGCATCGAGTCGGCCAGCGTGCTGAGCCGGCGGATCTCCGACTCCTGACGGACGGCGATCTTCGTGCGGCGCTCCTCGTCGGCCTTGCGGGAGACGACGTATTGCGAATACGTGCCGCGGTACTCGATGAGCTCACCCTCGTCGAGGTGCATGACCCGCGTGATCGCCTGATCGAGCAGTGCGAGGTCGTGGCTGATGACGAGGAGCGAACCGCGAAAGCCGCGCAGGAACGACATCAGCCACGCCTTGGCGTCGACGTCGAGGTGGTTCGTGGGCTCGTCGAGGAGCATCAGGTCGCCGCCCGCAAACAGGATGCGCGCGAGCTCGGCCCGCCGGCGTTCACCGCCGGAGAGCGCGCTGATCGGGAGGTCGAGACGGTCGGGCGGGAGTCCGAGACCGGCGACGATCCGCCTGACCTCTGATTCGGCCGCGTAGCCACCTGCCGCCGAGAACGTGTCCTGCTCGTTGCCGTACGCCTTGACGTTGCGGGGCGACGGATCGGCTTCGACTTTGATCCGAAGCTCTTCGAGTCGGTGCGTCACCACGTCGAGCCCGCGCCCGGACAACACGTGCGACAGCGCGGTCCCGTCGAGCCCGGCGCCGCGCGCGGGCGGGTCCTGCGGGAGGAATCCGACCCGTTCGGGCCGCAGCACCACGCCGTGCGCCGGGGGCGTGGCACCGCCGAGCACACGTAGCAACGACGTCTTGCCCGCACCGTTGCGACCGACCAGGCCGACCTTGTCGCCGGCGTGCAGCGAAAAGGACGCGTTGGTCAGCGTGAGCCGCCCACCAACCTCGACCGCGAGTTCGCGCACCTGGAGCACGGACAATTATGGCGTGTCCGGCTCGGCCACCGGTCCCCTTTTCGTTTCCGGCCCACTCCGTGGGCGCGACCGCACGATCTCGACGAGCGCGTCCGCGGCCAACAGGACCACCGCGATCCAGGCCAGCGTGCGGGCGTGGGGGAAGAGCGTCGGCCATTCGAACACCGGCGGATACCGGAACCGGTGCTGTTCGACGACGATGTAGGCGCCGCAGAGCGCGAGCAATGCGGCCGGCGCCAGCATCACGAAGGGACGGAGCCGGGGCCGGATCACGAGCGCGAACACGACGATCGCGGTGAGCACGCCCACCCACGGCGCCACCACCAGCCCTCCGAGAAGCCCCGTGACGAGCGGCACGACCCAGCGCGCTCGGCCGCCGGGGTTCGGCCCCGATCTCACAAGACCCCCGGACAGACCCCAGGAGAGAGCAATGTCGGCGTCGCCGGGCGCCGCGGTCGCCAGTGTCGCGATTACGCCTCGTCGCCGGATCCCCGTGAACGCGATCACTCCGAGACACAGGATGACGCCGACGATCGACAGCCAGATCGCGAGCCGGACCTGACGTTGCGGGGTCCACTCGAACACCACGTCGAACGACCCCGACGCCGGGGGTGTGACCTTCCATCCGTTCGCGTAGCCGTCGACGAGTTGCGACGGTCCGAGGTCACCGTTCTTTGCGTCGACGACGTGCGCGTGCCAACCGGGGCTCTGCGACTCGCCGAGCACCATCCAGAACGGTTTCGTCGCGTCGGTGACGTGCACGCGCACCTTGGTGTCGCCGTTGTGCACGACGGTCACCTTCGCGGGCGTTGGCGCCGGGTTCGCGACGGCGACGTGTCCACCGGCGACGGTCACGGGCGTCGACGCGGTCCTCGACGCGAGCGTCAACCGGTCGACGGAGAGGCCGAGCACGTTCCCGGCCGCGGTCTGCACGACGTGCGTACCTTTCCCGAGCTCGAGCGCGGGGCCGCACGGCGTGACGACGAGCCCCGACGTCGTGCTCGCCGCGCTCGCGTTGCCGGTGATCCGCACCGACGCCGCGCGGCCGTCGACGGTCACGAGATCGGTTCGGCATCCGCTGTCGACGGTTCCCGTACCCACGGATGCGACCGAGACGCCGGGCACGCCCAGGCTCGCGAAAGCCACCGGTTCGGCCCGGGTGCGGCCGGTCCCGTAGAGCTTGGTCTGCTCGGCGCGAACGGCGTCGACGGTGACGCGTACGGTGTGGCCGCGAAGTGAGGGGAACGCGAGGCGCACCGGGGTGGTCGCGTTCTCGGCGGCCTGGTCGACGATCGCCGGCACGTCGACCTCGCGGCTCTGGCCGTCGACCTCGATCCGGAGCCGGGTCGGGACCGAGTGCCGGCCGTCGGCGATCACCGACAGGTCGAGATGGTCGACCATCAACGGGGTCGCCGACTGCACTTGCGCCCACTGCCCGAGCGGTTGATCAAAGGGCGTCTGCCACGCGGTCGCCGGCGAAGCATCGAACGCGGCGTCGGCCCGGCACGTGAGACACCCGGGCAGGAAACCGCTCGCCGAGATCGTGACGCCGGGATGGGCGTCACTCGGGACCAACGCGCGCTCGATCGCGGCAATCGGAGCGTCGGGACTCACGGTCGCCGTGCCCGTCAGGCTGAACGTGCGCGCGGCCGGAAGTACGAACGACCGCGAGATCGAGAGCTCCGGCTGCGTGCGCGGCGGCACCGGCCGGATCTGGTCGCGGTTCATCACCAACACGAGCGGATGGTCGGTCGACGTCGTGCCGAGCGCGCTCATGAGATCGTCGGGCATCTGCACGACCTCGTCGACGCGCACATCCTGCGCCGCGTGGGCGTCGCGTAGGCGGATCTCGGCGAAGCCGACCGGATCGTCCTGACCGAAGAGGTTCGTCCGATGGTCGTTGGTCTGGACGATGCGGATCGAGAACGTGTGGAACGTTCGGGTCGGGAACGTGAACGTCTGACCGGCCGCGGTACGCGAACTCGGGTCGAGCGTGATGTCGACAGGCTTGCCACCGTCGAATGTCAGCTCGGCGTTCGTGATGAAGCGGTTCGGCGTGCCGCCGAGCGGTTGCACGAGGTTGACGTGATCGGTCGTGATGTCGCGCTTCAGATCGACCTCGATGCGCTGCCCGCGGGCGTCACCGAAGCCCTGAGTACGCCACGCGGTGGCCGTGTCGCCGTCGAGGGCGCCGTCAGGCCGATCCTCGGGCCAGTACGTGTTGGTGTTGCCGTACGCGGTCGCGACCACTCGCTGTACGCCGACCTGATCCGTCGTCGTCAGTGCCGATGGCTGTTCGCCGGGGAACACGTCGAGGCGCGCGTCGGTGGGGTCGGTATCGAGCGGCTGATCGGCCGCGTCCGCCTGTTCGGTGAAGCCGACGGTCTGGGTCACCGTGGTCCACCGCCGCGCGCGCAGGCGGTTGTTGTCGGTCACGACGAGAACGTCGCCCGAGCCGGTCGCGCTGCGCAGCGACGAGTCCGATGGGTACGACGCGGAGTATCGGATCACCCCGGCGCCGTCGAGCAGACCGACGTTGGCCGCGTCGACGAGGCCCTCACCGTCGCCGCTCACCATCAGCGCGTGATCGGCCGATTCGCCGCGGACGATCTGTGTGGGATCGGTGACCGGATACACCTCGACCGGCGCTACCGCGGCGTCGGACACCGGGGTCGCGAGGCTGATCTCGTCGCTGAAGCCCTTCGGGAGCGTGAAATCGGACGGGGGCCCGTACCCCTTCGCGGGGCCCAGACCCGGCGCGGCGCGCAGTACGGCGGCAAGGTCTTCGGGGCGCACGAGGTCGTAGCGCTCGTAGTTGATGTCGTTGCGCGCCACGACGTCGCCGATGCCCATCCGGCGCCACAGCGCGGCGAGGCCCGCGGGATCGGCGACGCCTTCCTGCAGCCGGCGATCGATCGCGTTGAGGAGGTCGGCGGTACCCGGCGTGCCGTACGGGATGAGCTCACGAGCGACGTACGGTCGGTCGGTGAGACCGGGAGTGATCGGGTCGACCGTGTTACCCCACGTGTACGACGCGAAGTCGGCGCCGGGTTCCTCGAGGATCCGGGTCTGATGGTCGCCCGAGTTCAGCGCCGCGATCGCCTGGGTCCAGTAGTTCGGGAGGCTCTCGTCGCGCTCCAGATTCTTGCCGTAGAACGTGCCGTCGATCAACGCGGGGAAATTCACGAAGATCAAGATCCCGACGAGCACCGGAACCGCGTACGCGAGCGCGCCTCTTCCTCGGTTGCGCAGCCATCCGAAGGCCGCGTTCGCGGCGAGACCGAAAAAGATCGCGGACGCGAGCACGACGAGCGGGGCCGCCCGACCGGTGCTCCGCAGCGCGAGACCGGCCGTCGACGAGTTTGCGAACGACTTGAACAGGCCACCGAGTGGCGTGGGACTGTCGTAGGGATGGGCGCCGACCGAGATGACGACACCGACGAACAGCAACAGGACGAAGAACACGCGGTGGCGCCAGCGCAGGAATGCGGCCGACGACAGTGACAGTACGACGAGGCTGTAGCCCGCGAAGATGACCCACGAGTGCTGCGTGTAGTCGCGTGCCGCCTCGATCCACGGGCCCAGCCGGTCCTGGCCGTAGAAGAACCAGTACCCAAGCCCCCGTAGCACTTCGTTCGGCGTCGACGTGAGCGCGACGGTCCGGACCGTCTCGCTGTACTTCAACACGTCGAGCCCATACGTACCCTGCATGCGAAGGCCCGAGATCCACCACAACGAGGTGAGCAGCGTCAGGCCGCCGGTGCGCAGCGTCACGCCGATGGCGCGCCGGGCGTCGACCTCGCGGGCGACGAGCCACGCGTAGAGGATCCACAGCACCGGCCCGACGCCTGCGTAGATCAGTGATGTCGCGTTGACTCCGCCGATCACCTGGATGATCAACGCGAAGATCGCGGGATAGCGCCAACCCTTCTCCCGCAGCGCCTTGCGGATCACCGCGATCATCCACGGCAGCGCCGCCCACGGCATCAGCAATACCGAGATGCGCGCCGCGTAGTCGAGCACGTAGGGAGTGCACATGAACGCGAGTGCGGCGACGACGACACCGGGGCCGCGCAGCCCGAACGTCCGTAATAGGAAGAGCACGCCGAGCGCGGCCGCGAACAACAGTGATCCGAGCCACAGTCGTTGCGACACCCACGCCGGCGAGCCGAGCTTCTCGAGGACCCAGTAGTACGGGCCCATTGGGAACGCGTACCCAATGGTCTGGTGCGTGACCGTGCCCATGCCGACGTGCGGATCCCACATCGATACCGACCGCGACAGCAGACGGCCCGGGTCGAGATAGAGGTATTGCTTGGTGTCGGCGCCGACCTTGCCCGGCTTGGTCAGCAGCGGCGGCAGGTACGCCAGGAGCGCGAGCAGCGCGTAGCCGAGCGTCGCTCGCCGGCGACGCGTGCCGGGCAGGTTGTTCACGCGGTTTTGTGCCGGAGCGCCTCGGCCGCGAGTACCTCGAGCGTCCCGCGAGCCGTCGCCGCCCAGGTGAAATGCGCTGCGTGCTCGAGCGCGTTCTTGGCAAGGAGAGCGCGGAACGCGTCGTCACGCAGCACCCGCTCGAGTCCGACGGCGAGCGTCTTGTCGTCGACGACGAGGACGCCGGTGACGCCGTCGACGATCGCGTCGCTGTGACCGGAGATGCGGGTCGCGACCGCGGGCGTCTTACAGGCGGCCGCCTCCGTGAGCGTCATGCCCCACCCCTCGTGGCGTGACGCGCTCGCAACCACCCACGCCCTTCGGTAGAGATCGAGCAGCGTCGCGTCGTCGACCCGGCCCGGCAACGAGATCCAGTCGCCCGCGCCGACCTCGGCGATCCGACGTTCCAGCGCGTCGCGCTCGTAGCCCTCGCCGACGATCACCGCGCGCAGGTCGGGCCGGCGCACCTTGACGTCGGCCAGCGCGTCGATCAGGGCGTCGAAGCGCTTGACCGGAACCAGGCGGCCCACGGCGACCACGAGCGGGGCCGGATCACGGGCGCCACCGGGGCTGAAGGAGGGATCGATCCCCGGCGGGACGACGGTGATGTTCGAAGGGCGAAGGCGTAGGCGCCGCACGATCTCGTCCTTCGACGAGTCGGAGAGCGTGACGATCCGCGAACGCCGGTAGATCGGCGGAGCGACGCGGAACTCGACCGTGCGACCCAGTCGGGCCAGGCGCGGCGGCAACGTCATCTCCCACATCGAGTCGTGGACGTGATGCAACCACACCGCGCGTGGCCGGGAGGGTGCCCACAGCGG
>JBEPUZ010000148.1:0-11594 GCA_041691275.1 Actinomycetota bacterium | reverse complement strand
GAGACCGAGCGGATGTGCTCCGCAAGCGAGCCGTCGATCGCAACTGGGCGCTCGCACGCGCCGCCGTCGCCGATCTCCCCGACGGCTTTCATTTCCACGACCTTCGCCATACCGCGAACACGCTCACCGCCGGAACCGGCGCCTCGACCGCGGAGTTGATGCACCGGATGGGCCACGCGTCCAGCGCCGCGGCTCTTCGGTACCAGCACGCCACCCACGAACGAGATGTCGAGGTCGCGCGTCGACTCGACGAGTTCGTCACGCAACGGAACACAACCAGTCACGAGGGCTCCGCGCGATGGACGCGCGATGGACGCCCCGAAAGTCGGTCGGCGTCGCACCCCGCCCCGGTCGGCACCCACTCTGACCAGGTGCTTCGTGGTGGAGACGATGGGACTCGAACCCACGACCCCCTGCTTGCAAAGCAGGTGCTCTAGCCAGCTGAGCTACGTCCCCTGGAACACGGTCAGCGTAGGCGAAGGCCGCGGTGGATCGCCGCCGGATACGGGCGCCCCAGACGCGTCTCCCGGCTAAGGGGTGAGGGTTTGTTACCCGGGAGACACGTCCGGCGCATGCGCCACTTCGAACCTTGACAGACGCCACTTTCGTTGCGGTTTCAGCGGAAGACCCGCATCTGTCGCAACCACTGCCGCCTGCTCGGTCACGTCCCCGAAGCAAAGCCTCCGAGATACGCGAGCACACGGGAGTTCAGGTAGCCGTCCCAGTACTCACTCAACGCGTCGAGCTTGTCGGACGCCTGGCCCTCACGGTCGACGCTGGCGATCTCGTTGTCGGCGACGGCAATGGTCGGGTTCACGTTCTTCGACTGCAACAACGCCACACCGCTGGCGAGCTGGCTCTGGGCCAGTGCGATCGCGGCCTCGAACGCCGGGTCGTTGGAGATGCCCGTCACGTCGAGCGTGTTCGGGTCGACCTGACCGAGCGAGTAGTACTTCGCGATCAGCGCAGAAGTGCGGTTGTAGAGGGAGACCGCGCCACCGAGCTCGGCGTAGTCGCTCGAGCCGGCGTCACCGAAGTACGTCTGCAACGCACCCATCACGTTCAAGCCCGACACCGAGAGCCCGTAGTTGAGATCGGCTTCCTCGAACTGCTGCTTCGCGCTCGTCTCGCTGATGTTGGCTTTGTCGGCCAGCGGAGCGATGACGACCGACTCGAACGCATCGAGGTTCGCCTCGCCCGCCTTGCGGAAGAACTCGGCCACGTCGTGCGTGTCGACCTTCGGGCCGAGCACCGCGCCACCGAGATCGCGACCCACGTCGAGCACGTCGGCGGCCTCGCTCACGATCGTGCCTGCGAACTCGAAGAACACCGCGCCTTCGGTGACCTGGGCGACCTGGTTGTCGAGCGACTTACCGGCCGTCGAGTCGAGCAGGTTCTGAGCGAAGGTCGAGAGGCTGACCGCGTCGACCGCGTCGCCGTACGCCTCGGCTAAAGCACCTGCGTCACTCACCGTACGGGGCTTGAACGTCTTCAGCGTGTCGACGAGGCCGGTGATCTGACCCGAGATCGACGCGCTCGACTTGATCTTCGCGACGAACGGACCCACGCCCTGCGTGAGCAACACCTGCAACTGGGACCCCGTCGCGGCACCTGCATTCGCTTCTGCCGCCGCAAGCACGACCTTGCTGAACGCGCCCGCCTGCAGGCCTTCGCTGCTCAGCTTGGACGCCACGGCGTAGTCGGAAGCCGCCTTGGTCATGATCCCGGAGATGCCGTTGTTGGTACGGATCGCAGCAGCCAGGCTGGAGAAGTCGCTGACCGACGCGTGGTACTTCGCCGACCACGTCTCGACCTTGGCCTTGAGCTTTTGGTACGTGGCCTCGTCGAGCTTCACCGTCGACGCCGGCGCCTGGCGGGGCAGATCCTTGCCCGTGAACGCCTTGTAGGCCGCGTAGATGTCGCTGACCTCGGTGACTGTGATGCCCTTCTGCTGCGCCGCCGCGACCACGTCGACCAGCTTCCCGGAGTCGTCGGGGCTGTTGCGCTGACCCGTGGGGATGAGCATCTTCGTCTTGTGCGCGGCGATGACGCCCTGCACCTTGTACGGAATGCCGCCGACCGGGCCGACGGTGCCGTCGGGGTTGATCGTGCCGGTCATCGTGATGTCGCTCGCGAGCTTGTCGCCGCGGAGCACCGCGAGCACGCCGATCGTCATCAACGCGCCCGCGCTCGGGCCGTCGATCTTCCCCGTGATGTCGAACTCGACGTCACGGTTCGACAGCGGCGCGCCCATCAACAGTGTCGCCACCGTGACCGCGTTCCAGCCCGCCGAATGCCACTGCGGACCGGTGCCGCCGACCTCGTCCTCGTTGAACCCGACGCGGAGCTTGCCATCGGGCGACGGCTGGATGCGCACGGTCACCGCTTCCGTGCCGCCCGTCGACTTCCCCGCCGAATCGGTCGAGACGAAGAGCGGGTTGATCGTCACCGAACCGGTGCCGTTCACGCCCGTGGTCCTCGCGGCGATCGTCGTGCTCGTCTTCGAGTTCGCCTTCGAGGACCCGCCGCCGCAGGCCGCCGCCACCAGTGTCAGCGCGGCGACGCCGGCAAACGCCCGGATGTAGTTCGACTTCTTCATTGCGAACTCCCCGCATCGTCTGGTTCGGTTACGAACCGCACCGCACCCCGCTGCCCCGTTGGCAGCGGCAGATCGTAGGTGCTCATCGGCCGCGGGCGTGGGATCAAAAGGCGATCCGGAGGCCCTGGTCAAACGGTCCGTTCGTCAGACCGCACCCTTCAGATAAGGGATCTCTTGACGGACTGGGAAGACTGGTGCCGTGACCGAGACCTGTACTCACCTGGACCACATCGTCGACATCGCGCCCAGTGGCAACGAGTGCGTTGAGTGCCTACTCACCGGGATGCGCTGGCTCCACCTAAGGCGGTGCATGGAGTGTGGCCACGTCGGCTGTTGCGACAACTCGCCCGGCAAGCACGCGACCGCGCACTACCACGAGGTCGAGCACCCCGTCATCCAGTCGTTCGAGCCCGGCGAGGACTGGTACTACTGCTACATCGACGATCTCGCGTTCGAGGTCGACGGCGAGGGCCCGAGCCCGTCACATGCCTGAGGGCTCGCCCTTGCCCGACGACTTGCCCGCGACGACCGGTTCCGCGGGCACCGTTCGTGTGCGCTCGCGCGGGTCGTCGGCCGACGGTTTGAAGAACCGGCCGATGATCGGGATCTCGAAGAACGACTCTGCGCGCGCAACCGCGATCGACGCGCTGAGCATGTGCTCGGGCGAGTCGTAGGCCGCGTAACGCGCGTTCCACTCGGGCTGGAACTTCTCGTTGAAGGTCCACAGCGACTCGATCTGCATCGAGTCGCCCACCCGTTCGAGCACCCACTTCTGCGCGCGCTGCATGAGGCGATCGCCCGCCTCACTGGCGAGCACCGCGCGGAACGTGGCGAAGTTAAGCGCCAACCCGACGTCACCTTCGGCACGCAGATGGTCGATCGTCTTGGCGACGATGAACTCGGTGATGCCGTTCGGCACGCCTTCCGCCTCGCTCCGGCGCATCAGGTCGAGCGACCAGCCCTTGATCGCGCGGGCGGGCACGTACTGACAAAAGCCGGCCGGATTGTCGTCGGCGTCGAGCGCTACCGCGAACAACAGGCCGCGATCCTCGGGCTCGAACACCCGGCCGAGCGTCATCGAGAAGCCCCGCTCGACATCGCCGCGCCGGCTTCCGGTCATCAGCGCGCGGAGCTTGACCTCGAGGTCGGGGTCGAGGCGGGACGGATCGACGAACTCGACCCGGTACCCGGCCTTCTCGACCCGACCGACCGACTGGCGCAGGCTCTTGTTCTGCTTGCCCTCGAGGCTGAACCGGCGCACGTCGACGACGGCCTCGTCCCCGATGTACAGGTCGTGCATGCCGCTGGCCCGGTATACCGGTAGCCACTCGGTCGACGCGCCCATCACCGCGACGGGCCAGCCGTGTTCGTCAGCGAACTCCCGGAACGCGGCCCACGACTCCGCCCGTTGACCGACCGGCCCAACCGGGTCGGGCGACACCAACGCGATGCCGTTATGCACGCGGTAGGCGACGAGCGTGTCGCGGAAGCCGAACCACTCCTTGTCGTCGCGCAGCGCGAAGTATGACAGCGAGTCAGCGCCGTACTTCTCGACGATGAAGCGAGCCCGCTCCTTCGAGAGCGGCCGGTACGACGAAAGCCGCGGCGAGACCGCGGGCCGGAACAACAACCAGCAGAACGACAGCGCGATCGCGATCCCTACTGCGAGCAGCGCCGGTGACACGAGCCGGTCGATGCCGTTCGGAAGCGCGACCGCCTTCATCCCGACGAGGCGTTCCGCAACCGCCTCGATGACCTTCGGTATCGCGAGATGGGGATGACGGATGGCGACGCCGACGGTCCCGCCGACAATCGCGACGACGACCGCTCCCAGCGCGACGCTCACAGCCCGCCGCCACGACGACGGGTTGGCGGGCGCGGAGAAGTCGTCGCGGTGGATCAGCAGGAACGCGATCGCCACCAGGCCGATGATCGCTTCCTCGATGTCGAGACCCTTGGTGACGTTTCCGAGCACCGAGACCAAGAGGAACCCGTTGGCCAGGAGCCAGGCGTGGCGCTGACCTCTGCGCACACCCCACGCGAGGAACAACAGGCCGATACCGCAGACCGCGACGAGCGCCGCCGCGAACTCCGGGACCTCGATCGGGGCGAACTGGCCGAGCGCCGCCAGTCGGGACGCGACCGGCACCGTGACGGCCGACGCGAGGTTGATGATGCCTGCGAACGCGATCGCCGTCGCACCGATCCGCCGATTACGACGGCGACGAGCGGTGGAATCGCCCGGCGACGGCCAGGTGACCGTGCCCGGATGCTCCGCCACCTCACGCGGAGGCCAACACGTCTGCGCGCGCTCACGCGTCGCGAGTCGTTCCAGGAAGGTTCGGTCGGGAAGGTCGCGGGCGCCGTGCCACAGACGCACGCGCAACTCTGACCCGGCTTCGAGCTCAAGCCACGAGCACCGCAAGCGCGCGCCGTAGACGGCGGGCAGACCCGCTCGCGTCTCGATGCGATCCACACTGCGGCCCGCGGTGCCACAGTTCGCGTAGAACGCGCCTCCGCCGAGATCGGTGAGCTCGGCCCGGCCCGAGTGACCGGTGATCAGTCCCGCGCCGCCACCGGCCGCGAGCCCGACCGCGATGCCGCGCGGACCGTCGTTGTCGCGCAGCGCGCGCGACAACCACGAGATCGAACCCAGTGAGTCGCGCAGCTGCGCGACGACGAAGGCGAGCGCGATCACGACGATGACGAGCTCGATCACAAATCCGGCCGCGAGCAGCCGGAACAGATGCGTGAGCGCATCGCGCCGGCGCGTCGAGAAAGCGGCGACGGGGAAGAAGACGGCGAGCAGGGCCAGCACCGGCAGCGTCAGCCAGGCCGCCCGCCGGAACAGGCGGCGATAGGTGAAGCGTGATGCGACGAGCGCGCCCATGTCGGCCGGATCGGTGTCCTCGATGCCTTCGAGCCACTTGTGCGAGGCGTCGCCGACGTTGGCGAAGCCGGGCAGCACGTCGCGCTCGAGGTGGGCGACGAGGGGGTGGTCGTTGGGGTCACGGGGATCACCGAACGCGGCGGCCGGGTCGAGCTGGTGTCCGGGCTCCACTCGCACCACCCGCACGCCACATCCCGTGTCGACCTCGAGTACGCAGGCGAGCGCGATCGTCCACCCCTGCGTTTGCAGGCCCTTGGCCGCGCGCTCGTCGTACGCAAGGGCGCCGTCGCGGATGCCGGGCAGCAAGACGACATGGTGGCCGGGCGATGCGCGGAACGTCGCCAGCGCGGAAGCCAGCCGCGCGTGCGACGCCAGCGCCGCCTTGGCGTCGGGTCGGCCTTCGCGCAGCATGTCGAACGTGTCGCCCGCGAAGATCACGACGCCCGGGCCCCGGCAGCCCTCGATCGCGAGCGCGATCGTGCGGGTCACCTCCCGGGAGAGATCGGTTCCACCGGGCACGAGACGCAGTCCCCCGAACACCAGCACCTGATCACCTCGCGCGATCGAGAGTGCGAGCTCGTCGGCGACCAACTCCTCCTCCGGCATTTTCTCGTCCCGCATTTTCTCGTCCGGCGTCTTCTCGTCCGGCGTCTTCTCGTCCGGCGTCTTCTCGTCCGGCGTCTTCTCGTCCGGCGGCGGGGTGCGAGCCGGGTCGGACCCGGAGGTGTTGGGAGCCGCGTTCATGGGAGTGGCGTCGGTGGGAGCCGGCGAGGTCGGTCCGAGACCGTCGCCCGGTGCCGCCACCTCGTCCTCGGATCCGTCCGTCATCGTCATCGACCGCAATCCTCGACGTATCCCCGGCCACGCCCCTGGACCGCCCTCGGAGGCCAACCCGCCACGGTACCTGTACATCGGCAGAAGCAACCCGCGCGGGCAGTCAAACGCCCCGACTCGTGCGCATCCGGCGGACAGATGTCAGGAAGTGCGCCCACCCGTTACTCCACCGCGCCGGCCACCGTTGCGGGGATTCCTCGAAGGATTCCCCGACACGGAGCGCGTCAGGCGACGGCGACACCCTCGAACGCCGCCGCCCGGACTCCGCGTTGGGCCAACTCGGCGAGGAACGGCACCGGGTCGACGAGCGCCCCCAACCCGAGTACTCCGGGGCGCTCGAGCCGGGGTTGCAAGGCACCACCGAGGCGCGCTGCGACGACCGCCAGCACAGCGCCCGCCGCAACTGCGGTGCGTTCCACCACGCCGTACACCGTGCAGTCGAAGCTGCCGTCGCGCCGGCCCCAGACCTCGACCCGCGCCGCGCCCCACTCGCCGTCGTCACCGAAGCGCCGGCGGAACCGTGTGCGTTTCGGCGACTCGCCGAGTTGCACGCTGATGCGACCGACATCTGGGAACGCGTCGACGAGCAATGAGGTCGCGCCGGTCACCGTGCGACACTCACGCGCCCCGATCGGCTCCGGGAACCACACCAGGCTGTCGCCGTGCGGGCGGTCTTCCCGCCAGGAGCCGTCGTGCCACGTCCGCACGGGGACCCGCCGTTCGTGGCGAACCGTGTTGACGCTCGCGGGACCGGCCCAGCCCGTACGGGCGACGCGGATCTCGTCCACGCTGTCGAACATCGACGTCGCGTGCCGGGCGAGCGCATCGACCAGACCCGGAGCGAGCCCGCAACCGATCCCGATCGTGACACCGGCGCCGCGCGCATTGGGGTCGAGCACCCGAAGCTGATCGAGAGCGTCGTGCTCTTCCTCGCTCGATGCCACCGGCACGCCCGCCGCGATCGCCGCGGTCACCACTGCATGATCGACGCCGGCCGGTAATGCAGTGACCACGACGTCGACGCCGTCGGGAAGCGGGTCGCCGGGCGCGAAATCGACGGCTTGCGCGTCGGGCCCGAACGCTTCCGCCACCTCCGCGAGTTGGACGTCGTCGCGGTCGGCGAGCAAAAGACGGTCGATGCCGGGCGTGTCGATCAGCTGGCGCGCCGCGCGCGTACCTACCGCGCCGAGACCGACGACGAGCGCGGTCGTCACGAGCTCATCTTCTTCACCGAAATTCGGGGCCCTCGAGCTCGCGCCATCCGCCGGTGGTGGGCGGCACGCCGCCCTTGCCGCGCACCCGCGCGAGTATTCCCACCGCGCCCGCGGCACCGAGCACGAGAAGTAGGCGCTTGAAGACCTTCACAGCGCGGGAGTGTATCGAGAGGGCCGGCGTCCCACTTCAGCTCGCCGTTCGGGTGCTCCGCCGGCCGCTGCTACGCTGCTGCGCCTGCTGGGGGCTATAGCTCAGTCGGTTAGAGCGCGTCCCTGATAAGGACGAGGTCGTAAGTTCGATTCTTACTAGCCCCACTCGTGCTAACCCAGGTCAGAGCCGGTTCCGCAGGGTGCGGAGACCGGCTCGCATCGCGTCCGAAGCCGTCCTTCGCGCGTTCTTCGCGCGGGAAGACTGGGACCTTCGCATTGCGTGCGCTCGCCGCGCCTGAACGCGCCAAGTCATCGAGCGCGTTCGTGACGCGTTCTTCGGCGTGCGGCAGCAGGTGCCCGTACCGATCCAGCGCCCGTATCGCCTCACCGTAAACGACGCGGCACGGCAGCCGCACTCTGTCGCACCGTCCCACAAGCGCGTCCCGTAGTCCCGCCCTCCAGTGACCCAGAACGCCGGGTCCCCGGGTCGATCTACGAGCGATCTCGATCACCGGGTGCTAACAACAGCGATCGTGGCATCCGGCACATCGGTGACGCGGTTCCCGGGACTGGGACATTCGCGATAGCGGTCTAAGAGCATCGCGTCTCGTTATTGGTCTGGCCAGGGAAGTCGGGGTTCGTGAAGAGTCGCATCGTCTCCACTGGAGTCCGGTGTCAGTCCGATCCGGCTTGTTGACGCGTCTTCCGGGGCAGGTCGCGGTGAGCGCTTGCGGCTGCGTTGAGCTGCCTGGCGGTACGGTGGAAACGTGTGGAACGCTTCCGCATGAACGCGCCGCCGGTGGGGCGGTTTCCGAGTTTGGAGTAGCCGTGGCCGCGGTGACGATCACGGTGTTGTTCACCGACTTGGTCGGTTCGACCGCGTTGTTGTCGCGTGTCGGCGAGGACCGAGCAGAAGCGCTGCGCCGCGAGCACTTCGCGCTCTTGCGCGAGGCGATCGCCGGTTCGGGCGGCCGTGAGGTGAAGAACCTTGGCGACGGACTCATGGTCGTCGTTCCGAGTGCGGCCGATGCCGTCGCTGCGGCGGTCGCGATCCAACAGGGATTCGAGTGCCGGAACCGCGCCGCCGTCGAGCCGCTGTTGGTGCGTGTCGGCGTGGCGCTCGGCGACGCCGACGTGGAAGACGACGACTACTTCGGTGTCCCGGTCGTCGAGGCCGCGCGGTTGTGTGCCAAAGCCGAAGGCGGCGAGATCCTCGTCACCGACATCGTTCGCGCGCTGGCCGGATCGCGCGGTGGGTTCGATTTCGCGCCCGCGGGTGAGCTGGAGTTGAAAGGTCTCGAGCAGCCGGTTCTCGCGCATCGGGTGCAGTGGGCCCCCATGGTTGCAGAGGATGACGTGGCGGTTCCGCTGCCGGCGCGAATCGGGTCGGTCACGTCGGACTTCGTCGGCCGCGCGGCGGAGCGCGAGGTGCTCAGTGTCTCGTTGAAGGCGCTTCCTGTCGAAGGACGCCGGGTCGTGTTGCTTTCCGGTGAACCCGGCATAGGGAAGACGACGTTGGCGTCGTCGTTCGCGAAGGAGGCGTTCGAGACCGGCGCGGTCGTGTTGTACGGACACTGCGACGAGGACCTCGGCATCCCTTATCAGGCGTGGTCGGAAGCGCTCGGTCACCTCGTCCGATACGCACCGGAGTCGTTGCTGTCGGAGCACGCTGCCGCCCGAGGCGGCGAGCTCGTACGGCTGGTGCCCGACCTGGCAGCTCGGGTGCCCGTGACGTTGACATCGACGGACGCCGAGTCCGAGCGCTATCTGCTCTTCGGCGCAGTGACCGATGTTCTCATGCGCATGTCGGCTCTCGCGCCCGTCGTGCTGGTACTCGATGATCTTCAGTGGGCCGATCGTCCGACGGTGCAACTCCTACGCCATGTCGTGACTTCCGAGGTGACGCTCCGAATGTTGGTGATCGGGACGTTCCGCAGCTCCGAGATCACCTCGGAGCATCCGCTGGCCGAGACACTCGCCGCGATGCATCGGGAATCCGGTGTGGAGCGTCTCGCACTGCGCGGCCTCGGTGATGACGAGCTGCTCTCCCTGTTGGAGACGATCGCCGGGCACGACATGGCCGAAGAGGGCATCGTTCTCCGCGACGCGCTGTTGGCCGAGACCCAGGGCAATCCGTTCTTCGTGGGTGAGATGCTGCGCCACCTGGCGGAGACGAACTCGATCTATCAAGGCGAAGACGGGAAATGGGTCGCGAGTCCCGACCTGCGGTCGTCTGGGCTTCCGGTGAGCATCCGTGAGGTGATCGGCCGCCGCATCGCGCGCCTCGGGGTGGCGACACAACGCGTGTTGTCGCTGGCCTCGGTCATCGGACGCGACTTCGACATCGATGTGCTGGTACGCGTGGCTGAGGTCGGCGAAGACGCGATCCTCGATATCTGCGACGACGCCGTGACCGCGGGTGTCCTGAGCGAAGGCGAGATCGCCGGACGGTACGCGTTCGCGCACGGCCTGGTCGAGCACGCGCTCTACGACGCGCTGTCGGCCGGGCGCGCGGCGCGTGCCCATCGTGCGGTCGCGGCGGCGCTCGAGGACATCTGTGGAGACAACCCCGGGGAACGCGTCAGCGAGCTCGCCTATCACTGGGCGCACGCAACCCGACCCGAAGACGGATCCAAGGCCATCGACTACGCGCAGCGGGCCGGCGATCGCGCGCTCGCGCAACTCGCTCCCGACGAGGCGCGGCGCTGGTATGCCGACGCCCTCGATCTCCTCGATCGCGTCGCGACCGATGATGCCGGGCGGCGCGCCGAGCTCCTGTTCGGCATGGGCGAGGCGCAGCGCGAAATCGGTGATCCTGCGCATCGCGAGACCCTGCTCGACGCGGCGCGCCGTGCCGACGCGATCGATGCAACCGACTTGTTGGTTGCGGCCGTGCTCGCGAACAGCCGGGGCTGGGTGAGCGCCGTCGGAAGCGTCGATGCGGAGCGAGTCGAGATGGCATCGCGTGCACTCGAACGCCTCGGGGAACGCGACAGTCCCGAACGCGCGCGTCTCCTCGCGTTGCTCTGCGCGGAGCGGATTTACGGCACCGAATTCGACGATCAGCTCGCGCTGGCAGAGGAAGCGGTCGCGGTTGCCCGTCGCACAGGGGACAAGGCAGCGCTGATGTACGCGCTCTTCTACCCGGCCGAGGCGATCGCGGCACCCCAAACCCTTGAGCTTCGCATTGCGCGGATCACGGAGGCGTGCGCACTCGCCGACGAGCTGGGTGATGCTGTTGCCCGCTTCCACTCATACATCTACCGGTCGGAGCCCGCATTGGAGGCGGGCGATATCGTGACGGTGAGATCGGCTTTGGCCGTGTCCAACGCCGAAGCTGAGCGCGTCGGACAACCAACCATGCGATGGAACGACGCGTTTCACCAATCGTGGATGCGCTTACTCGACGGCGACATCGATGAAGCAGAGAGGGTGGCGGAGATCACGCTCGAGATGGGTACTGCGGCCGGCCAAGCCGATGCGCTCTTCATCTACGGGATCCAGCTGATGGCCATTCGCTGGATGCAAGGGCGGTACGCCGAGATGGTCCCCCTCGTCGAGCAAGCGGTGACCGACAATCCGCTCATTCCGGCGATGCGCCCGGTGCTCGCGCTCGCGACGAGCTTCACGTCAGACCAAGACGCGGTGCGCCGCACGCTGGACAGGGAAGTTGGCGACGATTTCCCGATGCCCATCGGTTCGAGCTCATTGACCGCGTACGCGCTCTGGGCCGAGGCGACCGCCCGTGTGCGACATCCCGCGGCCGCGTCCGCCCTTCACGAACGACTCTCCCCCTGGCGCAAGCAGTTCGTAACCACGCATGTCACCGTGCACGGAAACGTGGCGCACTACCTAGTGACCTGAGTCGGTATTTCTTCGGTAGTTAGGAATTTTGGGTTTCGGGGTG
>JBEPUZ010000147.1:0-11609 GCA_041691275.1 Actinomycetota bacterium | reverse complement strand
ATCGTCTTGAACGTGACGCCGAGCCCCGCGAGCATTCCCTTGATCTCTCGCTTCACGACTTCCCATCCATTAGAAGGCCACCTTCAAAACGCCGGTGAGGAGGATGTTGCCCAACGCGATCGGAATGAGCCACTTCCACGCGATCGCCTGGAGCTGATCCTCACGAAAACGGGGGTAGGTGAAGCGCGCCCAGAACATCAAGAACGCGACGAACATCACCTTGGCGAACAGCACCAGCGGTCCGAGGAAGTCGGCCGCGGTGCCGTGGACCCACGGGACCGACCAACCGCCGAGGAACAACGTCGCCGCCAACGCGGCGAACGCGAACGCGGTACCGAACTCGCCGATGAAGAAGAACAGGAAGCGAAAGCCCGTGTACTCGACCATGTAGCCCGCGACGAGCTCGGACTCCGCGACGGGCATGTCGAATGGAGGCTGGGTGAGCTCGGCCTGGGCCGCGACCATGAACAGCGCGAACCCGATGAACTGCGTGAAAATCAGGGGGAACCCGATCCCGCTCCAACCGAACAGCGAACCGTTCTGCTGCCAGAACACGATGCCCTGCAGGCTCATCGTGCCGGTCTGGATGACCACGCCGACCACCGCGAGCACGAGCGGCAGCTCGTAGGCGATGAGCTGGGCGGCGGCACGCAGCGCGCCGAGGAGCGCGTACTTGTTAGAGCTCGCCCATCCGGCCATGAGCACGCCGATGACCGACAGGCTCGACACCGCGAGCGCGTAGAACACGCCGACGCCACCGAAACCGCCCTTGCCGAACGGCCCGGAGTCGAGCGACGCGACCGTGACCCGAGGACCCGCGGGCACGACGACGAACACGAGGAACGTCGAGAGCACGACGATCGCAGGTGCGAGCGCGAACACGCGCTTGTCGGCCTCGGCCGGGGTGATGTCTTCTTTTTGCAGGAACTTCAGGCCGTCACCGATGAGCTGGTACCAGCCGTGGAATCCGCCCGGGTCCATCGGACCGAGCCGGCTCTGCATGTGACTCATCATCTTCAACAAGAAGACGTAGCCCAGGATCAGCGCCGTGAGCGGCACGATCGCGAGCACGACAACCGTCTTGATCGCCAGGGTGGTTCCCCACCCGATCTGGAGTGCGATCACAACCGCCCCCGCTGCGTCCGCACAATCACCGGTCGATGTCTCCGAGGATGAAGTAGAGGCTTGCGAGGATCGTGACGATGTCGGGCACGTACACGCCCCGCAAAAGCCACGGCAGGATCGAGACGTTGCTGAACGACGCGCTGCGGATCTTGGTGCGGAACGGCCCGGTCGCGCCCTTCGAGATGACGTAGTAGCCCATCTCGCCGAGCGGGTTCTCGGTGTTCACCAGGGCCTCGCCGGCGGGCACCTTGATGATGCGCGGGACCTTGGCCATCAGCGGCCCGCTGGGAAGCTGGTCGAGCATCTGCAACACCATGCGGGCCGACTCACGGGTCTCCTGCAAGCGCACCCAGTAGCGGGCGAACGAGTCGCCATCGGGGTGCGTCCAGACCTTCCAGTCGAGCTCGTCGTACACGAGGTAGCTCGGCCCGTCACGCCGCAGGTCCCAGTCGACGCCGGATGCCCGCAGGTTCGAACCCGAGACGCCGTACGAGGCGCCGAGCTCCTGCGGGATGATGCCGATCGAGCGCGTGCGCTTCTCGAAGATCGGGTTGGTGGCGACGAGGTCGTCGAACTCGTCGCACGAGACGAGCACCTTGTTCATCACGGTGCGGCACTCAGAGATCCAGCCCCAGGGCAGGTCGTCCTTGATGCCGCCGATCCGGTTGAAGTTGGGGTGGAACCGACCGCCGGTGACGGCCTCGATCAGGTTGAGCACGTACTCGCGGTCACGGAAGCCGTAGAACGCGGGCGTGATCGCGCCGACCTGCAAACCCATCTCGCCGAGGAACAGCACGAACGTGGCGATGCGCGAGAGCTCGGTCAGGATCGTGCGCAGGTACTGCGCGCGCGGCGGGGCCTCGATGCCCATGAGCTGCTCGGCCGCGGCGATGAACGGCACTTCGTTCGCGAACGACGAGAGCCAGTCGATGCGGTTGATGAGCGTCGTGATCTGCGGGTACGTGCGGTACTCGGTGAGCTTCTCGTAGCCGCGGTGCATGTAGCCGATGATCGGATCGGCCGACACGACGCGCTCACCGTCGAGCCGCACGACCAGGCGCAGGGTGCCGTGCGTGGCCGGGTGCTGCGGCCCGATGTTGAGCACCATGTCGCCCGTGTCGAGCTCGACGTTCACCTGCGCATCGGCGAGGTGCCGGAACGCGGCCGGGTCGACCGCGATCTCCGGGAGCTCCCCCGGAGCGGGGAGGTCGGTCGTGGTCATGCGTCACCACCTTCACCAGTCGTGGCTTCACCAGTCGTGGCTTCACCAGTCGTAGCTTCACCAGTCGTGGCTTCACCAGTCGTGGCTTCTTCGGGCTCGCCGGGCATCGGTTCGACGTCGACGAGGCCGGGCCAGGGCTTCACCTCACGCGCGAGCAACGGGTAGTCCTTGCGCAGGGGATGGCCCTCGAATTCCGACGGCAGGTACAGGTGCCGCAGGCTCGGGTGACCGTCGAACACGAAGCCGAACATCTCCCACGCTTCGCGCTCGTGCCAGTCGGCGCCGGGATAGATCGAGACCCACGACTCCGCGTGGAGGTCGTCGCCCACGTCGGTCTTCAAGACGATGCGCCAGCTCTTGCGGCGCGTCGACTCGACGACTGCGAGCAGCTGGTAGCGGCCCTCACTTCCGGCCACGCCGTACGTCTGCTCTTTCGGCTGCGCCGGGGTCGACGTGTCGCCCGAACCCTCTTCGGTGACCGCCGGCGTCGGCATCCAGTCGATGCCGGCGATGAAGGAGAGGTAGTCGCAACCGAGCTGTTCCTTGCAGACCTGCGCGGCGCGGCGCCAGGCGTCAGGACGGACGCGCACGATGACGTCACCAAACGAGGCACCGTCCTCGACGATCGCGCCGTCGGGCGCAGTGCCGAGCTCAGCTTGCAGGCGCGACAGAGCGTCCGCGGCCTGCTCGCGCAGCGCGGGAGGTGCCTCGGTCGCGGCGTCGTCAGGCAACGACGATCGGCTCCCGTGTCACCCCGCGCCAACGCTCGGCGGGGTCCTCGCTCATGATCCGTTGCTGCAGCAGAACGATGCCCTGGATGAACGCCTCGGGCCGGGGCGGGCACCCGGGCACGTAGACGTCGACCGGGATGATCTGGTCGACACCCTTCGTCACCGAGTACGAATCCCAATACGGCCCGCCGCAGTTGGCGCACGATCCCATCGAGATGACGTACTTGGGGTCGGGCATCTGCTCGTAGAGCCGCTTGATCGCAGGCGCCATCTTGTCGGTGACCGTGCCCGAGATGACAATGAGGTCGGCCTGGCGGGGGCTGGCCGGGAAGGGGATGACCCCGAGGCGCATCACGTCGTAGCGGGGGCCGGCCAGCGCCGCTCCCATCTCGATCGCACAACAGGCCAGGCCCCACTGGAGCATCCACAGCGAGTACTTCCGGCTGTAATTCAGCAGGTGCATCAGGGGTTTCGGCGTCTTGCCCGAACTGATCAGGCCCACTTCAACAGACCCTTCCGCCAGACGTAGGCCAGGCCCAGGAGCAGGATCGCCACGAAGGCGGTCATCTCCACGAGGCCGAACCAACCCAGCGCATCGACGTTCACGGCCCACGGGAAGATGAAGACGGCTTCGACGTCGAAGATGACGAAGAGCAGCGCGTAGACGTAATACCGGACGTTCATCTGCCCGAAGAGGGGCAGAGGGTCGGAGCCCGACTCGTACGTGATGTATTTCTCGTCCTGCGGCACCTTGGGACGCAGGAGCCGGGCCATGCCGAGCATGGCACCGACCATTCCGAACGCGGCCATGAAGAAGACCGCGACGGCGAGATACTGCCTGTAGAACTCGGTCACGCGCGCTTCCGTTGCCGGGTTGTTTCGGGGTCGGGCGGAGTATACGCGGGGGTTCGTTTCGCGTGACGAACCGTGTGCTAGCGGTAATCGAGGGACTCCGAGCGCCCCGGCGCTCGGTACCGTCGTCGGCAGATGCCGCCGACGTTGACCCACAAGCCCGAGCCCGAATCCGCCGAAGAATCGACCATGGGAACGAAGCTGCCGTTTCCCGCAGGTCGCCGGGCGCCGCGCGCTCCGGAGCCGGCGCGACCGCGCACTGCGTTCGTGCTCTCGGGCGGCGGGAACCAGGGCGTCGGCCAGGTCGGGATGCTCCGGGCGCTCATCGAACGCGGCATCGTCCCCGACGTCGTGATCGGCACCTCCGCGGGCGCCCTCAACGGGGCCGCGGTCGCGTACGCCCCGAACCTGACCGGGGTCGCCCAGCTCGCGGCGGTGTGGGAGCAGTTGCAAACCGACCACGTTTTTCCCGGTGGGCGTATCCACCGCGCCTGGAACGTCGTCCGCCGGGGCACCCACCTGTTCGGGAACGAAGGCCTCGCTGCGCTCATTCACCACTCGACACCGGCCCGGTCGTTCTCCGATCTCGAGGTACCGCTGCGAGTCATCACCACCGATCTCGACACCGGCGAAGAGGTCGTGATCGCCCGGGGTCCGCTGAAGCCGGCGCTCCTCGCGAGCGCCGCCCTGCCCGGCGTCTTCCCGATCGTGCACCACTGCGGACGACGCCTCGTCGACGGTGGTGTCGTGAACAACGTGCCGCTCTGGCACGCGCTCTCGGGGCCCGTCGATCGCATCTTCGTGTTGAACGTGTCGTCGGGCGCGGGCGAGCACATCGTGCGCTCTCCGCTCGACGTGGTGATGACGAGTTTCATGCACGCCCGCAACCAGCGCTACGAGCTCGAACGACGGCAGGCGATCGAGCACGTCGACATCATCGATCTGCCCCGACCGCCGGACACCCGTGAGCTGTTCGACTTCTCGGGCGCGCACGAGCTGATCGACGCCGGGTACGAGCTGTCGGTCGCCAAGCTCGACGAGTACGAACGCGAGCTGGTCGCCGCCCGGGAGGAGGCCGCCGCGCGCGCGGCCGAAGACGAAGCCCGCGTCCGGGAGCAGCGCCGCCGCTTCCGCATCCGCCGAGGCGCCTGACTTCGGACTCACCGCATCCGGTTCCCCGGCGGGAACGAGGATCTTCGGGGCAGCATGGCAGCGTGCACTTCCGCGCGGCGGTTTTCGGGTTCCGCGATCGGCGCGATCACACCTGGCTGCGGCGGGAGGTCTGACGCGTGCATCTCCCGCGCGGGCTCGTCGTCGTGATCGTGATCGCGTGTGTCGGCGCTGCGCCGAGCTTCCTCGCGTCGTGCGGTGGCGAGGAATGCTCGACCACGACGAACGGCGCCGGCTACGACGCGTCGTTCGTCGGTCGCCTCACCGGCCGGAGCGACGGGACCGCCACGTTCTCGGTCGAGTCGGCGAAGACCGTCCGAAACCCGAGCCCCAATGATCCGATTCCCAAGCTGACGGCATCCGTCGTGGTCGAGTATCCCGACGGGAACACGCAGTTCCTACACGTGGGAAAGCGTTATTTCGTGAACGTGGAATGGTCGGGTAGCGCGTTCCGGTCCGATGTCCATCGCGCCGGAAGCTGCTCTCCGGGCGGGACGCGCAATGCCGACGGCTCGCAGATCGATACCGCGAACCTGCCGTGGCTCCATCAAGCGGTGCTCGTCGCCGCGGCATTGCCGGTGGTCGCGTTGTTCGTCGTCACGCTCGTCGTCTGGTCCACGCGACGCCGCCGGCGCTCAGTTGTCGTCGTCGAGCGGTGACGCGGCGCGGCTGTCACTCCGGCGAGCGGGCGTAGTTTCCGTACGCCATGGACTGGGACGATCTGGAGCCGATCGACCTCGAGACCGTCGATCCCGGGCCGAATGGGGTGTCGCGCTTCCATCGTGAACGGCCCCGCGATCGGCGGACGGCGGTCGCATGGACCGGAGTCGTCGTCCTCGCGCTCGGCGCGTGGGCGACGATCACGCTGACGAACCATGGCGACCGAAAGCAGACCTTGCCGCCGCCATCCACGACGGTCCCGCCACCCGTCACCGTCACAACACCAACCGTGCAACGGATCACGGAGTTGGCGCCGCGCCTGTGGGAAGGGCTGCGCGGCGTCGGAACCGGCCGGTTCGCGGTCGTGGTCGACGACCGCCTGTACCTACTCGACGAGGCGAGCACCGAGGCGGAGACGAGGCTCGTCCCCCTTCCCGAAGGCCAGGTCACGATCGACGATCAGAACGGTTCTTCGCTCCTGGCGTCGACGTTCCAGGAGACTCTCGTCGCCACCGCCTCGGGTGGAACGCACACACTGTCGGGCCGCGATATCGCGTTCCGCTCGGTGACGCCGTCACAGTGGTGGTTGCTCTCCTCCGACGGAACCATTCGGAGCGACGTCGGCAACGTCGTCAGCCACGAACCGATCGGCGTGCGGAGTGCGGGCGCTTTGCAGGTGGGCTTCGTCGGAATAGACCCTCGTAACTCTCGTTGGGTGCTGTGGTCGGGAACGGCGATCGCACCTCTTGCACCTTCGACCTATCAACTCGTCGGCACCGACGCGACGCACATCGTGTTCCGTTACGACTGCACCATCAACGCGTGCACGATCGATATCGACGATCCGGCGCACCACACCGTCGCCACCTCGTTCCTGCAAGGCGTCCCGCAGTTCGCCGCGTTCTCGCCCGACGGCACCCGTCTGGCGATCGCCACGACCCTCGGTGACGTGCTGATCCTGGATACGACGACGGCGGCAGTCCTGGCCGAGACCCACGCGGTCAACGCGGCGAGCCCCTCTCTACCGTTCACATGGACGGCCGACGGTCACTCGCTGCTCGTGGTCCAGGATCACCAGGTCGAGATCCGGCGCGAGTCCGACGGGGCAACGACCTCGGGCGTCAGCGGGACGGACGGCCTCGAACAGCTCGTTGCCCTCCCCTGACCCCGCGGGAATCCTCACCAACTGTTGTCGGAGATTTCCGCGCATGGCGCGGACTACTCCGACAACTGTTGGTGGAGAAAATGGGTCAGTGGGCGAGGAGCTGGGTCGCGGCGTGGGCGAAGTCGAGGATGACGCCCGGCACGACGCCGAGGAACACGATCGCTCCGGCCGCGATCGTGAGCGCGAGGCCGGTCCCGGCGTCGACGACGATACGGGGGCCCTTGGCGACCTCGTCGGCGTCGTCGTCGGGCGGTGCGTACATCGTCAGCACGATACGGAGATAGACGAACGCGCCGACGACGGCCGCGAGCATTCCGGCCATCGCGAGCCAGTATTGGCCCACGTCGATCGCAGCACTGAACACGGAGAGCTTGGCCACGAATCCGCCAGTGAACGGCACACCCGCTTGCGCCAACAAGAACAACGTGAAGAGCCCGGCGAGCACAGGACGGGCCGAGGCGAGACCACGGTAGTCGCTCAGATCGTGCCGATCGTCACCGTGCCGGGCGACCAGCATCACGACCGCGAACGCTCCCGTCGCCATGACCGCGTACGTACAGACGTAGAACAGCGCCGCGCTCGTGCCTTTGTCGGTCGCCGCTTGCACTCCGATGAGGACGTAACCAGAATGCGAAACCGCCGAGTAGGCGAGCATCCGCTTCACGTCGGTCTGGACGACAGCGGCGACGGTGCCGACGAACAGCGATGCGACCGCAAGGCCGAAGATGGCCGGCCGCCAGTCGACGCTGTACAGGTGGAAGGCGCCTACGAAGATGCGCAGCACCGCAGCGAAGGCGGCCGCCTTGGTCGCCGCAGCCATGAACGCCGTCACCGGTGTGGGCGCACCTTCGTAGACGTCGGGAGCCCACATGTGGAACGGCGCGGCGGCGATTTTGAACCCGAGACCCACCAGCAGCAGGGCGAATCCGACGAGCAACACGCCGTTGTGCAGGAGTACGACCCTCGCCAGGAACTGCGCAATCCCGGTGAGATTGGTGGTGCCGGTCGCGCCGTAGACGAGCGCGATGCCGTAGAGAAAGACCGCCGACGAGAACGACCCCAGCAGGAAATACTTGAGGCCCGCTTCTTGCGAGGCGAGTCGCGTGCGGTCGAACGCAGCGAGCACGTACAACGCGATCGACAAGATCTCGAGCGACAAGAAGATCGTGATGAGATCGTTTGCCGATGCCATCAGCAACATGCCCGTGGCCGAGCACAACATCAGCGCGAAGTACTCCGGACTCTCGAGGTGTTCCCGACGCAGATAGCCGCCGGACAACAACAGTGCGAGCAGCGTCGCGCCGAGGATCACGGATTGCACGAACACGGCGAAGCCGTCGACCGCCACGAGTCCGCTCAATGCCTGATACGGGCCGTTACCGTGGACGAAGCCCCACTGCACGCCGGTGAAGACCCCCGCGGTCGCGACGCCCGCGATCGCGATGAGCATCGAGGCCGGATGCACGCGATCGTCGTGCCGAACGACCGACCGGAGGATCACGATGGCAATCGCGGCGCCGAAGAGCGCGATCTCAGGGGCGACCGCGAACCAGTCGACGGGCGCGTGCGCAATCGGAACGACGGAGGCGGCGCCGATCACTTGCCTTCTCCCTTGTGCGGCGCGGCCACGATCGGCACCGTGGGCGCCTTGTAGTTGCTGTTCACTTCCACGTGATGGATCAACGCGTTGACCGACGGTTGGAGCCGATCGAGCACGGGCTTCGGGTACAGGCCGAGGAACAACGACAGGCCGAGAAGCGGCACCACGGTCACGATCTCCCGGAGGCCGATATCCGGCGTGGCACTATTTTCGGCGTCGGGCTCACCGGTGAATACCCGCTGCACCGCCCACAGGAGATACACCGCGGCAAGGATCACGCCCGTCGCCGCGACCACTACGTACCAACGGCTCGTGAGGAACGCTCCCAGGAGCGACAGGAACTCACCCACGAAACCGGAGAACCCAGGCAGGCCGATCGCGGCGAACGTGGCGGCAACGAACAGGCCGCCAAACACGGGCGCGACCTTCCAGATGCCCCGGAAGTTGCTCATGTCGTAGGTGTGCCGACGCTCGTAGAGCATGCCCACCAACAAGAAGAGTGCGCCGGTGGTCAATCCGTGCGACAGCATCGTGAACAGACCGCCCGATATCCCTTGGTTCGTCAGCGCAAAGAACCCGAGCACGACGAATCCAAGGTGCGCAACCGACGAGTAGGCGACGATGCGCTTCAGGCTCGGCTGCATGGCGGCGACGATCGCTCCGTAGGTGATCCCGATGACGGCCAGGATCAGCAGCAGCGGCGCAAGATCGACTGCGGCCTGCGGGAAGAACGGAATCGCAAAGCGCAGAAATCCGTAGGCGCCGATCTTGAGCAGCAGCCCGGCCAGGACCACCGAACCGCCGGTTGGAGCGTCGGTATGGGCATCGGGGAGCCACGTATGGAAGGGAAAAAGCGGCACCTTGACCGCGAAGCCGACCGCGAACGTGAGGAAGAGCAACTTGGCGGTGCCGCCGTGCACATGCGAAGCGGACCAGTCGGTGAGGGTCCGCACGTCGAAGGTCAACACGTGCGTCGAATGCTGGTGCATGAACGCGACCGACAAGATCCCTACGAACAAGAACGCGGAGCCGGCCGCGGTGAACAAGTAGAACTTCATCGCCGCGTAACGCCGGTTGTCGTGACCCCAACCCGCAATGAGGAAGTACATCGGGACGAGTACGAACTCGAAGAAGATGAAGAACACCACCGCGTCGAGTGCGAGAAACACCCCGATCATCGCCGACTCGAGCAGCAGCATCCAGACGATGAACTGCTTCGGCTTCGCCACCTTCGCCGACGCGAGGATCGAGATCGGGAACAGCAGCGCGCTGAGCGCCACCATGAACAAGCTGATCCCGTCGACGCCGAGCGTCCAGCGCACGCCGAGCGCACCAATCCACGAGTGGTCCTCGAGCAGCTGGAATCCACCCCTCAGAGGACTCGTGTCGAACTGCGTGAGGAGGAACAACGCCATCCCGAAGGTGGCCATGCTGGTGACGTAGCCGACGGCCCGCGAGACGTCGGGGCGCCGCGCGGGGAGGAGCATCGTGACGACCGCGCCTATGGCCGGCAGGAACACGAGGAAGGTCAGCAACGGGTAGCCGAGTGTCGACGGCGTCGACGGGGCGAGATCGGCGAGGAGCGGCATCAGAACGTCACCCGCGTCGCCACGTAGATCAAGAGCAGCACCGTGCCCAGGGCGATGCCCAGGGCGTAGTTGCGCACCAGACCGGTCTGGAGCCGGCGCAAACCACCGCCGCCGCCGCGCGCGGCGGTGGCGATGCCGTTGACGGCACCGTCGATCCCGGCCCGATCGACTCCCTCACTGAGGAAGCGCGCGAACCACGTGCCCGGTCCGCTCACGAACCGGGACACGGCGATATCGATGTACCACGCGTTCTGCAGTACCCGTGCGAAGCCACCGAGCCGTTCGACCGCGGGATCGGTACCGTCGCGCCGCAGGCCCTTGCGGTAAATGCTCACACCCCAGGCGATCCCGAGAACGCCGATGACGAGCGCGACCGTCGACAGCAGCAATCCCGCACCGAACGACGATGCCGCGTGCGACTCGGGCAGATCCAGCCACCGGTCGAGCAGGTTGAGGTTGGCGTTGGTGAACGGCAGGTCGAGGAGGCCGCCGACGACGGAGAGCCCCGCGAGCGCGATCAGGGGGACGTACATCGTCCACGGCGATTCGTGCGGCTCGAGCCCTCCGTGTGCCTCGCCCACGCGCACCTCGTCGCCTTCGTGTGCGTCGCCGCTCGCTTGGACGAGTGCGGCGTCGTCCCGGAAGCGCTCGGGTCCGTAGAAGACGAGCCACACCTGACGGGTCATGTAGAACGCCGTCATCAACGCGGCCACGGCGCCGACGGCCCACAGGGCGTAGTCGTGGTTGAACCACGCCTTGGCCAGGATCTCGTCCTTCGACCAGAAGCCCGCGAATGGGATGATGCCCGAGATCGCGAGCCAGGCAACGATGAACGTGCCCGCGGTGATCGGCATGTACTTGCGCAAGCCGCCCATGCGGCGCATGTCCTGCTCGTCGTACATCCCGTGGATAACCGACCCGGCGCCGAGGAACAGCAACGCCTTGAAGAACGCGTGCGTCACCATGTGGAAGATGCCGGCGCTGTACGCGCCGACGCCAACGGCCAAGAACATGTAGCCGAGCTGGCTGATGGTGGAGTATGCGAGGACGCGTTTGATGTCATCCTGCACGAGCGCCACGCTCGCGGCGTACAGCGCGGTGATCGCGCCGACCCATGCGACGACGATACCGGCGTGGCTCGATATGTCGAAGAACGCATGGGCGCGCACGAGGAGGAAGACGCCGGCCGTCACCATCGTCGCCGCGTGGATCAGAGCCGAGACCGGCGTAGGACCCTCCATCGCGTCGGGTAGCCAGATGTGCAACGGGACCTGTGCGCTCTTGCCCATCGCGCCGAGGAACAGCAACAGCGCGATCGCGGTCACCGTCGACTGGGGCAGCTTCGCGGCCGAGCCGAGCGCTGAGTAGTCGAGCGTCCCGAGCTTCTGGAAGATGAGGAACATCGCGAGCATGAACCCGAAATCGCCCACCCGGTTCGTCACGAACGCCTTCTTGCCCGCGACCGCGGCGGAGTTGCGTTCGAACCAGAACGAGA
>JBEPUZ010000146.1:0-11652 GCA_041691275.1 Actinomycetota bacterium | reverse complement strand
CTCAGACCTGACATGCCTCGCAGTAGAAGGTCGAGCGGTTGGTGTAGCGCGCCCGTTGCACGACGTGACGGCAGCGCGGGCACGCCTGGCCTTCCCGGTCGTACACCTGGTGGTGATCCTGATATCCGCCCGGCCGACCGAACAGGTCGACGTACCCCTCGTCGGCGAGCGACGATCCGCGGTGCTTGACCGCGTCCTGCAGCGTTTCGAAAATGGCACGGTAGAGCCGCCGGATCTCCTGCTCGGAGAGCGAGTCACTCACGCGGTCCCATTTGAGCCCCGCCTGGAACAGGATCTCGTCGCTGTACACGTTGCCGATACCGGCGATGAACTTCTGGTCCATGAGCAACGACTTCAGCCGCGCGTGCTTGGCCGCAAGCATGCGGCCGAACAGCTCCCAAGACAGCGCGGTCTCGAGCGGGTCGAGGCCGAGATGCGCGAGCTCCTCGACCTTGTGTTCGAGGTCGTCGTAGGTCGTCATGAACATCTCGCCGAACGTGCGGGGATCGACGAAACGCAAAAGGCCACCCTGGGTGAAATGGATGACGACGTGCGTATGCTTCGGCGCCTTCTCCCGGGCCGACTTCGCGCGCAGGAGCTGACCCGACATGCCGAGGTGCACGATGAGCGCGTCGGGTCCGTCGAGCCGGATCACGAGGTACTTGCCCCGGCGTTGCACCGAGACGACCTTGTGCCCTTCGAGCAGATCGACGAATTCCTTCTTGTTCTTGTGCCGGCGCACCGAGCGGGTGCCCGTCACCTCGACCGATTTGATCTTCTTGCCGACGATCTCCTTTTCGAGATCGCGACGGAGCACCTCGACCTCAGGTAGCTCCGGCATGGTTGCCCCCCTGCCCGTCAGCCTCTTCCTGCAGCCGCTTCCATGCGACCCATGCAGCGGACTGCTCGGCTTGCTTCTTCGATCGGCCCTCGCCATCGCCGAAGCGCTGGTCGTTCACGTAGACCGTCGCGAAGAACTGCTTCGCGTGATCCGGTCCCTCGTCGCGCACCACGTAACGCGGACGTCCGAGGGCCTGCGCCGCCGTGGCCTCCTGCAGGCGCGTCTTGTAGTCGCGACCTCCAGGACCGGCGGCGGCGTCGGCGATGCGCTCCGACAGGCACCGCAGCACGAGATCGCGCGCAACCCCGAAACCCTGGTCGAGAAAGACCGCGGCGATGACCGCCTCGAAGGCGTCGGCGAGGATCGACTGCTTGGCCCGACCGCCCGCCGCGTCCTCGCCCTTGCCGAGGAGGAGGTACGGCCCGAGGTCGAGCTCCAGCGCGAGCTCGGCGAGCGCGTGGGAGTTGACGACGCCGGCGCGCACTTCGGAGAGCTGACCTTCCGGGAGGGACGGAAAGTGCTCGAACACGTAGTGCGTGACGACGAGACCCAACACCGAGTCACCGAGGAACTCGAGTCGCTCGTTCGATTCGGGCTCACCGTTCTCGGCGCACCACGAGCGGTGCGCGAGCGAGCGGAGGAGCACCGTACGGTCGTCGAACTGCACACCGATGTTGGCCTCGAGCGCGTCGAGATCACTCGGCGCCGCGAGCCGACTCGCGGCCCGGGTCACGTGCGCCGCGCCGATCGGAGGCCGTGCATGGCGAGCTCCACCGCATCGCGCACGGTTCTGAGCTCGACGAGGTCGTCGTCGTCGATCGAGAAACCGACTGTGCGCTCACCGAGCTCGGCGATCACACCCTCGACCAGATCGATGACGGCGAAGTCGTCGGCGTCGAGGTCTTCGCGCAGGCGCGTGTCGAGGGTGACGACATCGGGATCGACGCCGAGGATCTCGACCAGTTGGTCGCGCACGACCCGCTCGACGTCGTCGTCGCCGATCGGACCGACATGGCTGTGCGTCTCAGCCGGCACGGGTCACCGCTTCCCGCAACGACGAGACGACATCGGCGCGCACGCAGTCGCGTGCAACGCGGACCGCGTTCACGATCGCGGTCGACGACGACGAGCCGTGCGAGATGATGCACACGCCTTCGACACCGAGCAGCAGCGCGCCCCCGGTGTTGTCGGGCAGCAGCGGCGCCGCCGCTTCGAGCAGCCGGAGCTTCAGTGCGTCGGCGGCGCCTGCCCACGGCGTTCCCGGCTCGTCGACGACGCCGAACACCAGACCCGCCAGTCCCATGACCGCACCTTCGAGGGTCTTCAGGGTGACGTTTCCGGTGAAGCCGTCGGTGACGATGACGTCGGCGCTGCGGTGCATCACGTCGCGCCCTTCGACGTTGCCGACGAAACCCTTGAGGTCAGCGAGCAGCGAGAACGCCTGCTTGCGTAGGGCGTCGCCCTTCCCCGGTTCCTCACCGTTCGACAGCAGCCCGATCGTGGGTTCGGCGACGTCGAGGCGGACGCGCGCGTAGGCGCGTGCGAGCTCGGCCCATTCGACGAGCCAGCCCGGCTCCGGGTCGACCGTTGCCCCGCCGTCGACCAACAGCTGGATGCGGTCCTCGCCGAACACGGGCACCGGGAGCGCGATCGCGGGCCGGTGCACACCTTTGATGCGACCGAATCGCAAGAGCGCGGCGGCCATCGTGGCGCCGGTGTTGCCCGCGCCGACCATCGCCGCCGCGCGTCCGTCGCGGACGGCTTCGGCGCAACGCACGATCGAGGAGTCCTTCTTGGTGCGGACCGCGGCCGCCGGTTCGTCGCCCATCCCGATCACCTCGAGCGCGTCGAGCAGCTCGACGCGCGGCGGTGCTTGCCCGCCGGGCAGATGGGCGCGGACGGAGTCGGGCGGACCGACGAGCAACACGTCGACATCGCATTCGTCGACCGCTCGGAGCGCCCCGGCGACGATGTCAGTGGGCGCGCGATCGCCGCCCATCGCGTCGATCGCGATCACGGGCGGCACGGTTGACTCGCTGCTACTCGACGTCGAGGACTTGGCGGCCTCGGTACCAACCACAGTTGCCGCACACCCGGTGCGGTAATCGGGACGCGCCGCAGTTCGGGCACAGCGAGTGGGCCGGTGGCGCCAGTCGCATGTTCGCCGACTTGCGCGAGCGGGTCGCGGAGCGGCTCATCTTGCGCTTCGGGACGGCCATGGTGTCGCAGCTCCTCGTGAGGTGATGAAGTCGAAGGTGGGGTGTGAGAGCGGAGCTCTAGAGCTCCAACGACCGCAGCGCGTCCCAGCGGGGATCGGGCTCGTGGTCGTCGCACTCGCACGGTGTGAGGTTGTGGTCGGCCCCGCAGCTCGGACACAGCCCGGCGCAGTCGGCGCGACAGAGCGGCACCGACGGGAGCTCGAGCAGGAGCGCGTCGCGCACGAGCGGCTCGAGGTCGATGATGTCGTCTTCGGAGAGCGGGTAGGTCTCCCCTTCGAGCGGCTGGCGCTCGTAGAGCTCGCCGACGTGGAGGGTGAGCTCGCCGCCGACCGGGGCCAGGCATCGGCTGCACGCGGCTTCCCAGCGCGCGGCGACGGTGCCCCGCACCACGATGCCCTCGGACACCCGCTCGAGCGTGACGTCGACCACGATCGGGTCGGCCGCGACCTCGGCTCCCGGGCCCCGGACATCGTTCAGCACGCCCTCGACCAGCACGGATCGGGACGCGCCCGGTCGCTTCATCAGATTCGAGACGGGGACGCGGAACGCGCTGGTGGTGGGCATGGCAGAAGTCGTTTCGGCAGTTCGTACGAGAAGCTACGCCGGACGGACCGGCTGGTGGCCCGACGGGTCGGCCCAACGGTTGGGCGAATGTACCGCCTGCACACCGGGGACGGGACGAATCGTAGCAGGTCAGACCGGCTTCACCCCAGGTGAGAACCGGGCCGAACGGGTTCGTGAACCGAGTCAGACGGGGCCGGAGATCAGAGTTCGTCCTGGTCGAAGAAGCCGCTGTCGTCGGCGTCGGCCTCGTTGACCACGGGCGAAGGCGCGTGCACCTGCAGCCGTTCTCGCCCCTTTTGCACCGTCTGCATGGTGCGGTCGAGGACAACCTCGAACGCCGCGAGCTTCCGGTCGACGTAGTCCTCGGCCTCGTGTCGGATCGCTGCGGCTTGGCGCTCGGCGTCCTCGAGGATCTCCTGGCCGGTGCGCCTCGCCTCCCGGACGAGCTCGTTCTTCTCGACCATGCGTTCGGCCCGGACCCGGGCCGCGTCGACGAGCCGGTCGGCCTCGTGCGCGGCGCGCTCGACGACCGCGTCCCGCTCTTTCAGGAGCCAGCGCGCCTCGCGCAGCTCTTCGGGCAGACCGTCGAGCGCGTCCTGCAGCATCGTCCCGTACTCGTCACGGTTGATCGAGACCGACGCCGACATCGGGAGCTTGCGCGCATTCTCGAGGATGTCGCGGAGCCGCTCCAAGAGCGCGGTGGTGTCGGGCACCTTCTCCGGTTCGTCCTCGAGCATGATCAGCCGACCTCTCCGTCGGAGAGCTGGGTGCGGAAGTGCTCGACGAGACGCTCGTTGACGTTCTTCGGGACCATGCCGGACACGTCGCCACCGAAGCGGGCGACCTCGCGCACCAGGCTCGACGACAGGAACGAATGCTGCGGGCTGGTCGAGAGGAAGAATGTGTCGATGCCCGAGAGGCGCTGGTTCATCTGCGCCATCTGGAGCTCCTGGTCGAAGTCGGAGACCGCCCGGAGACCCTTCACGATGGCGTCGACCCCGTGGTCACGCGCAAAATCGACGAGCAGGCCCTTGAAGAATTCGATCCGGATGTTCGCCAGGTGCTGGGTCGCTTCCTTCAGCATCTGCTGACGATCCTCGAGGCTGAACAGCGACTGCGTCTTCTGCGGGTTCCGGATGACCGCGACGATCACTTCGTCGAAATGCCGGGACGAACGTTCGATGATGTCGAGGTGACCGAGTGTCACCGGATCGAACGATCCCGGGCAGAGGGCGGTCCGCACGCAATCTCCCCCAGTCGCTGACTTTTTGTGGTTATCGGACAATTTGCGTCATTCGCGCGATCGGGAGGATCACGTGAACAGGAACGTCAAAAGCGTATCGCCGAAGGTCCGCTCCCAGCCGTTCGTGAACCCGGGCGGCACGACAACGGGGTTTCGGTGCGGTCGTTCGACGCTGACGATCGCGCCGGTCGACAGCCATCCCGGCGCTTGCAGAGCGACGAGGAGCTCGGTGACGTCCTCGTCGGGAGTGCGATACGGAGGATCCACGAACACGAGATCGAACGGGGCCTGGCGCGGCGGGCCCGCGGCGACGAAGCGCCCCACGTCACGCGCGACGACGTCGACGGGCTCGTCGTCGGACAGCACTTCGACGTTGAGCCGGATCGCGTCGACGGCGCCCCGATCGCGCTCGACCAGCACCGCTTCGGCCCCTCCCCGCGAGAGCGCCTCGATCGCGAGCGCGCCCGAACCGGCGTACAGGTCGAGGACGTTCGCGCCTTGGAGCAGACCCCGTGCGTCGAGGGCCGAGAACATCGCCTCCCGGGCGATGTCCTTCGTCGGGCGCACGCTCTCGCCGTCGGGTACCACGAGCCGGCGCCCGCGCGCGCTCCCCGCGATCACGCGCACGCCGTGCGGCTTGCTCATCGAGAGCTCACGATTTGAAGAGGAAGTCGACGGCATCGCCCAACAGGTCCCTGACCTCGTCCCGCAGCTGACCGTGCGCGCTGAGCTCGGGATCGGCATCGAGGATCTCCTCGGCCACGGCCCGGGAGTCGAGGACGATCGCCTCGTCGCGAGGGATGCGGCCGAGCTTGAGGTCACTGAAGCCCGACTGGCGTTCGCCGAACACCTCGCCCGAGCCGCGGATCTCGAGGTCCTTCTCCGCGAGCGCGAAGCCGTCGGTGCTGGCCGCCATCGCCTCGAGCCGCTGCTCGCCGTCCTCGGTGCTCGGGTCGGCGAACAAGAAACAGTACGACCGGGCGGGCCCGCGCCCGACCCGGCCCCGGAGCTGATGCAGCTGCGAGAGCCCGAAGCGGTCGGCGTCCTCGACGACCATCACCGTCGCGTTCGCCACGTCGACGCCGACCTCGATCACCGTCGTCGCGACCAGCACGTCGAGCTCGCCCGCCCGATACGCGCGCATCACCGCTTCCTTCTCCTTGGCCGGCATCTGCCCGTGCAGGAGGCCGACCCGGAGATCGTGGAGCTCCTCGGCCTGGAGGCGCTCGTACTCGACCGTCGCCGCCTTGGCTTCGACCTTCCCTTTGTCCTCGACGAGGGGACATACGACGTAGGCCTGATGTCCCTCCGCCACCTCGGCCCGCAGCGCTTCCCACGCTGCGGCCTGCGCCATGGGGGTCGGGTCGACGAGCTTCGTCTCGATCGGTGTCCGGCCCGGCGGGAGCTCGCGCAGTTCCGACTTGTCGAGGTCGCCGTAGACCAGCATCGCCGCAGTGCGCGGGATCGGCGTCGCGGTCATGACGAGCACGTCGGGCTGATCGCCCTTGCCCCGCAACAGCGCGCGCTGCTCGACGCCGAACCGGTGCTGTTCGTCGACGACGGCAACGCCGAGATTCGAGAACGTGGCATCGCCGTAGAGGAGGGCGTGGGTGCCGACGAGGATGTCGATCTCCCCGGACTGCAGCCCCGCACCTATGCGCCGCCGCTCCGCCGCGGTCGTGCGATTCGTCAGGAGCGCCACGCCGACCGGCCGATCGGCCAACAGTGAGCCCTCTGCGGGCACGGTGAGTCCTTCGAGCATGCGCAGTGTTCCGAGATAGTGCTGCTCGGCGAGCACCTCGGTCGGCGCCATGAACGCGCCCTGATACCCGCCCTGCACGCCGACGAGCAGCGCGGCCAACGCGAGCACCGTCTTGCCGGAACCGACGTCGCCCTGCAGGAGCCGATGCATCGGGGCGGGCCCGGCGAGATCGTGCTCGATCTGTTCCAGCGCGCGTTGCTGGTCGCCGGTGAGCGAGAACGGGAGCGCGTCAAGGAACGCGGCGACGAGCGGTCCGTCGACGACGTGACGGATGCCCGATTCCTCGGCCTCGAACGCACGCTTGCGGGCGACCAGGCCGACCTGCATCCGGAGGAACTCGTCGAAGATCAACCTGCGCTTCGCCGCTTCGAGCTCCGCCATCGACTCGGGTCGGTGGATGGCGCGAAGTGAGGTCGTGCGGTCGAGCAGATCGCGCTCGTCGAGGAACCGTTCGTCGAGCGGATCCGCGAACCCGCGGACGCGGCACTTCGCGAGCGCGTCGGAGACGAGGGCCCGCAGTTGCCACGTGAACACCTCGGCCTTGCCCGACTGCGGGTAGACGGGCACGATCACGCCGGTCTTTTCGTCGGCTACCCCGGCCCGGCCGACGACGTCGACGACGGGGTTCGTCATCTGGCGCTTGCCCCGGTACACGTCGAGCTTGCCGAAGAACGACGCCTCGGTGCCGACACTCAGCTGCTTCTCCCGCCACCCCTGGTTGAAGAACATGATCGCCAACATCGAGGTTCCGTCGTGCACGACGGCTTCCACGAGCGCTCGTCCCTGGCGGCTGCGGCGGCCGTGGATAGTACGCACCTCGGCGAACACGGTCGCCTCCTCGCCGACTGCAAGCGAGGCGATGTCGGTCTTCTTGCTGCGATCGACCCACCGCCGCGGATAGTGCTGCAGGAGATCGAGGACGTTGTGCAGCTCCATGACGTCGAGGCGCTTCTCGAGCGCGGGCCCGACGCCCTTCAACCGCTCGAGGGGGATGTCGCGCAGGTCGGCCAGCGTCAGCGGCGGATCACCTGTGGGCATGCGCGCGCTCCGGGTAGGTCACTCCACGCCCACGAGGTACGGATAAAGCGGTTGGCCGCCGTCGTGGAACTCGACCTCGAGGTTCGGGAATGTGTACTCGATGTGCTCGCGGATGCGCTCGGTGTCCTTCGCCGGCGCGTCGCAGCCGACGAGCACGGTCACGATCTCGCTGTCGTCGTCGACGAGCACGTCGAGGAGCTTGTACACCGCGTCGGCCGGCGATCCGGCCGCGCCGATCACGCCGTCACGCGCGAGCGCGATCCAGTCGCCCTCGCGCACCTCGGTGCCGTCGACCGAAGCCGTACGGACGGCCTGGGTCACCTCGCCCGTGCGCACCCGTGAGAGCGCGTCCTGCATCGAGGTCGCGTTGACGGCGATGGCCGCGTTGGGGTCGTACTCGACGAGGGCCGCGAGCGCCTCGGGCACGCTGTGCGTGGCGATGACAGCGACCTGCTTCTCGCTGAGCACGTCGACCTGCTTGGCCACGGCGACGATGTTCTTGTTGTTCGGGAGCACGATCACCGACTCGGCCCGGCAGAGCTCGACCGCTTCCAGGATCTGCGCGGTCGACGGGTTCATCGACTGCCCGCCGGCGACCACTTGTTGGACTCCGAGGCTCGTGAGCAGACGGCGGATGCCCTCGCCCACCCCGACCGCGACGACCGCCGTCGTCACGGTCTCCTGCGAGGCGAACTCGTCGAGGTCGGCGATGACGTCGGCTTCGCGCACCCACCGCTCTTCTTCGACCTGTTCGATCAGATCGGTGATGCGGATCTTGCGGGGCCGACCCGCATCGATACCGGCCTCGACCGCGCCGCCGATGTCGTTCGTGTGGATGTGGCAGTTCCAGAGTCCGTCGCCACCCACCACGACGATCGAGTCGCCGATCGCGCCCCAGGTGTTGCGAAACGCCGGCATCGAGTCGGCGGGCGCCTCGAGCAGATACATGACCTCGTAGCGGAGGCTCGAGAGGTCGTCGCCGGCGAGGTGCGCGGTCACGACGGCCGGCGCGGCGACCGTGTCGGGCTCGGGGATGGCCCGCCCCGACACAACCTCCCGGAGCGCGGCGAGCAAGAGGGTGAAGCCCTTGCCGCCCGCGTCGACAACCCCGGCGTCGCGCAAAGCCGGGAGCAGGGTGGGTGTCAGCTCGACCGCGGCGCAGGCCGCGTCGTAGGCGCGCTCGAGCAGCGCGTCGAGGGTCAGCTCGCCCTCGAGGGCCTCGAGGGCCTCGACCGCTTCCGCCGCCGATCGGACCACGGTGAGGATCGTCCCCTCGACCGGGCGCATGACGGCCTCGTAGGCGGCGTCGGTGCCCCGGCGTAGCCCGGCCCGCAGATCGGTGGCGCCGACCGACTCGAGCGAGCGGAATCCTTCCACCAAGCCCCGCAGGATCTGGGAGGTGATCACCCCCGAGTTGCCCCGGGCGCCCATCAGCGACCCGCGGCTCACGGCGTGGCAGACCTCGTCCATCGATTCGGCGGTCTGCAGCTCGGCACTGACCGACTCGAGCGTCAGGGCCATGTTGGTGCCGGTGTCGCCGTCGGGAACGGGATAGACGTTGAGGCGGTTCAGCTCCTCTTGGTGAGCGCGCAGCGCATCCCGGAACCGGAGCACGGCTTGGCGCAGATCTGCGGCGGACAGGCAGGTCAGCGTCGGCATCGGGGGCCAGAGTACCGGGGTGCTAGCCTTTTCGTGCTCAACTCACGATCGATCAAAGGTGTTTCGACGATGTCCTCGGTTTGCGACGTTTGTGCCAAGAAACCCATCTTCGGCATGAGTGTCAGCCACTCGCACCGTCGTACCAAGCGGCGCTGGAATCCCAACATCCAGCGGGTCCGCGCCATCGTCGACGGCACGCCCAAGCGCGTGAACGTCTGCACTTCGTGCCTCAAGGCGGGCAAGGTCGTCAAGGCCTAGTCATGCAAGGCACCGTGAAGATGTTCGACCCCGCGACCCACGAGGGCATCGTGGTGCTCGATACCGACCGGTCCGAGCTGGTGCTGGCCAGAACGGCGCTGAACGGTTCGTTGTTCCGGCTGTTGCGCCAGGGCCAGCGCATCGTGTTCGACCTCGATGCCGACGGCCGCGCCACCCACGTGCGGACCGGCGCCGAGATCGACCTCGGCATCCCCACCGCCGAGATCTAAACCCAATATTCCGACAACAGTTGGGCGAAAAAGCCGCCCCACGGGCGGAAAACTCGCGCAACTGTTGGTAGTGAATCGAGGGAAATTAGCGGTGGCGGCGAAGGCCGCGGCCGGTGACGAGTCCGACCAGCGCGAGCAGGACCACCGCGCCCACGAACGCGACGAAGATCGAGCGCAGGCCGAAGTCGCCGATGCCCTCGTCGCCTGCCGCGTTGAAGATCATCCCGCCGATCAGGCCGCCGATGACGCCGACCATGATCGTGCCCAGGCAGCCGAGGCCTGCGCCGCCGCCGGTGAGCTTCCGCGCGAACGCGCCGGCGACGAAGCCGACGACGATCCATCCGAGAAGGTTCACTGGCGAGGCCCTTCGGCGAGAACTATTCGGCGAGACGCTTGGCGAGGGCGTCGAGCTCGTCGTGCAGCGCGGTCGGAAGCCGGTCGCCGAACACCGCGTAGTGCTCCTCGATCAACGGGAGCTCGGCTCGCCACTCGTTCTCGTCGACCGAGAGGAGCTCGTCGAGCGCTCCGGCCGCGAGCTTCAACCCGTCGGACGGGAGCGCGCCCGCCGTGGGCAGGCGGCCGATTGCGGTGTCGCGGGCCTCGGCGCTGCCCGCACAACGATCGAACACCCATGCGAGCACGCGGCTGTTCTCGCCGTAGCCCGGCCACAGGAACTTGCCGTTGGAGTCCTTGCGGAACCAGTTGACGTAGAAGAGCTTCGGGAGCTTGGCCTCGTCGGCCGACTCGCCCAGGCTCAACCAGTGCGCGAAGTAGTCGCCCATGTTGTAACCGCAGAACGGCAGCATCGCGAACGGGTCGCGCCGCAGGTTGCCGACGGCTCCAGCCGCGGCCGCGGTCGTCTCGGAACCCATGATCGAGCCCAGGAACACGCCGTGGCGCCAGTTATAGGCCTCGGTGACGAGCGGGACGGTGCTCCGACGCCGACCCCCGAAGAGGATGGCCGAGATCGGGACGCCGTTCGGGTCTTCCCATTCGGGGGCCACGCACGGGACCTGCGAGAGCGGTGCGGTGAAACGGCTGTTCGGATGGGCGGCGGGGACCCCGGACTCGGGCGTCCAGTCGTTGCCCTTCCAGTCGGTGCAGTGCGCGGGCGGCTCGTCGGTGAGGCCCTCCCACCACACGTCGCCGTCGTCGGTCAACGCGACGTTCGTGAAGACAGTGTTGCGGTCGAGCGCGGCAATCGCGTTCGCGTTGGTGTCGAGCCCGGTGCCGGGGGCGACACCGAACATCCCGTACTCCGGGTTGATCGCGTAGAGACGACCGTCGTCACCGAACTTCATCCAGCAGATGTCGTCGCCGATCGTCTCCGCCTTCCACCCGGGAAGGGTCGGCACGAGCATGGAGAGGTTCGTCTTGCCGCAGGCGCTCGGGAATGCGGCGGCAACGAACCGCGGCTCCCCCGCCGGGCTCGTCAGCTTCAGGATCAACATGTGCTCGGCGAGCCAACCCTCGTCACGGGCCATGACGCTCGCGATGCGCAGCGCAAAGCACTTCTTGCCGAGGAGCGCGTTGCCGCCGTAGCCCGATCCGTACGACTGGATCTCGCGCGTCTCCGGGAAGTGGACGATGAACTTGCTCTCGTTGTTGCAGGGCCACGCCACGTCGGCCTGACCCTCGGCAAGCGGCATCCCGACGGAGTGCACGCACGGGACGAATTCGCCGTCGGCACCGAGCACGTCGAGCGCGCCTTTACCCATGCGCGTCATCGTCCGCATACTCGCGGCGACGTACGCGGAGTCGGTGAGCTCCACGCCGATGTGCGCGATCGGCGAGCCGAGCGGGCCCATCGAGAACGGGACGACGTAGAGCGTGCGCCC
>JBEPUZ010000145.1:0-11660 GCA_041691275.1 Actinomycetota bacterium | reverse complement strand
CCTTTCGGGCACAGGAACCTGAATCCTGCGCGTCTGCCAATTCCGCCACTCGCGCGTGGTGAGCGGTGGATCGTACCAGCGACTGCTCACATTCTCTCGGGCTCGCGCCGGTAGCATCGCCCCAATGGGATTGCAGCGGTTCGAGCGACGGCTTGAGCGGCTGGTCGAGGGCACCTTCTCGAAGGCGTTCCGCAGCGGTGGACTCCAACCGGTCGAGATCGGCCGCCGCCTCGGCCGCGAGATGGACGCCGGCCGCACGCTCGGTGTGCGCGGCACCGTCGCGCCGAACCGATTCACCGTCTGGCTCTCGAGCGCCGACCTCGACCGGTTCGCCGGCTTCCACGAAGCCCTTGCCCGTGAGCTCGCCGACGCCGCGCGCGAACACGGCCGCGACGAGGGATATCACTTCGAAGGCCTGATCGAGGTGCTGCTCGTGCTCGACGAGCAGGCCAAGCAGGGTGACCTGCGCATCGACGCCGAAATCGTCGGCGGCGGACCCGGGACCACGAGCACGCTGGTGCTTCCCGGTGGCGGCCGGGTCGCCCTCGGCGACGAGCCCGCGGTCATCGGCCGCATGCCCGACTGCGCGGTCGCGTTGTCGGATCCGCAGATATCCCGGCGCCACGCCGAGGTACGCCGGGACGACTTCGGCTTCAAGGTCGTCGACCTCGGCTCGACCAACGGAACCCAGGTGAACGGTGTGGTCGTGAAGGAACACGTGCTGCACGACGGCGACGTGATCCTCGTGGGTGCAACGTCGCTGCGTTACCAGGAGTCGTAACGGGCACATGTCCGATGCGATCCTCACCGTCCTGAAGTTCTGTCTGCTCGCGTTGCTCTACGTGTTCCTCATGAGGGTCGCGTTCATCGTCACGCGCGAGCTGCGCGGCAGTGCGTCGATCGCGGCGCCGGTCGCGGCTCCCGTGCCCGCGGCGGCGCCGGCCGCGCCCCGAGGCTCGCGGCGGCGCGAGTGGAGGTTCGTGGTCGTCAGCCCCGAGACCGAGCGGGGCCGGACGTATCCCGTCGAGGGCGACGCGACGATCGGCCGCGGCGGAGGGTGTGCGGTCGCGCTGGGGTTCGACACGTTCGTGTCGCAGGTGCACGCGCGCGCGTTCGACCGCGACGGCACACTGTGGGTCGAGGACGCGGGCTCCACGAACGGCACTCTCGTGAACGGCAAGCGCATCGGCGAACCCGTGAAGCTGCGCAAGGGCGACACCGTGCAGGTCGGCGAGACGATTCTCGAGGCGCAACGGTGAAACTCGCGGCGGCGTCGGCCACTGACCAAGGGCTCCACCGCTCGAACAACGAGGACGCCTTCCTCGTCGACGACCAGCGCGCCCTCTTCGCGGTCGCCGACGGGATGGGCGGGCACCGGGGCGGCGAGGTCGCGAGCCAGACGGCGATCGAGGCACTGCGCGCCGCGGTCGCGAACGGCGTGCCTCTCCGCGACGCGATCAGCGGCGCCAACACGGCGGTGCGGGCGCGTGCCGCCGGCAACGACGAGCTCACCGGCATGGGCACGACCATGACGGCACTCATCGCGATTGGTGGCCACCAACTCCTCGTCGGGCACGTCGGCGACTCGCGGGCATACCTGTTGCACGACGGCACGCTGCGGCGCGCCACCGACGATCACAGCCTCGTCGAAGAGCTCGTCCGCGAAGGTCGCCTCACTCCGGAACAGGCCGAGTCGCATCCGCAGCGCGCGATCGTGACGCGCGCGCTGGGCGTCGACGAACGCGTCGACGTCGACCTCTACACGCTCGACATCGAAGTGGGCGACCGCGTCGTGCTCTGCTCCGACGGGCTCACCACGATGGTGCGCGAACGCGACATCGAGCGCCTCGCCCGCACCGAGCCCGACCCGCAACGCGTGGCCGAGGGACTCGTGGCCGCGGCCAACGCGGCCGGGGGCGACGACAACATCACGGTCGTGGTCGTCGACGTACTCGAGGTCGACGCGTCGCCGGCGCCGGATCCGACCGCGCTGCTCGACGCGCAGCCACCGCCACCGTCGCGCTCGGCCGTGATCGCGCCGCCCGACCCTCCGGAACGCCCCGTTCCGAAGCCGCCCCGGACGCGCGGTTCCCGGAGCCGGGCCGTGCGGGCGGTGATCCTCGTGCTGTTGCCGCTTCTCGTGATCGTCGGGGCTGCGACCGCGGCGCTGGGCTTCTACGCCCGGGGTTCGTACTTCGTCGGCGCGTCCGGCAGCGAGGTCGTGATCTACAAGGGTGTGCCCGGCGGCGTGCTCGGGTGGAAGCCGACGGTCGACCAGCGCACCGGTCTCGACGTCTCCGAGCTCGGCGCCCTCGACCGCGACCGGGTCCAGGCGAACAGCACCCGTGGCTCGCTCGGTACCGCGCGCGCCTACGTCGCGCGGCTCCAGGTCACGGCGACCAGCACCACGACGACGAGCACCACGACCACTTCCACCACCGTCAAGAAGGTCGCGCCGACGACGGTGAAGAAGCCGACGACCCCGACGACCCGGCGTCCGACGGTGACGACGGTGACGACGGTGAAGAAGCCCTGATGGCCGCCGTCAGCTTCGGCCGCAGTCGTCGGCGCACCGAGCTCTCGCTCGGCGTGCTCGTCATCGCCGTCACGGTCGGCGGCTACATCCTCGTCGCGTTGGCGAACGGCCCCAAGCTCCCCTCGAACGTCGCGCTGCTCCTCGCGTGGGTCTTCGGCCTCTACGTCGTCGCCCATCTCGCGGTGCGTCGCTTCGCGCCCGCGGCCGACGGCACGCTCCTCCCCCTCGCCGCGATGCTGAACGGCATCGGCTTCGTGATGATCGCCCGGTTGGCCGGCGCGGGTGGCGATTACAAGTCGCAGGCGCGCATCCAGTCGGTGTGGGTCGGCATCGGCATCGCGGTGTTCGTCTTGACCCTGATCGTCGTGCGGGACGTCCGCATCTTCGCCCGCTACCGCTACATCGCGCTCCTGCTCGGCATCGGGTTCATGTTGATGCCGCTCCTGCCCGTCATCGGCCAGTCGCGCGGTGGCGGGCGGCTGTGGGTCGGATTCGGGCCCTTGAGCTTCGAGCCGAACGAGGTGGCCAAAGTCCTCCTCGTCGCGTTCTTCGCCGCGTACCTCGCCGACAAGCGGGAGTTGCTCACCGAGGGCCGTATCCGCATCGGGCGCTGGTTCGTGCCTTCACCGCGCGACCTCGGCCCGCTGTTCCTCGCGTGGGCGATGGCGCTCCTCGTTCTCGCGTACGAGCAGGACATCGGCACGTCGCTGCTGTTCTTCGGTGTATTCGCGGCGATGCTCTATATGACCACCAAGCGGACCGCATATCTCGTCGGCACGATGATCCTCCTCGTTATCGGCGCTTTCGTGGCGTACAAGGCGTTCGGCCACGTACGCGTCCGCGTCGAGAACTGGACGAATCCCTGGCCGAATGCGCAGGGCACCGGCATCCAGCCCGTGCAGGGTTGGTATGCGCTGGGTTCGGGCGGGATCGCGGGGACCGGGCTCGGGCTCGGGCAACCCTGGCGGGTGCCGCTCGCGTCGACCGACTACATGTTCACCTCGATCGGCGAAGAGCTCGGGTTGGTCGGTTCGATCGGCGTCATCGCCGCGTTCATGCTCTTCGTCGGGAGCGGCTACCGCATCGCAGTCGACGCGGTACGCCCGTTCACCAAGCTGTTCGCGGCGGGTATCGCCACCATCATCGGTCTGCAGACGTTCCTGATCATCGGCGGCGTCACCCGCGTCATCCCGCTCACCGGTATCTCGCTGCCGTTCGTCTCGTACGGCGGGTCGTCGTTGGTTGCGAACTTCGCCCTGCTCGCGATCCTGCTGCGCATCTCCGACGAGTCGGTACGCGAGCGCAGCCAGGCACCACCGGGGGTCCGATGAACGTCGGTATCCGCCGAATCGGCATCGCGATGATCGTCTTGTTCTTCGTGCTGGTCGCCCAGTTGACGTACCTCCAGGTCGGTCGCAACAGTCAGCTCTCGAACGCGGCGGGGAACCCGCGCAAGTTCTTCGGCGACATCCGCCGCGACCGCGGGCCGATCGAGACCGCCGACGGCGCTGTCCTCGCGCTGTCGAGCGTTTCCAACGACGAGTACAAGTACCAGCGCGTCTACCCGAAGGACACCGCGTCGATCTTCGCCGACGTCGTCGGATATCAGTCGATCCAAAATGGGTCGGTGGGCGTCGAGAAGACGTATGCATCAGATCTCGAAGGTCGCACGTTCAAGCTCCAGGCCAACAACCTCGCCGACGCGTTCGCGAACAAGCAGCCGGTCGGCACCGTCGTGCTGACGATGTCGAAGGTCGCCCAGGGCGCGGCCGCGTTCGCGCTCCAGGGCCGCCGGGGCACCGTCGTCGTGCTCGACGTGCAGACCGGCGGGGTGCTCGCGGCCTACTCCAACCCGACGTTCGACCCCAACCAACTGGTCAACCACAACCCCAAGGCCGCGCAGGCCGCGTACTCGTTCCTCGCGAACTCGGCCGACAACCCGCTGCTCTCCCGGTCGTGGCGCGAGCTATATCCGCCCGGCTCGACTTTCAAGACGGTGACCTCGTCGCTGGCGCTGCAGAACAACGTCGACGTCAACAAGACCTTTCCCGTGTTGTCGGAGATCCTGCTCCCCCAGACGAACGGCGTCACGTTGGGGAACTTCGGCAAGGAGCGCTGCGGCGGGTCGCTGCTCGAAGGCTTCATCGTCTCGTGCAACACCACGTTCGCGCAGGTGGGCCTCGATCTCGGCGAGAAGTTCGCAACCGGAATCCAGAACTTCGGCGTGCAGACCGCGGCCCCACGCGAAGACGGCTCCGGCATCGATCCGTCGATCGTCGCGAGCACGGGTCCGCTGCCGGGCACGTTCCAGCACAACCAGCCGAAGTTCATGCAGGACGCGATCGGTCAGAACCAGGTTGCGGTCACACCGATGGAGATGGCGCTCGTCTCCGAGGCGATCGCGAACCAGGGTTCGATCCTGCAGCCGCACGTCGTCGACTGTGTGCTCGACCCGAACGACAGGGTCGTGTCGCGCGTCGGGGTGCAGCAGTACAAACGCGCGACCGATCCCACGACCGCGGCGACGATGACCACGTACATGCAGGCGGTCGTCGACGACCCGAACGGAACCGGCACCGCGGCCCGCATCCCGGGCGTGAAGGTGGCGGGCAAGACCGGCACCGCGGAGACGACCGACGGAGCCAAGCCGCACGCATGGTTCATCGCGTTCGCGCCCGCCGATCACCCGAAGTACGCGATCGCGGTGCTCGTCGAGCACGGCGGTTCGGCCAGCGCCGAGGTGACGGGGGGGCGGGTCGCGGCGCCGATCGCGAAGCAGGTACTCCAGACCCTGCTGAACACTCCGGCGAAGACCTCGCCCTGTGGCAGCCCGGCAGGCACGCCGTGAACCGGCAGATAGGGTTTTCGCCACCATGACGCTGGCCGGCAGGGTCTTTTCGAATCGTTACGAGATCCAACGCGAGATCGCCCAGGGCGGGATGGCCGAGGTCTATCTCGCGCACGATCAGCTGTTGAACCGGCCGGTCGCGTTGAAGGCGCTCTTCCCCGAGTACGCGCGCGAACCGTCGTTCGTCGAGCGCTTCCGGAGGGAAGCCCAGGCCGCCGCGAACCTGAACCACCCGAACATCGTCGCGATCTACGACTGGGGCCAAGAAGACGGTACGTACTTCATCGTGATGGAGTACGTCGAGGGTCGGTCCCTGCGCGACCTCATCCGAGCGGAAGCTCCCGTCGACCCGAACCAGGCCGCGGAGATCACGGCCGAGATTGCGTCGGCCCTCGCGTTCGCGCACCGCAACGGCGTAGTGCACCGCGACGTGAAGCCCGGCAATGTGCTCCTCACGCGCACCGGCACCGTGAAGGTCACCGACTTCGGTATTGCGCGCGCAGGGACGAGCGACGGCCTCACGCAGACCGGTTCGGTCATGGGTACCGCCACCTATTTCTCGCCCGAGCAGGCGCAAGGGCTTCCCGTCGACGGCCGCAGCGACGTGTACGCGCTCGGGGTCGTGCTCTACGAGATGGTCACCGGAGTCGCTCCGTTCACCGCCGACTCACCCGTGTCGGTCGCGTACAAGCACGTCCGCGAAGCGGCGGTGCTGCCGACGGAACGCAACCCCGACGTCCCCGCCGACCTCGAGCACATCATCGTCACCGCGTTGTCGAAGGCGCCCGAGAACCGGTACCAGACTGCCGACGACATGCGCGCCGACATCCTCCGGTTCCGCCGGGGCCGGCCCGTCGTCGGCGCGCCGGCCGACGCGCTCGTGGTCGACAATCCCACGCCCGAAGCCGGCGCGGCCGTGCGCGCTACTCCCGCCGCCGCGGCAGCCGCCTACGGCGCGTCGACGGTCATGAACCCGCGCGTCGACGAGCGCGGGCGCGTCGCCGGCCTCACCACCGCCCCCCGCAAACGCCCTAACACCGCACTCGTGTGGATCCTCACTCTGCTCGGTCTCGCCGCCGTCGTCGGCGCGATCCTCTTCGCCGCGGTAAAGCTCGGGAGCTCGCAGGAAACTGTGTCCGTGCCGAACGTGGTGACGAAGAATGTCGCCGTCGCGACGGCCGACCTCGAGAGTCACCACCTGAAGGCGACGATTCAACGGGTCGCGAGCTCGACTGTTGCCGTCGACATCGTGGCGCGCCAGAACCCGGCCGCCGGGCAGAACGCTTCGCGCGGCACGACCGTCACGCTCTTCGTCAGCAGCGGCACCGCGCAGGCGACGATCCCGCTCGACGTGCTCAACGGACGCCCCGCCGACCAGGTCGGGCTCGAGCTGAAGGGGCTCGGCTTCGTGGTCGTGCAGACCCCGCAGTCGAACGCGGCGCCGACCGGCACCGTGTACGACACGAGTCCCAAGCCCGGCGCCAACGCACCGGTCGGGTCGAACGTGACCATCTTCGTGTCGACCGGTCCCGCCCCGACCGAGGTGCCCCAGGTCAAGAACCAGAGCTTCGACCAGGCAACCCAGCAACTCGAGACGAACGGTTTCACGAACCTCGGCCCCGCGATCCAGGAGAACAACGATTCGGTGCCGTCGGGGTCGGTTATTCGCACCGATCCCCCCGCGGGGCAGAAGGTCGCGTTGAGCACGCGCATCAACATCTACGTGTCGAGCGGTGCCCAGACCGTCCAGGTGCCGAGCCAGGTCGGCAACACTGAAGCGGTCGCGAAGTCGAACCTGGTCGCGAAGGGTTTCACGGTCTCGACGCTGCGCAAGGTCGACGACGCCAACGTCGGCATCGTGGTCAGTCAGAGCCCGAACGGCGGATCACAGGCGCCGCCGAACAGCACCGTCGTCCTGACCATCGGCATCGCCTCGTCGAGCTCCAGCACGAGCACAACCAGCACCACCACGCCGACGTCGACCACCGGGCCGTGACGACCGCGCTCGCGCGCTGGTACCGGGAACACGGTCGCCACACGCTGGCGTGGCGCGCGTCCCGAGATCGTTGGACGGTGCTCGTCTCCGAGGTGATGCTGCAACAGACGCAGGTGCCGCGCGTCGCCGCGGCGTTCGACGCGTTCATGGCCGAGTTCCCCACGCCGGAAGCGATGGCGGTCGCGGGTCCGGGCGCGGTGATCGGCGCGTGGGGCCGGCTCGGCTATCCGCGTCGAGCCCGCAGGCTCTGGGAGTCGGCGAGCTGCATCGCCACCAACGGTTGGCCCGAAGACCTCTCCGAGCTGCCGGGGGTCGGCCGCTACACCGCGGCCGCGCTACGCGCGCAGGTCGACGACGACGACCAGGTCGGTATCGAGGTGAACATCCGGCGGGTGTGCGAGCGGGTGCAAGGTAGGCGGCTTACGGATCCGGAAGCGGAGGCGTGCGTACGGGAGCTCGGCCGCGAGCTGAAGCCGCGCGACCGCCTACTGGCGATGATGGATCTCGGCGCGACCGTGTGCGTGGCGCGCACGCCCGCGTGTGACCGGTGCCCGATCGTCGCCGAATGCGCGACGCGCGGAACCCACGGCGACGAGACGAAGCATCGTCAGGGCCGGTTCGAAGGATCGTTCCGGCAGCGGCGCGGGATCGTGATGGCGCAGCTGCGGGTCGGATCGGTCCCGACCGCCGAGATCGACGGTGAGGTGTTGGCATCGCTACTCGACGACGGCCTGGCCGAGGTCACGCGCGGAGGCGCGCACCTGCCCCGGGCGCCCCGGCCGCGCCCGCGCCGGCCAGGAAGTTCGCCAGCAGGCGGTGACCGCCGTCCGTGAGGATCGATTCGGGATGGAACTGCACGCCCTCGATCGGGAACTCGCGGTGGCGCAGGCCCATCACGAGCCCGTCCTCCGACTCCGCGGTGATCTCGAGCACGTCGGGGACAGTCTCCCGGGCGACGACGAGCGAGTGGTAGCGGGTCGCGGCGAACGGATCGGGCAGGCCCGCGAACACACCGACCCCACCGTGACGGATCTCCGAGGTCTTGCCGTGCATGACCTGCGGAGCGCGCACCACCGAGCCGCCGTAGAGCTCCCCGATGCACTGCAAACCGAGGCACACGCCGAGCACCGGGGTACCGGTCTCGCCGAACGCGCGGATCGCGTCGTTGGAGAGGCCCGCGTCGCCGGGTCGGCCCGGACCGGGGGAGATGAGCACCGCGTCGGGAGCGACCGCGCGCATCTCGTCGAGCGACACGGCGTCGTGGCGATGGACGACGGGCTCGGCGCCCAGCTCACCCAGGTATTGGACGAGGTTGTAGACGAAGGAGTCGTAGTTGTCGATCACCAGCACGCGCGGCACGGTGCCATTGTCGCGTACGCTCTGCGCCATGCCGGAGAGTAGGAGCAAGCGGTCGCGCTACACGCCGCCGCCGCCGAAGAAAGCACCCCCCTCGAAGCTCTGGGTGCCGGTCGGGCTCACGACGTTGCTCACGGTCGGCCTGGTCGTGGTGATCACGAACTACCTGAACCTGCTCCCAGGCGCCGACACCGAGAACCGCTACCTCCTGCTCGGGATCGCCCTGATCAGCGGCGGGTTCCTCATGGCCACCAACTACCGCTGACCAGCGGGTGTCCAACAGGTGACCGAATCGCAAACGTGTGATTCCCCACAGACTTGTCCACAGCCTGTGGAAAACCGCGAGTGATTCCCGAGGGAATCGGTGGCAATACCGTCGGGTAGGCCTTACCGTCGATTGACATGGCGCGACCGGACGATTTTCTCTCCTCGGTCGTGCACCAGGCGTCGGGGATGGTGTCGGTGCAGGCCGAGTGTTCCCCGCGAGAGGCCCTCGATCGGATGCTGATCCGCGCTGACGCCACCAACCTGATCCTCGACGACCTCGCCCGTCTCGTCATCGAGCGGGAGATCCGCTTCGACCTGTGAGCGCCCGTCTACTCGACGGGCGCGACCAGGATCATCGGCTCCCGGCAGTGCCGCGGCGCTTCCGGGATGTCGCCCTCGGGCGCGGCGAACAACACGAGCTGAGCGCCGCACACAATGCAGCGGTAGCGCAGATCGACGTCCTCGAGCACGGCCTCGGACGGGTCGGGCGGCGGCTCGCCCCTCGCGAAGCCCGCGATGCTGCGCGCGCCCCACAGGTAGATCAGTACCGCTGCGACGATCGCCGCGAGCGCTTTGAGCGCGAACCAGATGGCATCCATCCGAGGTCGATGGTACGTCCGGGTCGGAACCCTCCGGCGATCGGGCCGACCCGGCCGACCTCGGCCACAAGTGCTCGATGCCTAGAGACGCTCGATGATCGTGGCGTTCGCCATGCCGCCGCCCTCGCACATCGTCTGCAGGCCGTAGCGGCCGCCTGTGCGCTCGAGCTCGTTGAGCAATGTCGCCATGAGCCGGGTGCCCGACGCGCCGAGCGGGTGACCGAGGGCGATCGCGCCGCCGTTGACGTTCACCTTCGACATGTCGGGGTGGTGCTCCTTCTCCCACGACAACACGACCGGGGCGAAGGCCTCGTTGATCTCGACGAGGTCGATCTGGTCGAGCGTCATCTTCGCCCGCTCCAGGACCTTCGTGGTCGCCGGGATGGGACCGGTCAGCATCAGGACGGGGTCGACGCCCGCGAGCGCGAACGTGTGGAAGCGGGCCCGGGGCTTGAGGCCGAGCTCGTTCGCCTTCTCCTCACTCATGATCAACAACGCGGCTGCGCCGTCGGTGATCTGCGAGGAGTTGGCCGCGGTGACCACGCCGTCGGGCTTGAACGCCGGCTTCAACTTGGCGAGCGTCTCCATCGACGAGTCGGGGCGGATTCCCTCGTCCTGGGTGACCAGTGATTCGCCGGCCTCGCCGGTGACCGTGATCGGCAGGATTTCCTTGTCGAAACGGCCCTCGGCGCGGGCCCGGGCCGCGCGCACATGCGACTCGGCCGAGAACCGGTCGTTGTCCTCGCGGGAGATTCCCCACTTCTCGGCGATGAGCTCGGCCGAGATGCCCTGCGGCACGAGGTTCGGGTAGAGGCCCGTCATCATCGGCCCGAACGGGAAGCCGTACTTGCCGTCGGCGACGGACGCGCCCATCGGCACCCGCGTCATGCTCTCGACGCCGGCCGCGATCACGATGTCGTACGCGCCGGCGATGACGCCCTGGGCTGCGAAGTGCGCGGCCTGCTGCGACGATCCGCACTGCCGGTCGATGGTCGTGCCAACCGTGGTCTCGGGGAAGCCCGCCGCGAGCGCCGCGTTACGACCGACGTTGATGCCCTGCTCGCCGACCTGCATGACGCAACCCATGATCACGTCTTCGACGAGCGCCGGATCGACGCCGTTGCGCTCGACGATCGACTGCAACACGTGGGCGACGAGATCGACCGGGTGCACGTCCTTCAGCTCGCCGTTACGGCGTCCGAGGGGTGTGCGCAGAGCGTCGACAATGACTGCGGTCGGCATGGGAGCCTCCAAATAGTCGAGCAAGATCGAGCGGTCACGTGAACTTGACCGGCTGGTCAAGTTTCGCGGCAGTGAACGTCTCGGTCAAACCGACTCTGGTTCACTGTGATTCCCATGTCCAAGACTCACGAACAACGACTTCTCGTGCTCCGTCACGGCGAGTCGACCTGGAACGTCGAGGGGCGTTGGCAGGGTTGGCTCGAAGCACCGCTCACCCCGGCCGGCGAGGCGCAGGCCTCGGCCCGGGCCCGGACCCTGGCCCACGACAGCTTCGCCCCGCGCGTTATTTACACCTCCGACCTCGAACGGGCGACCCGCACCGCCGAGATCATCGCCGCCCACGTGGAGTCACCCGTCATCACCGACACGGGTTTCCGCGAGCGCAACGGTGGCGAGTGGCAGGGCCTCACGGGCGCCGAGATCGATGAGCACTGGCCCGGCATGCGCGCTGCGTGGAGGCGGGGCGAGCTGAGCGCACCCCCGGGCGGCGAGGAGGACATCGACGTGCTCACGCGGTTCGACGACGCGCTCGAGCGCGTGCTGGCCCACGCGGGGACCGGCATCGCGTGCATCGTCACCCATCACGGGATGCTGCGCCTCGTCGCGACGCGCGCGGGCGCCGACATCGGCGCGCTCATCCCGAACCTCGGCGGCTTCTGGTTCGACGTGTTTGCCGGAACGTTGCACACCCCCGAGCCGGTGCACTGAATATGGCCCCCTCGGGCTCCGCTGCGCTGCGCTTCGTCCGCACCTCCATGGCCCCCTCGGGCTCCGCTGCGCTGCGCTTCGTCCGCACCTCCATGGCTCCCTCGGGCT